>JAISBV010000105.1 GCA_031266025.1 Eubacteriales Family XIII. Incertae Sedis bacterium
ACTACGCGCTTAAAAGCGCAGTATTTGACTTTTTGCGTCACCTATTCGGACTTTCTTTTCACGATTCTGCGGACAATACGGCTTCGCGCCTTTACATATACGGTTCTTAATCTTAACCAGATATCTCAATAAAAAAGAAATTTCAAGCGGGAGGAGGATGAACTGTCAAGAAAATTGTTATCCGTCACAGTGGTAGCGGTTCTTTGCCTGAGCACTGTCGTGCCGATACAGGCGACGAATTATTCGGTCGGCGATACAGGCGACGGTTTACAGCCGCAAATTTTCACGGAATATGAGCAAGAACAGAAAAGCGAAGCGCGACAAAATTACGAGGCCTTGCTTACGGGCGGTTATTACAACGGCGAACTGATTCAAAAGTTCGAAGAGCTGTTCGGCGATTTGTCTCCCGAGTACATTTTGGAAAACTACGAAGCGATATTCGATGTTGAAGCGGGGGAAATTGACGAGGGATTTCTGGCCGTCGTAACGAGCAAAGAGATGCGGGGATATCAGGATTCTCAAATTGCGACTCAAACGGCAAATGTAATGAACAGAGCTGTCATAACTTCGGATTCTGACGACGACCTGTACGAAGAGCTTTTCGGGCCTATTCCCGAACCCGAGCTTCCCGAATACGAAGAAGCCGAAGCGCCCGCGCCGTCCGCAGTCACGTCGGGCGCCATAAGCGGCAGCTTCGAAACAGGCGGTTCTTTCGGGAATTCCGGCATTTCGACAATGTCCGCCAACTCCTTCACAAGCATCACATACTCGAGCAAAACAAGCACATCCGTAACATTCACCATATGGTATGTGAACAGCAGCAATCAGAACAATCTGTTGAGAATGTACAACAGCGGAACACAGACGTGGTCGTATTTGCTCGGGCAGGGTCAGCCGGCTGCCACAAACAGAAGCTATACGGCTACAGGGCTGAATCCGGGCGGCGTATACACATTCCGCACGGGCGCGTGGGACAGCGCTAACCAAGTTTGGTACTATGACGAAATAACCGTACAGACGACGGGCGCGCAGACTCCGTCGATCACCGTGACAAGCACCGGCACGACGAGCATGACTGTAAATATTGTCTTCCCCTCCGAGGGTTCTTGGGGAAACAGGCTCGAATATTACCACTGGCTTACGGCGACGTGGAGCGACGCCATCGGAAGCGGCTATTACAGCAACAGCGGCACATACACCATAAGCGGTCTGACGCCGGGAGAAAGGTACAGGCTTTATTTCAGATATTACGACCATATGAACGCCGTCTGGCCCGCCGAAACGTCAATAACCTATACGGACGTGAGACTCCCGCTTCCTGCGGAGGTTCTGCAAACATACTCAAAAAGCAATATGACATTCAGCCTCGACACATGCTTTACGAATATAATGAATCTCAGCAGCGGCCGTCTCGACGCCTTTTTGACCAAGACAAATACAGCCTACGACAAAATGTATGAGCTTGTCGGCGGGGCAAAGCCCTTTAACGGCGCGAAAATGCAGCTGCAGTCGACAAGGGACATGGATATAAATTACGAAGGGTTATCGGGACAACCCATTCTTTGGAACACAACGGGCCTGTATTTCGGATCCCCGAGCCACGCCCTGCGCATGAACCAACTGAACGCGGATCTTACGGAAATCCCTTTACATGAAATGGGACACAATTTCGATTCTTACACATGGCTGTTTGAACCCGAAGCATTGGCCATATTCAAAATATACTATTATTTCAGCGAAACAAACGAAAAAATGGTCGTAGCCAGCCAGTCTCAGAGTTTCACGGGCGGAAGCGGATTCAAGACCTATATGAAAAGCTACGCTAACAGATTGGTCGGGGAAATCAATTACGACGCGGCCATGTCGCAGGGCGTGTACAGCCCTTACAGTCTTGCTTATCGTCTGGCGTGTATCGCCGATACGATAGGGTGGGATCCGTTCAAGAAAACATTTCGATATTTCAACAGGCTTACTTACGACAGGCTTCCCGCAACGTACATAGACAAATTCAATCTGTTTATGACAAAACTGCGGGATTACGATCCGTACCACCAAGACGTCATAGGAATGTTCACATCGGCGGAGAAAACGATCTTTAAGTCAGCACTCACGTCCGACGCGAGCAAGTCCATCAAATATGTGGACAGGGCGATCATCGTTATCCCGGGGGCTATGGGCAGCAGGTTGAATTATAACGGCAGCCGAGTATGGGAACCGACTGCGGGAAATATTTTGGATTCATCTGATATTTTGCCTTGTGATGAGACCGGGGCGTCTGTAAACGCCATCACTGTAGTAAACGACGGCAAAGGTACGCTCGATACATACGAGGATATGTTCAATGCGCTTACGGCGGAATTCGAGCCGCGTTACGATGTGGTTTTCTTTCCTTACGACTGGCGGTTTACAAACGCGAAAACAGGATTGAACGTCGAGAGACTGACGACCTTGGCAAACGGTTATGACGAGGTGTATATTGTTGCGCACAGCATGGGCGGGATTCTCGCGTCCTCCTACGCGGCGAACAGCAGCGGTAACAGAGCTAAGGTACATAAACTAATAACTATAGGAACGCCGTATCTGGGATCGGCCAAGGCGATAGCCGCTTTTGAAACAGGCGCATTGTTTGGCTTTCCTTTGGATTTTCTCTTAGCGGGTGAATTTAGACTTTTATCGCCGAATTTTGCGTCCGCATATGAATTACTGCCGAACAGCAGATACACCTCTTTTACCGTTATAAATGATTTGACAAGCGGTAATGAATACACCTATTCGGGCGCGATAAATTTCCTGAAAGGGAGATCTTGGGCTAAAGACGCTTCGGGAGCGGTAAAACCTTTCTTTACGCAAGCGTCAAACGTACACAGCGGCATGACGGTGAGCGGTAATCATGTCGCAAGTATCGTTCCGCACTCTTATATTGTCGGAACGGGTGAATCTACGCCGAAAACCGCAGTGTACGATTACACAAATATAAATTCAGGAACTTCAATTTCACTCAGCTATTTTCTGAACAGCGCGTCCGGCGACGGGACTGTGTTGTCTGAAAGCGCGAGAAACGGCGCTCTTGATTCAATAATATCGATAAACTATGTCGACCATATGGATTTGATGAGCAACTATTCAGTCATAAGCCATGTTAAAGCAATAATAAACGAAGTAGAATTATCGGCCTTACAAACGCAAAGCGTGCAACAAGGTTTTTCGCAAGGGTGGGATTTAACAAACGGGCAGACTTCAATCGATGAAAGAAACGTATCCGTGGTCATCGAAAGCGCCTGTAACACAGAGATCACGGACAGCGACGGGAGTGCGGTTATAGAAGACGGGGAAAAATTGTACGTTGAGGACATTTCGGGATCGAAGCATTCTGTCGGTGCAATTTGGCAGATCAATTACGAAACGAACAGAAAGCAGTATGTCTTTCGCTCGGGGCAGTATTCAATAAAACTGTCGAATCTGGGAACATACGACGGTGTTACAAATATCACCGTCATATGCCAAGACGGCGATATCGTTCAATCGTCAGAGGTATACGACAATTTCACTGTAACGAATGAAGCCGTCATCAGCGTCGAACCGGATTCCGCCACGGTTTTTGTAAACGTACCCGAAGAAAGTTCGGGGGATATGCAAGCCGTATTGATTACGCCATCGAGGACTTTGTATCCACAGGAGTAGCAAGTATCGACAAGAGCTTGATTGGCCTGCTGGTTCCCGTTGCGGTTTTCTGTAACGGGAACCGGTTTGTCGCAATCGCGTTTGGTACACAAGGAGGGTTGCTGTGTCAGACAATGGGCAACAGGAAACACGCATAGACACGCTGAAGCGGGTACTCGCGCCTTTGACCGGTCGAAACGATAAAAGATTTGTGTTGGCCGTTTCGATTACTTGCTTTTTCGCCGAATTTCCGATATTTATGTTCTCCTTTATGATGTTCTTCTACTTAGCCGCCGTCCTACTTTTACCTTTTGATTTTGTGTCTGACTTTTCGGAAAATTTGATTATATACGTCTCGTTAATTTTTTTAATAGCTGTTCCTCATATAATCGCCAATATTATTGCCGTCTCGCTGAAAAAAAAAGATATTCTCATCGAATTGTTGATTGCTCTGTCCGTAACTGCAATATTTGCGATGATTGTTGAATATCAAGACAAGAAACCGAGTTTAATCGGCCTTCCGAAATTTTTTTTTACAAAGGCATATCTGCTTACAATCCTATGTGTCATTTTGGCGGATGCAATCTTTTACGCGGTCGCGTTCAAAAGAGAGAGGGCAAAGGCTAAGGGTCTGCTTGATTAAAGTGTTCCGTTCGGTCGTCTTCGTTTAATCGTCAACTGTCAACGCAGAGAAAATTCGCAGCTGAATCATTGACAAAACAACACCTATATGATACGCTGATATCAACCGGAAATGAAAGGAGTATCAGATATGTTGGTTGCATTGTCAGACTTAAAGGTCAACGTCGGGCACTACGTTGATTTGGCCGAAACAGAGGACGTGATAATTACTAAATACGGCAAGCCCGCCGCCAAAATTGTGCGTTTTGATAAAGAACCGTGGTATTTGAAGCGTATGCCGGAAAATGTTACGTCGGTTGAGCAACTGTTCGGGACTCTCCCAAATGATATTGACCTTGATGACGTTAGATTGGAGAGGTTATCAAGGTGAAAGCGGTACTCGATACGAACGTTATTATGGATGCCTTGCAGGAACGTCAACCTTTCGATATTGAAGCGAAAGAAATTCTGCGTCGAGCGGAGAGCGGCGAGGTGACCGTGATGTTCACCGCCAATGCCGCGACAGACATCTTTTATATGTACAGCAAGGCGCGGGGTGTAAAATCGGCGCGGAGCGCGTTGGAGTTTTTGCTCACCGGTTATGTTGCGGTGGACGTAACTCACAGCGATTGTCTTAACGCATTGAAACTCGCCAATGACGATTTTGAGGATGCTTTGGTTTCTGTATGTGCCGAGAAAGTACAAGCCGATCACATCGTGACTCGAGACGAAACTTTCTTAAAGACCGATTCCGCGGTTAAGATAATCTCTCCTGCCGGATTCCTGTCAGAGCTCGATGCATCACCCGGACTGCATCATCTATAATTATGGCTTTGATATTTTTGTCGGACAAATCAAAGATAAAGTTGCGCGCCGAGTAGAATCGGCAAAAGTATGCCGCGCTTGCAAGCCTAAATGTCACAACATATCTCTCCGTGCAGGCGGCGTTTGTTCCCAAGTTCGAATTTCAGCGGTATTTCACCGTAGTTTTTGACTGTATACAAGACCCTTGTTTTCCGGTATAATAACAAAAGAACGGCTGTTATACCGTTGCTTTGCAATGCGCCGCCTATGTTTTGGCGGCGCCGGGTGAGTAATTGCGTATTATCGCAAGGGAGGTAGGAGAATTGAAATCATTTAAAAGCGCGTGCGCGTTTATCGTCGTGATGTTTTTGCTCGCAAGCGGCGGTTCGGGCGTCTTTGCGGCCGACATAGATTACAGCTCTTGGGATACTACGCCGACATATCCGCCCGACGTACAGAATACGAAATATCTCAGCGCGGTAAAGGCGCTCATGGATGCGGGAGCGATCACAGGAGACACGGACGGACTCTTCCATCCGGACAAGGCCATTACGAGAGCGGAATTCGCGAGTATAGTCGTCAGGGCCGTACATGAGCAAAACCTCAGCGGCGGCGCGACGTATTTCACGGATATGGAAGGTTACGGTTGGGCGAAAGAATACATAAATCGCGCGTATGAGAATAACTGGATCAAGGGCGTGGGCGGCGGCAGATTCGCACCGGGCAAAAACGTGACTTACGCCGAAGTGATAACGGTTCTCATTCGTATTCAGCGCGGGCAGGAGGATGAATTGGAGGGCAAGTGGCCGAATTCATATGTTCAATACGCCGATATGTACAACCTTACGGGCAATGTTATCATAAGCAACTGGAACGCGGCGGCGCCAAAAGGAGACGTCGCCATACTCTCCGACAGGATTATCTCGCCCATACCCATGATCTCCCACAATCGCGGCGCGTATTTTTCAAACGCGAATTTCGGCGGCGTTACGGGCGGCGCCATTACGGCGGGAAATATTTCCATCACATTGTACAATGATACGTTCAATGAGATACTCGGCGGCGCCAACATCACAAGTTGGTTCCCGGGGCTTTCGGGGAACGGGCTTAGCGCCGTAGTTCCGCAGTATACGCCCGCGGGCGTTTCCACGCTTTCCGTAGTTATATCCGGAACGCCGGTAAACGCGTCGAACGACTTGCTTTCGGCCGTCATTCCGGGCAGTGCGCTGCACAGCGGCGGCGACCTTGCCGTTTCACAGAACGCAAACGCGTTTTTCGATATACAATAGCAGTATTATCATAGTAATAACGGACAAATTGCCAAAAAGGAGAAGTGTTGATATGACTATTAAAAGTATCATAAAGATTTCGACGGCGGTGATCATATCCGTGTCGGTTTTAGCGGCGACAGTCTATGCCGCAGCCGCGCCGCCCGATGTCGCCGGCAAGTCCTACGCGGCGGCCGTGTCGGCTCTTGCGGAGCTTGACGTCATTACGGGAGATGTGGACGGGCTGTTCTATCCCGACTCCAATCTGACGCGGGCGCAGTTTTGCACCATTGTTGTAAAGGCCATGCGGGCGCCCGTCGCCACAGTCAACGGAACGCCTTCGCAAAATGTAATGAAGAGCGGTTTTCCGGATCTCAGCGGCTACGGTTGGGCGGAAGGTTATATCTCGTACGCGGTCGACAAAGGCGTGGTGACGGGTTATCCCGACGGCAGCTTCAGGCCCGGCAGCAACGTTACCATGAACGAGTTAATTACGATGACTTTGCGCGCGGCCGGTTACAGCGACGCATCGCTTGGCGGCGTTTGGCCCGAAAACTACATAGCAAAGGCCGGCGATACGGGCGCGCTTGCGGGTCTGACCGCGCCGCTGCCCGAATACGCGACCAAGTGGATGGCCGCGCAGCTTGTATACAATGTGCTGTCGCTCATAGAAGCGGCCAATCCGCCCGAACAAGAACCTTCAGAGGGCGACTCCAATCCGTCGGAATCGCCTGCGAGCGGCGCGCTTACATTTGTTTCCGGCGCGTTCGACAGCGACATTACGACGTTCGCCGGCAAACCCATAGCGAGTGACGCCAAAGTTCTGCGTTACGGGCGTAAAGCCGACTATTCCAAAGATATGACGCTTTCCGAAAACAAAGACGATTACCTTGAGGATACCGTCTACAAATATAAGTCGGTAGAGACGCCCGCGTGGTATGAACTCAAAGGGGACAAGATCGCGCGTATCATCCTGCCGCGTGACGTCGGTTTTTCAGGCAGGGCTTACGGTGTGCTTAAGAATACCGTTCGCGTAACGGACAGCCAAGGCGGCGTTGCGGACGGCTTTGTAACGCTGACGGCGGGCCGAAACATAACTTGGGCGGGAAGTTCGGGGCTCGCGAACGGCGCGGTTCCGTCGAAGAATGAATACAGTAACGGACAACTCGTTGAGTTTCAGCTCAGAAACGGCGAGGTCACAAATGTGGCCGCCGTCGATAAGACGTTCGGCGCGCTCAACAGCAATATAGCCGTTGAGCTTGGCTCGAACAGTACATTTGCGGCCATAAAGAGCAAGACGGGCAGTGTCGTCGTCGTTGACGCCGGCAGCGACGTCGTAGTCGAGATCAAGGACAAGGCCGTTGTTTACGTTTTAAGCGCAAACGGAGAGTATTCGGTGGGTTCATTGAGCAGCGTACGCGAAAAGGCGTTAGTTCGCCTGTACGATGTTTCCGACGACAAGGTCAAATCGGCCGACGTTGTGATTATTAAAGAATAACTTGTTAAAAATCATTGATGATTTGGGGGAAATTTAGTGATTGGTAAATGGAGAATAGCCGGGGCATGGCTTATAGCGGCTGTGCTTGTTCTTTCGTCTGCGGCGGTTTATGCCGGCGACAGAGCTGACGGATCGTTTTTTTTGAAAAATATAGTCGTGAACGGTGAAGAGATTGTAAATTACAATTTGCAATATCCATTCTTTCTGTACAACGATATAACATACCTGCCGCTTACGGCGGACATCCAGGATATCTTCGGCTTTACGGCGGAGGTGAATACGGCGGCCGGCACGCTGAAGTTGAGCAAGACGCCGTCTACGCTGTCCAATATCAGGGACAATCGCGTGAAAAATAACGCGGAAGACGTGGTCGCCGAAGTAGAGAGCCGGCTTGCGGTTCACATAGTGAACGAAGAAGTTTTACAGGATTCGCAGGAAACGAATTTCGGCAACGTTATGCTGTATGAATTGGCGCCGGATAAAGACGCGGATCCTCTCGATATGGGCGAAAGCCCTGTATTAATGAAAGACAATGTGATATATCTGCCGCTCAGGGCCTTTGCGGGAAGTGATGCTCTGGGTTGGAGTCTCTGCTATGATCCCTATTTCGGGATATGCGTCAGTACGAATGAAAACATTCCCGCTCAGAGCTTTTTGCCTGCGCCGGAGGTTAATTATAACATGGGCTTGGCGCATTACATACTTTCCGTCAACAGCAACCTGAGCGCGAGTAACGCGCAGGAATTGGTCTTCATGCTTCGAAGGGCCGCGGAGGTGAACGACATAGACGAAAAGATGCTGATGGCCGTTATGGAGAAAGAAAGCCGATTTAACTCGGACGCCGTCAGCCGCTCGGGCGCTGTCGGTCTCATGCAATTCATGCCGCAGACGGCCGCGGGACTCGGACTCAGCGTCGAGCAGCTTTACGATCCAAAGACAAGCATAGACTATGGCGCGGCCTACATCAGCAGGAATATCGAGAATTTCGGCGGCGACGTCAATCTGGCTCTGTCAGCTTACAATCAGGGTTCCGGCAGCGTCAGCAGGGGAACGTATTCGAGGGGCTACGCCAATAAGGTACAGGCGGCGGTCGGGGATATAGACGCCTATCTCGAACAAGGCGGTTACGTTTCTGCGGAGCAATAGACAGCCGTATCACGGCGTACAAAAACTTTGTCACAGGTCAGCAGGATACGAACTGCCAAAGCGGTCGCGGAAAATATTACGGAGTACAATAACAGTGGTCAGAAGGTTGTACGTCGAGAAGAAAGAGGGTTTTGACACGGAAGCGCGCTCCTTGCGGCGCGCGCTTACGGAAAACCTGCATATCGCGGGTATAGAGAGACTCAGGGTTCTGAACCGCTACGACATCGAAAATATAGACGACGAAACATACGAAACCGCGAAACGGGGCGTTTTTTCCGAGCCGGCTGCGGATGTGGTTTACGAAGAAGACGCGCCGTTGGGCGGCGCGTTTGTCTTGCGCGTTGAATACCTGCCCGGTCAATACGACCAAAGGGCCGATTCCGCCGCGCATTGTATAAGGCTGATCAACGCGGCCGCCTCGCCTACGGTTCGTTTCGCGCGCGTAATAGCCATATACGGCAAGCTTTCTCATATGGAGACAGAAGCCGTGAGGCGCTTTGCCGTAAATCCCGTCGATTCTCGCGAGGCTGCGTCGGAGAAGCCCGATACGCTCGTTCTCAGTCTCGAATCGCCGCCGCCCGTGGCCGTTGTCGGCGGGTTCGTCGCGTTTACGGCCGATGAGCTTGAGATGTTCAGACAGAACGGGGATTACGCGATGAGCGCAGAGGACATGCTGTTCACGCAGCGCTATTTCGCGGATACCGAGCGCAGGGATCCGACCGTGACGGAGCTCAAGGTCATAGACACGTACTGGTCAGATCATTGCAGACATACTACGTTCAACGCAAGCTTCGCGAACGTCGGTTTCGACGACGGGCCTTTCGCCGATTTGGTTCGGAAGGCCTTTAATAAGTATTTGAACGTCAGGAACGAGGTGTACGGGGAAGGAAGCGAGCGTCCCGTGAGTCTTATGGATATCGCCGTTATCTGCGCGAAATACCTGAAAGGCCGAGACTTGCTCCCCGACCTTGACGAGTCGGATGAAGTCAACGCGTGCAGCATTCGCGTAAAGGCGGACAATGACGGCGCCGAAGAGGATTGGCTCGTCATGTTCAAGAACGAAACGCACAACCACCCGACGGAGATAGAACCGTTCGGCGGCGCCGCCACCTGTCTCGGCGGTGCGATTCGCGATCCTCTGTCCGGGCGCGCCTACGTATATCAGGCGATGCGCGTCACGGGAAGCGGCGATCCGCGCGCGGACATAGGCGATACCTTGCCGGGCAAGTTGCCGCAGCTGCAGATCACGCGTGACGCCGCCAAGGGATACAGCTCATACGGAAATCAAATAGGCCTTTCCACAGGGCTTGTCGCCGAGATGTACGACGACGGCTATATCGCAAAAAGGCTTGAGATCGGCGCGGTGATAGGCGCGGCGCCCGCGGCCCACGTCAGGCGCGGAGTTCCGGCGCCGGGCGACGTGATCCTGCTTGTCGGGGGAAGAACCGGCCGCGACGGCTGCGGCGGCGCAACGGGTTCTTCCAAGGAGCATACGGAAGAATCTCTCTCCGCTTGCGGCGCGGAGGTTCAAAAGGGAAATCCGCCCGCGGAAAGGGATATACAGCGGTTGTTTCGCCGTAAGGACGCGGCGCATTTGATCAAGCGCTGCAACGATTTCGGCGCGGGCGGCGTATCCGTGGCCGTAGGCGAGCTTGCGGCCGGTATAGACGTCGATCTTGACGCTGTTCCCAAGAAATATGAGGGTCTTGACGGCACGGAGCTGGCCATTTCGGAATCGCAGGAGCGTATGGCGGTTCTTGTCACAGGCGCGGACGCGGCGCGCTTCATCGAACTTTCGGAAGAGGAAAACCTCGAGGCCGCCGTCATAGCGAGGGTGACGGATACGGGGCGCTTTCGCATGTATTGGCGCGGCGACGCTATACTCGATCTGCGGCGTGATTTTTTGGACAGCGACGGCGTGCGGCGGAGTGTGGATGTATTCGTCGAAAACAGGAACGCCGGCGCGTATTTTGACGCGGATGGAGGCCGCAGACCGGCCGATTTTCTTGACGATCTGAACTGTTGCGGTCAGCGGGGTTTGACGGAATGTTTCGACAGCACGATAGGCGCGGGAACGGTGCTTATGCCGCTCGGCGGACTGTGGCAGGAAAGTCCCGCCTTGGGCATGGCCGCCAAACTGCCTCTTACTTCGGGCGAAACGCTCACGACCACGCTGATGACTTTCGGCTGCGACGTTAAGTTATCCTTGGCGAGTCCTTTTCACGGCGCGCTGTACGCCGTCGTGGATTCTGTTACAAAGATCGTCGCTATGGGCGGCGACCGCAAGGGCGTCAGGCTGAGCTTTCAAGAATACTTTGAAAAATTAGGCCAAAACCCCAAACGTTGGGGCAAACCCTTTTCCGCGCTGCTCGGCGCGCTCGAAGCGCAGCTTGCGCTCGAAATACCCGCGATAGGCGGGAAGGACAGCATGTCGGGCAGCTTTATGAACCTTGACGCGCCGCCGACGTTTGTCTCGTTCGCAGTGGGCGTGACGAGCGCGGAACGGGTGCTGTCGCCCGAGTTCAAAAAGCCCGGCAGCAATCTCGTACTTGTCGACGCGGAGCGCGACGCGGAAATGATGATAGACTTTGCGCAATACAGGCGCAACATGGATGTTGTAACGGCCTTGACCGCAGAGGGGCGGATACTGTCCGCTTCCGTGATCGGCTGCGGCGGCATATTCATCACCGCCGTAAAGATGGCGGCCGGCAATCGCATCGGGGCGCGTCTTTTGAACGTCACGGACGCTGAATTGCGCTTGCCGCGCTATGGCGCCCTGATCCTCGAAATAGACGAAGAATTCGACGCGGACGCGTTGCTTGGCGGCGTTCTTTACAGGCGCATAGGCGTAACGACGGCGCTTGCGGAGATATCCGCCGCGCATACCGCCGATGCGGATGTACCCGCGCTCAGGATGGGATTCGGCGAGATATTTTCAAGATGGGAAAGCCCGCTCGCGGACGTATTTCCTATGACGACGCCCGAACAACCTGCGGAGAGCCTTAAAACGCTCAGATTCGATAAACGTTCATCCGTGCGTCCCGCCGTTCGCGCCGCGAGACCGCGCGTGCTGATTCCCGTGTTTCCGGGTACGAATTGCGAAGCGGACTCAAAGAAGGCTTTTGAAAAGGCCGGCGCGTCTGTTTCTCTTCATATTTTGCGAAATCTGACGCCGGAGATACTCGAAGTCTCGATACGCGAGCTTGCGCGCGGCATAGGTGAAAGCCAGATCGTCATGATACCGGGCGGTTTCAGCGGCGGCGACGAACCGGACGGTTCGGCCAAATTTATAACGGCCGTTTTCCGCAATCCCGCAGTTAAAGAGGCCGTGGCGGAGCTGCTCGAGCGGCGCGGCGGCCTTATGCTCGGCATATGCAACGGATTTCAAGCCCTCGTGAAGCTTGGGCTTCTGCCATTCGGTGAGATACGGGACGGCGCGGACGACAGTCCGACGTTGACATACAACAGCATAGGCAGACACGTTTCGCGCATGGTGCGGACGCGCGTGGCTTCGACGCTCTCCCCGTGGCTTTTCGGAGCGGCGCCCGGAGACGTACACACACTGCCCGTTTCACACGGCGAAGGGCGTTTCACGGCGCCCGAATCATTGCTTCGCGACATGGCTGATAAAGGACAAATAGCGACTCAGTATGTGGATTTCGACGGGAAGCCCACGAGCGATTTTCGTTTCAATCCGAACAATTCCGTCATGGCCATAGAGGGCGTATGCTCGCCGGACGGCAGGATACTCGGCAAAATGGCGCATTCGGAACGAATAGGGCCGCATCTGTACAAAAATGTGCCCGGCGATTATGATCAGAAATTGTTTGTGTCGGGCGTAGCGTATTTTGAGTGAAGGTTTAGGAGATCATAGATATGAAAGCAGCCATTGTGATGGGCAGCAAGTCCGACTACCCGGTAGCAGAACGGACGGAGCGCATATTGAAAACCTTCGGCGTCGAGTATGAGACGCGCGTGATATCGGCGCACAGAACGCCCCGCGCGGCCGAATCCTTTGCCTCGGGCGCCGAAGGGAACGGCATAGAGGTCATTATAGCGGCTGCAGGCAAGGCGGCGCATCTGGGCGGCGTTATAGCCGCTTACACGCCCGTACCCGTAATAGGACTCCCGGTCAAATCATCTACGTTGGACGGGCTTGATTCGCTGCTTTCCATGGTGCAGATGCCGAAGGGCGTTCCGGTCGCCACTGTAGCGATAGACGGGGCGGAAAACGCGGGTCTGCTCGCCGTGCAGATACTGTCGGTTAAGTACGGGGAGCTCAGGACGCGCATGAAGGCGTACAAGGAGGATATGGCGAAGGATGTAGCCGATGCCGACGCGGCTTTTTCGCGAGGTGAGCATTGACCGGTTACAGATAAGGAGATTTCAGATGGAAAAAAGGGAGCAGCTTTACGAAGGCAAGGCGAAAAAAGTATTCAGAACAGACGATCCCGAGCTTCTGATCGTTTCGTACAAGGATGACGCGACCGCGTTCAACGGACAAAAGAAGGGCCAAATCGCGGACAAGGGCGTCGTGAACAACATCATGTCGAATATCATATTCGGCATACTTGCGGACGCCGGCGTGCCTACCCACCTCGTCAAGCAGCTTTCGGATCGCGAAACCCTTGTAAAAAAAGTAACGATACTGCCGCTCGAAGTCATAATACGCAATGTGGCGGCCGGTTCCTTTTCTAAGCGTTACGGTGTGGATGAAGGCAGCCTTTTGGCAAAGACCGTACTGGAATTTTCATATAAAAACGACGAGCTCGGCGATCCGCTTATAAACGACGATCACATACTTGCGCTCGGGCTCGCGACGGAGCGGCAGCTTGCGCAGGTTCGCGCTTACGCGTTCAAAGTGAACGAGGTCATGAAGGAATTTTTCCTTACCCGAGGGCTCAAGCTGATTGATTTCAAGATTGAATTCGGGCTCTGCGACGGAGAGATTATACTGGCCGATGAGATTTCGCCTGATACCTGCCGTCTCTGGGATGTCAAAACCAACGAAAAGATGGATAAGGACAGATTTCGCCGCGATCTCGGCAATGTCGAAGAAACGTACCGGGCCGTGCTTGATCGCGTGCGGGCTTAGGCGCAGGGGGTTTTTATGATCGGGTTAACATACAGGGACGCGGGCGTGGACACGAAAGAAGGCGAGCGCGCCGTTTCACTCATGAAGGAGCATGTCAAGAAGACGTTCAATCCGAACGTGCTCACGGGGCTCGGCGGTTTTGGCGGCCTGTACAAGCTTGATACGGCGGGCGTTTCGGAACCCGTGCTCGTGGCCGGCACGGACGGCGTCGGCACGAAGCTCAAGATCGCTTTTATGACGGATCGGCATGATACGGTCGGCATAGATTGCGTCGCGATGTGCGTCAACGATATACTGTGTCAGGGCGCGACGCCGCTTTTTTTTCTTGACTATATAGCCGCAGGCAAGCTCAGGGCCGATAAGGCGGCGGAGATCGTAAAAGGCGTGGCGGACGGCTGCCTGTCGGCGGGCTGCGCGCTTATAGGCGGCGAAACGGCGGAGATGCCGGGGTTTTACGCCGAAGGGGAGTACGACATGGCAGGCTTTGCGGTCGGAATAGCGGATCGCTCGCGCGTCATAGACGGCAGCGGCGTACGCGAGGGCGATCTTATAGTGGGACTCTCGTCAAGCGGCGTACACAGCAACGGTTTTTCGCTCGTTCGCAGGATATTCTTCGACCGGATGGGGCTTGCCCCGGACAGCGTCATTCCGGAGCTCGGCGCGCCGCTCGGCGAAACTCTGCTGACGCCGACCAAGATATACGCGGACGCCTGCCGCGCTGTTTTTCCTCATGTGCGGGTCAAGGGCATGGTTCATATCACGGGCGGCGGCTTCTTTGAGAATATACCGCGCGCTCTGCCCGAAGGTCTCGGGGTTTCCGTCCGCAGGGGTTCATGGGAAATTCCCGCGATATTTTCATACATAAGACGCTGCGGCGACGTCGATGAAAATGAGATGTTCTCGACATTCAACATGGGCGTGGGCATGATAATGATCGTTTCGCCCGGCGACGCGGCGCGCGTAACGGAGCTGCTCGGCAGAGCGGGTGAGAGAGCCTTCGTAATGGGCGAGGTCGTCGCGAAGGAGGGCGTACGCCTTTGCTGAATATTGCGGTCATGGTTTCGGGCGGAGGAACCAATCTGCAGGCGATCATAGACGCGGTCGAGAGCGGGCGTATAGAGGGCGCCCGTATTGTCCTTGTCGTATCGAGCAGGGCCGGCGCCTATGCGCTTACGCGCGCGTCGACACACGGCATACCGATATTTGTAGCGGGCAAATCCGAATTTCCGGACGACGAAGAGCGCGGCGCTGCCATAGCGTCCGCCTTGCGCGAAGCGGGCGCGGATTTGATCGTGTTGGCCGGTTATATGAGCATTCTGAGTCCGCAGCTCGTCGGCGGATTTGCGGGGCGCATAATAAATATCCACCCCTCGCTGATACCCAAGCACTGCGGCATGGGCTTTTACGGAAAACGCGTACACATGTCGGTTCTTGCCGCAGGAGACGCTGAAAGCGGCGCTACGGTTCATTATGTGGACGAGGGCGTGGATACGGGCCCTATTATATTACAGGAGCGGGTTCCCGTCCGCGCGGGCGACGACGAAGACAGCTTGGCGGCGCGCGTCCTTGAAGTTGAGCATCGCATATTGGTGAGGGCAATAAATCGTTTAATTGAGAGCAACCGATTAAACAACAGTACGGTTTAAACGGCAGTACGGAATGACAGGGGAGAAAGGAATCGAAAGTATGGCGGCTTTCAGGGCATTAATAAGCGTTTCGGATAAGACGGGCGTCGTGGAATTCGCGAAGGAGCTTGAAGCGCTCGGCGCGGAGATTATATCAACGGGCGGCACGGCGAAAACGCTCACGGACGGCGGCGTCAATGTTAAGAGCGTTTCTGAAATCACAGGCTTTCCTGAGTGCCTTGGCGGCAGGGTCAAGACGCTGCATCCCGCCGTACACGGCGGCATTCTCGCTGTGCGCGGCAATGACGAGCATATGAACAGGCTTGCGGAGCTTGGGATCGGAACGATAGATCTGGTCGCGATCAACCTGTATCCGTTCAAAGAAACTATAATGACGCCCGGGGTAACGCGGGAGGAAGCCATAGAGAATATAGACATCGGCGGGCCGGCTATGCTGCGTTCGGCCGCGAAGAACTGCGAGGACGTAACGGTTTTGTGCGATCCGTCCGATTACGGAACGGTCATTTCCGAGCTGAAATCAGGCGGCGTGTCGCGCGATACGCGCGCCCGTCTCTCGCTCAAGGTATTCGAGCATACGGCGGCCTATGACGCGACGATAGCCGCTTACCTGCGCGGCATTATCGGCGCCGGGCCGCCCGACAGGCTGACGCTGACATTTGAAAAGCTTCAGGAACTGCGGTATGGGGAAAATCCGCATCAAGGCGCCGTATATTATAAGGACGCTACGGCGTTCGCGGGCGCGCTTACGAATGCGAAACAGCTGCACGGCAAGGACTTGTCGTTCAATAACATCAACGATGTGAACGGCGCGCTTGCCGCGCTCAGGGAGTTCGATGAACCTGCGGTCATAGCCGTTAAGCACGCGAATCCTTGCGGCGCCGCTGTGGGAAAATGTATACGCGAGGCCTATCTGAAGGCCTATGAGTCC
The DNA here is from genome assembly GCA_031266025.1 of Eubacteriales Family XIII. Incertae Sedis bacterium. Lineage (GTDB taxonomy): Bacteria > Bacillota > Clostridia > Peptostreptococcales > Anaerovoracaceae > JAITLA01. The sequence continues at coordinate 16,667 of JAISBV010000105.1, forward strand.
GATCCCGTGTCGATATTCGGCGGCGTAATAGCGGCCAACCGTGAGGTAGACGAGGAGACGGCGGAGGAGATAAACAAGATATTTATCGAGATCGTCATAGCGCCCGGTTTTACGGACGGCGCCCTGAGTGTTCTGACGCGCAAGAAGAATATCAGGCTGCTCGCGCTCGCGGCCCCGACCGAGGCCGCCGCGCGCGCCGAGCTCGATATAAAGAAGGTTTCGGGCGGCATACTCGTGCAGGACGCGGACGACATACTTTTCGGCGCGGACGCTTGGACGCTCGTTACGGAAAAGGCGCCAACCGACGCCGAGCGCGCCGATATGGAGTTCGGCATGAAGGTGGTCAAGCACGCCAAGTCCAACGCGATCGTAATAGCGAAAGACGGCAGAACCTTGGGTGTGGGCCCGGGACAGGTCAATCGTATTTGGGCCGTGCAGAACGCCGTGAGACAGGCTGCGGGCTCGCTTGCGGGCGCCGCGCTCGCGTCCGACGCGTTCTTTCCGTTCGACGATTGCGTGTCCGCGGCGGCGGCGGCCGGAATCACGGCTATCATACAGCCCGGCGGTTCCGTGAACGACGTGGATTCGATAAAGAAGGCGAATGAAATGGGCATTGCCATGGTGTTTACCGGAATTCGCCATTTTAAGCATTAAATGTTGTTAGTTGAGCAGCTTTGATTAAAGTTATAATAAACTTTCGAAAAGTTTAGAATAAATATCATTTAAGGAGAAGCATGAAAGTACTGATCGTAGGCGGCGGCGGCCGAGAGCACGCTATCGCTTGGAAGCTCAGACAGAGTCCGAGACTCACGGAGCTTTACTGCGCTCCCGGTAACGCCGGCATTTCCGAAATAGCCGTCTGTGTAGATATACGTGCCGACGATGTGCGCGGTCTGACGGATTTTGCTTCCGAAAACCTTATGGATCTCGTCGTTATAGGCCCGGAGACGCCGCTTGCCATGGGTCTTACGGACATGCTGACAGACGCGGGTATACGCGTCTTCGGCCCGAATATCAAATGCGCGCGTCTCGAGGCCAGCAAGAGCTTTACGAAACAATTTCTCGAGAGACACGGAATTCCGACCGCACGCCATATGATTTTTCATGATAAGGACGAATTGCTCGACCATGTGGGGCAGTTCGGCTTCCCCATGGTGCTTAAGGCGGACGGACTCGCTGCCGGCAAGGGCGTGATCATCGCCGAAACGGCCGCAGAGGCGCGAGACGCTATAGAGGACATGATGGGACGGCGTGTTTTCGGCGCGGCCGGAGATACGGTGGTAGTGGAGGAATATCTCGAAGGCATTGAGGCTTCGATGCTGTGTTTCGTGGACGGAAGCACCATAGTTCCGATGGAATCCGTGCAGGATTACAAGAGAGCGTTCGACGGGGACAAGGGACTCAATACGGGCGGCATGGGCAGCTATTCGCCGAGCCTTATTTTCGACGAGACATTGGAAGACGAGATACGCGAAAAGATATTGGCGCCTATATACGAGGGTTTTAAGGCGGACGGTCTCGACTTCAGGGGCGTACTGTTTATCGGCTTGATGATCACAGACGACGGGCCCAAGGTGATCGAATTCAACAATCGTTTCGGCGATCCCGAGACTCAGGCTGTACTGCCGCGCTTGCGAAGCGATCTTTTGGATATTTTCTTGGCCGTTACAAACGACAGACTTGCAGGCGCAGAGCTTCGCTGGAGCGGGATGCGTTCCGTATGCGTTGTACTTGCGGCCGGAGGTTATCCGGGCGACTGTGAGAAGGGCAAACTTATAAACGGTCTCGCGCTCACGGACGACGACGCGCTCGTGTTCCACGCGGGAACCGCGTTCGGATCCGGTTCGCACGACGTCTTCACGGCCGGCGGACGCGTGCTCGGCGTAACGGCGCTCGGCGCGACGCACGAAGAGGCCCGAGAAAAGGCCTACGCGAATGCCGCGCGTATACGTTTTGACGGCATGCAATACAGGCGCGATATCGGAATTCTGAAGGAGGTCTGAAATTGTCTGCCGTCAGAACGAAGAAGAGATTCAGAATCAATTACATGCGTCTTTTTCTCATGCTGCTTTTCATATTCGTGATCGCATACGGTGTTTATATGCTCTATATCGGCGCATATGAAACCGAAGATACCGGAGCCGCGTCGCCCGACCGAACCGGTGAACAAACTGAACCGGAACCGCCGCAAGTCGAGACTGCGGCGGAGGACGAAAATCCGTTCGCGCTATATTACTATTATGAACCTGAAAGACAGGGCCGATATGAAAGCTATGCGGCAAGTCATCCCGTGTTTGCGCCCGATGAAGTCGTCTGGCGCGTCGACGCGGATATTGACAGGTTTGCTTATACGAATATCTCTACCGTTACGGATTTTACGCCGCCTGTGCTTTTGAACAAGTACCGCAAACTGCCGGATGATTATACGCCGCAAAACCTCGTGAATACTTCATCCGGACAGCAGATGACTCAGGAAACGAAGAGCGCTTATGAGGCCATGAGGGACGACGCCGGCGTGGCGGGCCGCCGTATAAGCGCATATTCCGCCTACAAATCCATAGAATACCAAAAGGGTGTTTACAATAAATATGTTATGGAAAACGGCAGAGACGCGGCGGACAGCTTCAGCGCCAGAGCCGGACACAGCGAACACCACTTGGGAACGGCCATCGACCTCGTTGGCGTCGCTGAAACCACGAGCAGCTTCGCGGGAACGCCCGAAGCCGAGTGGGTGACTGAAAACGCTTGGAAATACGGTTTTATAATACGTTATACGGCAGAGAATCAGGATGTGACAGGTTATGTGCCCGAACCGTGGCATATCACCTATGTCGGAAACGACGCGGCCGCCGCCATGCACGAACTCGGCATCGGGAGCTTGGAGGAATACACGGTGAAGTATGTGACGCATAAACCGAAAAATGATTGAGTATGGGCGTCGGCCGGCATATAATATAATTAATACAAAGCCATAGTTAGTTCGATTTAAAGAAGAGGAGAAGGGATATGAGCAAAATGCAGCACGCACATATGACATTTGACAGAGACGACGTGTTTAACAGAAAACCGTTTGTTGAAAGCATTATGAAATTGATCGGTGAATGGGGTGTGGACATATTCAACGATGATGAGGCGCTCTCCATAAGCATTGATTCGCCTTGGGGCACGGGAAAGAGCAGTATGCTCGCGATGTGGGTCAATTATATAGCGGAAACGCCCAGATACAGCCGTTGTAAAGTTGTCTACTACAACGCGTGGCAGAACAATTATTTTGACGACGCGTTGCGTCCTTTGCTTTACGAACTGCAGAGCTGTGACGACGGGCCGCAGGTCGAGGTGTTCAGAAAGGCCGGTATAGACCTTTCTGCGGCGCTCGCCGAGGGCGACAGTGAAATACTGCGAATTATGTCGAACCGCGCCTCCGGCGAGGGGTCGGGTTACTTCGGGGGTTTTCGCAAGATCAACCAAGCGAGCGCGGCCTTCGCGAAAGCCATTGAAAAGTTGGTTCCCTCGAACGGCAAGCTGATTGTGTTCGTGGACGAATTGGATCGCTGCCGCCCCAATTTCGCGGTCGAAACACTCGAATTGATACGTCATTATATGAGCGCGCCGAACGTCGTATTCATATTTACTATGGATTTGGCTCAATTGACGCAGCTTGTGCGCCTGATCTACGGCTTCGACAAGGATGCTTGGGGCTATCTGCGCAGATTTTTCAATATCAGTTTTCGGATGCCCATGCCTGAAATCACGAAGTATGTGGAAAATCTGCTATACAAGGCGATCAACGACAGCGACGCGCTGAAAGCGCTCAAATTCGCACGCGTCATGGCGGACATGTACACGTACTTCGGTCTGCACATACGCGATGTGGAAAAGATCACAACCAATTTCATCATATTTTATTCAATGAATAAGATTGCGAGTGACCCCAACAAACCGCGTTCACTCATGCGGCTCGGCGTGTATCTGTATTTTATGATCCTGAAATACAAATATCCCGACGTCTACAACGGCATATTCGATAAAAGCGGCTATCATTTGGAAGGTGATCTTGTAGAGGGTAAATATGTTCTTGAACGCAGGTTCAGCGGGCAGGGCGAAATCAAGGATCTGCTCCGCACGATGCAGGGCAACCGTATATGGGACGAAGACGCGGGCGGCGGATACATCGCCGAATACCTGTTCCCGGAGATAGTGCCGAACGCGAAGAGCATGGGGCAGCATATACATGAAGCTATGGAATTGTTCGCGGAAGTCGGATGATTTCAGGTAACTACTCAAACCCCACGTGATTTTTGCCCATCTCGGAACCTGATTCGGATTTTTACCTTCTCACGTACTATTCTGTACGTTCCGAGGGCTAAAATCCGTCTCAGAACCCGATCTGAACGAAACTGACGCGGGGTTTGAGTAGTTTTGATTGAAATCTTTGAGCAGTAACGATTTCTGACGGTGAGGTCAATTATTAATTACAGTAATTATTGACAATACCCCGTCCGTATTATAAAATAGCAGTAGATAAATTATCTGACCAAATTATCTGAAAGAGTATGAAACTCCGTTTCATAATTAGCAAAAAATGTCTTATGTCCGCCTGACCTTGGCGGATAATAGGGAAACAGGTTGAATGCCTGTGCGGTCCCGCCGCCGTAAGCGGTTAGCCGAATTCACACCCCGCGCTCAGCGCGGAGCGAAAGCCACCGGACGCGTGTCTCGGGAAGGCCGGATAAGGCGTTGATCCGCGAGCCGGAAGACCTGCATAAGACGTATATATCTGCAACGGCCCGACGAGGAGATCGGCGCTGTTATGTTCGTCATACCGCGTAAAAACGGATCGCGGCCTCAAACAGGGGCCGCTTTTTTTATTGATCTTCGCGGCGCCCATGAACAATAAAGAAGGAGGACAATATGTTAATCAAACGGATCAAAATTCAGGCGGCATGGCTGCTCGCTGTGATTATGCTGATCGGCCAGGCCGCGCCGGCGTCTTTCGCGGCGGCATCCGAGTCCGACGTGAGAGCGGCGCTCACAAGAACGTTCACAGACTACTATCAAGGCGCGCAAGAGGGTGTTTTGAGCGATTGGGAAGATCTTGCGGCGGCATATATCTCAGGAAAAAATTTGAGGGAATATTCACTGCCGCCAACAGGCGCCACGACGTCCACAGCCTTAATACTTTCTCTGCTAAAGGGCGATATGCCGGCCGCGAATGAATACGCGACCGTTTTGGCGACGGATGGTCTGACGACGCGGTACTACACATACAGCGACGCCTTGGAATTGATCGCGATGGAAGCGTATAACAGGGCGGCCGGATCGGCCGCCGTAAGCTATGACGAAAATACGGCCATAGGTCATCTGCTGTCGGCGAGGGAACAGGACGGCGGTTTCGGTTTCGGCAGCGGCGGCGATCCCGACACTACGGGTATAGTGCTTGCGGCTCTTGCGCCGTTTAATAACAATGCATATCCGGACGTACAAAAAGGTATCATTGACGCGCTTTCATATCTGCATAAAACGCAGCAATCCAACGGCGGATTTTTGGGCACATGGTCGGGCAACAATTCTCAAAGCGCCGCCGTCGTGCTATGGGGATTGGACGCGCTCGGCGAGGATATCGCCGGGGATTGGGCCAAGAACGGATTTACGCCTGTAGACGCCTTGCTGTCCTTCCAAACCCCAAGCGGCGGCTTTGGCCTCGATAACGCGATTGCGGACGATACCCTCTCAACGCGGCAGGCGGCGCTTGCCCTTGCTCAGATTGAGAGCGGTCAAAGCATCTTTACGGATTCGATATCGAATGTCGAACTGTACAAGAGCCTTTCGGCCGGCGTCGTGGGTGAGGACGGAAAGTATTACGAACGTTCCGTGACCGCCCGAAACGACGAAACGCTTTCGGACGTCATTGCCCGCGCTATGAGGACGTCCTCTGCGGATTCAAATGAATATTACTGTTACCGCGGCGGCAAGCCGATTGTGGGCGGGCCGGTGTACGTTTCGGGTTTCGACGACGGCGCGGATATACTCACGATTCACAAGGATTTTGAATACGTAACGTATTTCAAGGCCGAAACGGGCGACAGGCTCGGCGTCAACGGAACCGAGATACCGTTCGGGGGTTCCGCGACGCTGACATTGATGATCACGTCCGCAGCCGCTGTCTCGTATTCCGCGCCTCTGGCCGGTGTGGGCGTGGATATCAACAGTGACGGATTTGATGAAGGCGTTACGGACAGCAACGGCAATGTTACGCTCAGCGGATTCATAGGCGCCGGCGTACACGACGCGGTCGTGCTGCCCGGCAGGGTGATTGATAAAGATGTCACGGCCATGCTGCCCGCGAAGATCACTATGAATAAGGCCTCTGCGGTGCAGACCGCCACGGTCGGCGTGCGCGTGGAAGGCATTTATAAAAATATACTGCATATGCCGGCTATAACAGTCGGAAACGACGGAGATAAAGTGCTGACCGTGCTCGACGCGGTCAAGGACGCCTTGGATTACAAAGGGATAACCTATACAGAAATCGGCGGGTATATATCCTCTGTGGACGGCGTATCCGAAAAACCCGACGCCGGTATCGGTTGGCTTTATAACATAGTATCCGACGAGGCGTATCTGAAAGGTGAGAAGTGGCCCGCGGGCATGGGTTCGCAGCCGATAAAGGACGGCGACGAGATCGTCGTATATTACGGAAATTGGCTGTCATTCCCCATTATTGAAACCAAGTTGAACGCGGACGGCGGCGTTACCGTAGCAGTGAAAATGTGGGTGACTGATTGGAGCACAGGCATAGCCACGCTGTCGCCTGTTTCGGATGTAAGCGTGTTGTGGGCGGAAAACACCGCTTACGCGTTCACGTATAATACGGATGCGAACGGTGAAATCGTTATACCGCCGGCCAAGGCGCCTGTTGGAAAATATACGCTTCAAATCGACAAGAAGGATGCGTCCGATCTGCCGGCGATCATGCGCTTGGCGCCGGACTACGCGATAGAAGTGAAGGGTGGAAGCGTTGCTCCGTCCACGCCCACGGCGCCTAAGACAGATGATGTATATATAACGGTTACGGGCCCGTCCGGTAACCTGTTCGCGCGCAAGGCGTTCTCATGGTATGCCGGTGTGACGCCGCTGAGTGTGCTGCGCCGGACGGGTTTGACGTATGAAACCGATGCCGCCGGCGCCTACGTTAAATCCATAGGCGGTTTCGCGGAATTCGATTACGGCCCTAACAGCGGTTGGCTTTACAAGGTGAACGGCGTAGAAACCATAAAGGAATCGGCGGCCGTACACAGATTAAACTCGGGCGATGAGCTCGAATGGTTCTATACGCGCGACTATACGAAAGAGTCCGGTTCGGGAGCGTGGTCGACGGCGACGCCGGCGCCTGCAGACGACGAGGAAAAGGTCTCCTCGTCCTTGTCCGAGACCGCAGCCGCAAACGGCGCGGCCGCGTTCGACGACGTCAAAGCTGCAGACTGGTTTTACGATGATGTGGAATACGCCGTTAAAAACGGCATCTTTAACGGCATAAGCGCCGACAAATTCGGCCCAAACATACCTATGACGCGCGGCATGATAGTGACGGTGCTCGGCAGATTGGAAGGCGTGAACGAAAGCTCATATACCGGCGGCGGATTCAGCGACGTCGCGCCGGGACAATACTATACAGCTTATGCCGAGTGGGCGAAGGCAAACGGTATAGTAAACGGCGTGGGCGAAAATATGTTTGCGCCGGACGGGAATGTCTCTCGGCAGGATTTCGCCGTGATGCTCACGCGTTACGCAGAGTTGTCGCAGAAAGATATAAGGGCGACGCGCGATCCCATAACGTTCTCCGACGAAGCGGATATCGCGGACTACGCGAAGCAAGCCGTGCAAGACCTGTACAGCGGCGAGATCATTAACGGCGTCGGCGGGAACGCGTTCAATCCCAAAGGCAGCGCCACCCGCGCCGAGGCGGCGGCCATGCTGCGCCGCTTCATCGAGAATTGAAAAAATCCACAAGGTAAAAATTTGGTAAATATTGGCATTGAGTTTGTATTTGGGTGTCAAAAAGGATTTTTTAACCCTTGACAGGCAATGCGGAAAATGGTACTATTTTTATTGCGGCGTGTTTTGCCGTGCAGATGTTGTTCGCAACACGGCGGCGTAGCTTAGTTGGTTAGAGCGTCCGGTTCATACCCGGAAGGTCGGTGGTTCGAATCCACCCGCCGCTACCATTTTCTGCTTGCCTTGCAGCAAGCGAAATGTTGCGTCCGACGTCTCGGATTTCGGCGCGGTTCGGCATCGAATGCCGGCGTGTGTTGCGGTGGGTATCGTCAAGCGGTTAAGACCCAGGGTTGTGGTTCCTGTATGCGCGGGTTCGATTCCCGCTACCCACCCCAAATTCTGTCTTTGTTATTGGGGTATCGCCAAGCGGTAAGGCAATGGATTCTGATTCCATCATGCGGAGGTTCGAATCCTCCTACCCTAGCCAAGCCATGTGCGCGGATTGCGCCGGGAACGACGAAAATCCGCGCGTATGAACAGTTTTATATGTACGCGGCGACATAGCCAAGTGGTAAGGCAGAGGTCTGCAAAACCTTCATTCCCCGGTTCAAGTCCGGGTGTCGCCTCCAGACAAACCCCTTGAGATGAAAGGGGTTTTTGTTTGATTTGTTTGTGGGCTTAGGGCATATTTGCCGCAATTGAAGCCCGGAGACTGTTACGATATGAACATATGAATATGCAGGAGAAAAAAAAGAAAAAAAACCGCGGGCAATCGGTGCTGCGCAGGATAAGAACGCCATTCTTGGCCGTAATGTTCTTTCAGGTTGTGTTGGTTTACGGCATGTTCTATCTTCTTGACGTAACGAACGAGTTAAAAGAAGGCGCCGTGGATCTGCTCGTGGAAAAAACCGTTTCGCGAAGCGAGCAATTCGACAGGGATATGCCGAGACGCTGGGGTGATATAGGCGAATACGCGGATATGGTGACGGAAAATCTCGACGCTTTGCTTATTTCGTATGACAAAAATATCGAAGATTTTAGCGAGGACAGAATTCTCAGGGAGCGTCTTCTGACTTTGGTCGCGAGCGAGTTCGTGTACGTCTTGCACAAAAATAACGTAGCCGGCGTGTTCTTGGCGCTCGACGGCGGACAGACAGACCTTTCGGCAAAATCAGGACTTTATTTCCGTGATACGAATTCCGCCGTCGTTATGAACGACTATTCGGACATCGTAACGGTTCACGCGCCGGAAGAGATCGCGGATCGGATTGCGCTCGGTCGCGATGAGCGTTGGACACCCGGCTTTATAACGGACGACGACGATCTGTGGTATAAGATGCCGTTTGACGCGGCGAAAAAATATCCCGCGCTTTCCGAAACAGATCTCGGTTATTGGTCCGTCGGTTTCGGTGATCGCGACGCAATCTGTTTTTCTGTTCCGCTGCTTTATAAAGGCAGTCCGTACGGCGTTATGGGCGTAGTGCTCAATTCAGGCTTTACTAAGGCCATTTTGCTCGGTACGACCTCTTTCACGAACGAAACAGGCTATATTCTCGCCATAGCCGAGCCGGGCGCGATTCCGGGCGAGTCGGTTTCGCCGTCGCTGCGTTTTTCGGTCGGCGCCGCGGACGGTTTTTACGCGAACGCCGTTATGCGCGAAAAAACGGATATACTGCTCATATCCGACGACGAATTCGACGGCTTGTATAAAGTCGGCGGGCTTGACGGCGAAACGCCGCTGTACGCCGTCAAACGCGACGTGCGCGTCTACAACCCCGCCTCGCCGTTTGTGAACCGGCAATGGGCTGTTATCGGCATTCAGAGCGAGAACTCAATCTTCGGGTTTGCGCATCAGGTGAACACGCTGATGCTGATCGTCTTCATCGCGTTTCTTGTTATAGGCGTCGTCGGCATAATCATTGTGGCGCGGGTAGTCAGCGCGCCGATGGGCGCTTTGACGCGTCAACTCCGCGGCAAGGATCCGAACGCGGAGATTAAGCTTAACAGGCTTGGCATCAATGAAATAGACGAGCTCTCGGAGGCCATAGAATACCTGAGTGTAAAGGTTGCGGACGCGAACAGGAAACTTGCGGATTTGCTTGAGCTGTCGGAAACGTCGTTGGCGGTTTTTGAATATCATAACAGAAACAATAACCGCATCATATACACGCGGCAATTTGCGGAACGCTTCGGGCTTGCGCAAACAGACAGAAAATCCATGAGACTTCGCGAGTTCATGCAGCATATGCGCAGTCTCAAACCTGTTCGTGAATTCGAACCGGAGCGCCGCGGTAAAGCGAGCGAATGCATTATTCGCGTGAATTACGGCGGGGTCGTCAGTTGGCTGCGGATCACCGATACGAAGGAAAGCGTGCGCCGCGCCGGCGTGATTACCGATGTGACGAGAGAAATAGCTGACCGCCGCCGTCTCGAATACGAGCGCGATTACGATATGCTTACGGACGTTTACAACAGGCGCGCCTTCCATGCCAAGATGTCCGTCTGCTTCAACGATCCGGCCGAAATGGGCGTCGCGGCGATTATCATGCTCGATCTCGACAATCTTAAAACCCTGAACGATACTTACGGTCACGATTACGGCGACCGATATATACGCCTTACCGCCGATGTGTTGAAGAATTTCTCGTCCGAACGAACGGTGGTGGCGCGACTGGCGGGCGATGAATTTGTGGTGTTTTTTCACGGCTTCGACGACAAGGATCGCGTCAGGAGCATATGCGAGCACATAAAATCGGACATGAACCGCGCCTTCTTGGATTTGCCGGACGGCTCAGGAACGGCGGTTCAGATATCGGCGGGTATTGCTTGGTATCCCGATGATTCGGATATGGCCGAGGAATTGATGCGCTTTGCCGATTTTGCTATGTATATGGTCAAAAAGACGAACAAGGGCCAGTTCAGGGAGTTTGATTTCGGCGTATATAATAAGCACGCGTATCTGCTCTACAACAAAGGCGAGTTCGACGACATTATCGAAAATGAAAAGCTGCACTACACATTTCAGCCGATCGTGGACGCGGCGACAGGGGATATATTCGCATATGAGGCGCTCCTGCGCCCCGAGGGTGAGAATATACACAATCCGTCCGAATTCATTTCGTTGGCAAAGGCGCATTCGCGCTTAGAGCAGATCGAGTGCATCACGTTCCGCAAGGCTATGGAAGCTTTTTCTGTGTTGGATGTCGCGAAAGAAACCAATTGCAAGATATTCATCAATACGATCGCCAATCAAAAGATGCCGGATGATTTGGAGCAGATGTTCGAGGAGCGTTTCAGCGCGTTTCTGTCCCGCGTAGTCTGTGAAATAACGGAAAGCGAGCTGAGCAATGACAGCGTCATGCGGTACAAATTGAATAAAATGAGAGAACTTGGCATGGAACTGGCGCTCGATGATTTCGGCTCGGGTTATAACAGTGAAAGCACTATGCTCAAATATCCGCCGCAATATTTAAAGATAGACATGATGCTTATAAAGAATATACACGCGGACGCCGATCGGCAGTCACTGACGAAAAATTTGATCGAACACGGCAAAAAATTCGGTATACGCGTGCTTGCGGAGGGCGTAGAACTCAAGGAAGAGATGGAATATCTGATCAACGCGGGCATAGATTTGATGCAAGGCTTTTATCTGTGCCAGCCTATGGTCGTGCCCCCGCTTGAACTGCCGGAGATAAAGAGCGAAATCGCGGCCGTACGCGCGCGCCGCTGACGCGCGCGCGGCCGATTCCTTACGCTACGGCTGTCTCAAGCGCTATGCGCATCATATTCGTGAACGTCTGCTCGCGTTCTTTTGCGGTGGTTTCCGCCCCTGTTATAAAGTCGTTGCTGATCGTCAGCACCGCAAGCGCGTTCACGCGATTGTACGCGGCGTTCATATAGAGCGCGGCGGCTTCCATTTCCACGCAGAGCACGCCGAGCCGCGCCCATTTCTTCCACCAATCCGGCTCAAGCTCGTAGAACACGTCCCCTGTCAGTATATTGCCCGCGTGAACGGCGAGCCCGAGTCTGTCCGCCGCCTCCTTTGCCTTTAACAGCAAGGGCCAACTTGCCGTCGGCGCTAAATTTCCGTTCAGGTTGTATATGTGCGCGTAGTTTGAGTCCGTGGATGCCGACAGGCCCAGTACCACGTCCTTGACCTTGATATCTTCGTTTATTCCTCCGGCCGTTCCGACGCGAATCAGATTTTGCGCGCCGTATTCAGTGATCAATTCCCAAGAATAAATTCCTATGGACGGCGAGCCCATGCCCGTGCCTTGCACGGATACGGGAACGCCCTTGTAGACGCCCGTAAATCCCAACATCCCGCGTATTTCATTGTAACACTTGGCGTTTTCGAGGAAATTTTCCGCTATGAATTTGGCGCGCAGCGGATCTCCCGGAAGAAGTACCGATTCCGCGATATCGTTCTTATTCGCGGCGTTGATATGAGCAGACATATTATTTCCCTTTCTTTTTGACGCCTGTAAGACATTGGTTCCGGCGTCCAAACGCTGTTTTCTTTCTCCAATATAACATCTTTGCGCTCCGATGTATAGTGATTTTGCGGTCGCGCGCGCGTCTTTAAAGCGCCTGAGAATTCTTTCGAAACTTTGCGGCCGAAATTTTCGCATTGCGCGAAAACCCTTGTTCTGCTATTATTGTAGTTGAGACGAGGAGGCTCTTTATGATTTATATTTGCGAAAATTGTCATTTTGTATTTGAGAGAACCGGTGAAATTCTTTATTGTCCCGACTGCGGAAAGCTTGATATACGCGAGACTTCCGAGGAAGAACAGGCCGCGTACGTTGAAACCCGCACAGAATCCGTAACCGCTCAAGGGCGGAACCCGGACGGTTCGTTTAAAGAATAACGTCTTTTGGGTATTGCTTAGCATTCAAGGAAAATGTATAATTAATAATAAACAATAAACAATAAACAATAAACTTTGTTTTCGGGCGGCGCGCAAGTTCTGCGGAAAGGAGCCGGTCAATGGATATTGGCGCTCTATCAAAATTATCCAGCATTAAGAGGTTTTTAAAAGGCGGCACTATCATAAAAGAGGGCGACGTGAGCTCCGACGGCATGTATATAGTGTTGCAGGGAAGCGTAGGCACATTCAAGAATTACAGGAAGCTGAACGAGGTGCAGTTGTCCACGGTAGAAGCCGGAAATTTTTTCGGGGAAATGAGCCTTTTTCTCGGTAAAGGACGAACTTTTACCGCTGTTGCTCTTAGCGATGTGATTTCTCTTGAAATTGGCAGAACCAACGTTCTTGATGTGTTTTCGAAGCAACCCGAGATTACCTACGCGCTGATGCAGGGTCTATGTCAGCGGATAGACGCGTTGGATACATCGAATCAATTCCTGAATTCGGAATCGAAAAAAGATTCGGCGTCAAAGATGTCTATTTCCGGCAGCAGCCCTCTCTTTCCCGAAGAACACGGGAATTACATCCTGCACATAGACAATACGCCTTCGGAATTTCTGTTTGAGGACACCGTAAAATGTCCGATTTGCGGCCATAAGTTCTCGAATTACGCGGTACTCGCTTCGAAGCTGCAGCAGGAGTCCAAGGATGAGGATCACCGCATACGCTACAAGGATGTGGAACCCATGTACTACGAGGTGATAAGCTGCCCCAATTGCCTGTACAGCGCTATGGCGGATCTGTTCAAAGAGATAGAGGTGACGAAGCGCATGGTAGAAAGCCTTCACGATACCATGGCGCCTTATATAGGCAATATCGAGATACATACAGGGGCGGAACGCGATACGTTCACGGTGTTCGCGAGCTATTATCTCGCGATACTCGGCGCTCCGCGATGTTTTTATGAGCCCCAGCGCATTACGGCGAGACTGTGGCGCAACCTTGGCAGGATATACGACGATTGCAGCGACGAAAACATGGCAAACTACGCCCTGCAGAAGTCGGTGGCGGATTATTTGTATTCATATTCGCACTTTGATATAGAAGGCAAGAATATGCAACAGCTTTGTTTCGTTATAGGAGAGCTCAAGTTCAGGCTCGGAGATTTGCTCAAGGCGCGCGAATTTTTGTATTCCGCTATGGTGAACAGGGAAGGTAATCCCGTTATCAAAAGGCAGGCGGAGGATAGATTGGAAACAGTTAAGGCTATGCTGAAGGACGGCGATAACAAAAAAGTATAGCGACCGTCCGAACTGCTTTGCGGCGTTTGACTGCAGTTTCCAAGTGAGGCACTGTTTATGTACCTGTATCTGTGCGCGCCGGCGGCAAGGGCGGACACTGAGCGCTTATTAACGGATGTTTTTTTTGACTACAGCGGACGTATCGGTTTGGGCCTGTCGCGGCGCGAGGCGGAATCCGCGCGGCGCGCGGCGGGGTCTTACGGCAAGCCGTATTTCACCGATATGCCGGATGTGCATTTTTCAATATCGCATTCGGGGCGGTTTTGGGCCTGTCTGATGACCGGCGCGGCGGTGGGTTTGGACGTCGAGGATATAACGGCGAGGCGCGAACGCGACGCCGGGCGTGAAATCGACGCCGGAGAACGATATTTGAAAATAGCTCGCAGGTATTTCACAGACGACGAAAGACGCGAGACGGAGGATGCGGCCGCGCGCGGCCCGCACGAGCTTATAGCGCGTTTTTTTTTCGTTTGGACGAGAAAAGAGGCGTATGTGAAGTACACCGGGCGCGGTATGGGCGCCGGATTGGGCGAATTCTCGGTTCTTGACGGGGGGCTTGGCGTGTTTTTCGGCGAAGCGCGCGCGCATCCGAGCTTGGCGCTGTCATATTGCCGCGCGAAAGAAATGCCGATAAAGGAAATTATTTCCATCAACGGCGTTTGATATATGAGGAGTGGGCGGCATGCGCAGACTTAAAATAGGATTTACATCGACTACTGTTGATTTTTTTACGACGGCGCGCGACAAATCGAATTTGGCGCTTTCGGATTTGACAGACGTCGCGGCGGCTGCCGTTTCCGGAGGGGATACGGATATCATACGTAAGATCATAGATTCTTGCATGGGTATCCCCATATTCGTTTTTCTTGACGACGGAGAGGATGTTGACGCTTGGATCCGCGAAAAATCATTCAGGCTTGTGAAGTCGTCGCCCGAGCCTCGGACACTGATCGACCGCGATATCGAGAACGCGGCTTTGCAATACGAAGCGCGCATGCTGCCGCCTTTCTTTGAAGCCCTGAACGATTATATGGAACTGAAAAACTTGCCTTTTGATTGTCCCGGGCATCAGGGCGGCGAATATTTTCTGAAGCATCCGGCGGGGAAATACTTCTACGATTTCTTCGGTGAAATGATATTCAGGGCGGATATCTGCAATGCGGACGTCGCGATGGGCGACCTGCTCATACACGAAGGCCCGGCCAGCGAGGCGACGCGGAACGCGGCAAAGGTGTTTAACGCGGATACCACATATTTCGTGCTGAACGGAACGAGTACGTCGAACGGCGTCGCGGTCTGCGCCGTCGTAACGCCCGGAGACTTGGTACTGTTCGACAGGAACAGTCACAAATCCGTCTACGACGCCGCGCTCGTAAAGGCGGGCGGCGTTCCCGTGTATTTGGAAACGGCCAGAAACCCGCTCGGCTTTATAGGCGGGATAGACGAGCATTGTTTCGATGAGAAATATCTTCGCGATAGGGTAAGAAGACTTGATCCCGAAAAGGCGGCCGCCGAGAGACCGTTCAAGTTGGCCGTTATACAGCTTGGCACATATGACGGATGCATTTACAGCGCGCGTTACGTACTGGACAGTATAGGCCGCCTGTGCGATTATATACTGTTCGACTCCGCGTGGGTAGGTTATGAGCAATTCATACCTATGATGCGCGACTGTTCGCCGCTGCTGCTTGATTTGACGGCCGATGATCCGGGAATACTCGTCACTCAATCCGTACATAAACAGCAGGCCGGATTCTCGCAAGCGTCGTACATACACAAGAAGGATAAACATATCAGCGGGCAGAAGCGATATGTGGATCACAGACGATTCAACAGTTCATACAGACTATATGCGACTACCAGTCCTTTTTATCCGCTCTACGCTTCGCTTGACGTGAACGCGAGGGTGCAGGACAGGGCTTTGGGCAGGAAACTGTGGGCGGACTGCATCAAGACCGGTATTGAAACGCGGAAGACAATCTTCAGGGAGTGCAGTCTTTTGAGACCTTTTGTCCCGCCCGTTGTGAACGGCAAGCCTTGGGAATCATTCGATACCGACGTGATAGCGGGCAGCATTGACTTTTTCAGGTTCCGCCCGGGCGAGCGCTGGCACGCGTTTGAGGGCTACGGCGAGAATCAGTATTTTGTGGATCCCAACAAGCTCATGCTGACGACGCCCGGCATTGACGTCGAAACGGGAGATTATGAAAGCTTCGGTATTCCCGCTGTGATCCTGGCGAATTTTCTGCGGGATAACCGCATCATTCCCGAGAAGAACGACTTCAATTCCATATTGTTTTTGATGACGCCGGCCGAGTCCCATGAAAAAATGGACGCTCTTGTTGCGCAGCTTATCAGGTTTGAGCGGTTGATCAAGGAGGACGCGTCCCTCGGCGAAACCGCGCCGTATTTCTACAATAAATATATCGAACGATACAGGGGTTACACGATAGGAAGGCTTTGCGGCGAATTGCACGACTTCTACAGGCGGCACGACGCAAAGTCGCTGCAAAAGAAACTGTTTCGCGAGACGACGCTGCCGGAACAGTATTGCTCCGCTATGGAAGCGAATCACGCGCTTGTACGCAACGACGCGAAGCTCGTCAAAATAGAAGATATACTCGGCAAAGTCGCGCTTGAAGGCGCGCTCCCTTATCCGCCCGGCATATATTGCGTCGCGCCCGGCGAAAGGTGGAGCGACACGGCGAGACAGTATTTTCTTGTGCTTCAAGACGGCATCAACCGTTTTCCGGGTTTTTCGCCGGAGATTCACGGCGTATATATAGAACAGGAAAATGGGCGCGGTGTGGCTTACGGCTATGTTCTCGATGAAGACTGATCGTGGCAAAGCGTAACAAAATTGGAGATTTATGCTGTTTTCAAGTGTGACGTTTCTTTATTGTTTTCTGCCGGTCGTGCTGACCGTCTATTTTCTGACGCCCATGCCCGAAGGTTCCGCGAAGTTTCGCAACATAACGCTGCTTTTGTTCAGCGTTGTATTCTATGCTTTCGGAGAACCCGTCTATGTGTTTCTCATGCTGCTGCAGTCGCTTGCGGCCTGCCTTTTCGGCGCGCTGATCGAAAAATACAGGGGAGGGCCGGCGTCGTCCGCCGCGCTCGCGGCGTCCGTGATCGCCGGCATAGGGGGTCTCGCGATATTCAAGTATTCGGACTTCTTTATAAATAATATAAACGCGCTGTTCCATACCTCGGCGACGCCGCTCGGCCTATCGCTGCCTATAGGGATAAGTTTCTATACATTCCAAATATTAAGCTATACTATTGATCTTTATCGCGGCAAAATCGGAGTGCAGCGCAATCCGCTGACGTTCTCTGTCTATGTCGCGCTCTTCCCGCAATTGATCGCGGGGCCCATTGTGCGTTATGCCGACGTATCGGACGCGCTCGAGCGCCGCGAGCATTCACTCGCGCGTTTCGCCGCGGGCGCGCGGCGATTTGTGATCGGACTTGCCAAGAAGGTTCTGATAGCGAATACGCTCGGGGAACTTGCCGTAATCTGTGCGTCAGGCGATGAGCGCAGCGCGCTGTTCGCGTGGATGTATGCTGTAGCGTACACTCTGCACATATATTTCGACTTCTCGGGTTACAGCGACATGGCTATAGGTCTCGGACATGTATTTGGCTTCAATTTTCCGGAAAATTTCAACTATCCTTATATTTCGCGCAGCGTTACGGAGTTTTGGCGGCGTTGGCATATGTCGCTTTCGGCTTGGTTTCGCGACTATGTATACATACCCTTGGGCGGCAATCGCGTACCCGCGGGCAGACATATACTGAACATACTGTTCGTTTGGCTGTTGACGGGATTTTGGCACGGCGCGGGATGGAATTTCATACTGTGGGGACTTTATTTCGGGCTGCTCCTGCTGTTTGAAAAATACGCGCTGTCCGGATTTTTGAAACGAATGCCGGCCTTTGCGGCACATGTTTGGCTGCTGCTCTGCGTTATCGTCGGTTGGGTACTGTTCGACGCGCCCGACGCGGCTTCAGCCGCGCATATGCTTTCGGCTATGTTCGGCGGCGGCGCGTCGGGTCTTGCCGGATCGGACGCATTGTACTATCTTCGCGGCTACGCCCTTCCTTTGTTCATTGCCGCAGTCGGCGCCTCGCCTCTCCCCGCCCGTTCGGTTCGGCGCCTTTCCCTTAGCGCGACGGGCGCGCGCTTCTTGCTTATCTTGGAACCGCTGTTCATTCTGCTTCTTATGGCGCTTATTACGGCCTTCCTTGTTGACGGCTCGTATAACCCGTTCATATATTTCAGGTTTTAGTAAGGGTTGTCTGCGTAATACAAAAATGAGCGCCCGTTCACGGGGTATTGATTAAAGATTTCAATTAAAACTACTCAAACGCCGCGATTGTTTTGTTCAGATCGGGTTCTGAGACGGATTTTGACCCTCGGAACGTACAAAGCAGTACGTGAGAAGGCAAAAATCCGAATCAGGTTCCGAGATGGGCAAAAATGGCGTGGCGTTTGAGTAGTCACCTTACAAAAATGTAATATTTCCGTAAGCTTATGAAATTGCCCTCTCTTTTGAACAGGGATAAAATACAGATATAATTACAGATTGGAGATGAGAGAGTGTCAATAATCTTAAAGACAATGAACGTCGAAAAGTATTACGGAAACAAAGGCAATCTGACGAGGGCTTTGGCCGGGGTCAGCTTCGACGTGCGCGAGGGCGAATACGTGGGCGTGATGGGCGCGTCCGGCAGCGGCAAGACCACGCTGCTCAACTGTATATCCACCATTGACACGGTGAGCGCGGGGCATATCATCATAGGCGGCGAAGACATCACTGAGATGGGGCATAAATCACTCGCCGGCTTCAGGCGCGAAAAACTGGGTTTTATATTTCAGGACTTCAATCTGCTCGATACGCTGACGGTTTACGAGAATATCGCGCTCGCCCTGACGATACGCAAGAGACCCGCGCGCGAGATAGACAGGCGGGTGAAGGAGGTCGCGGATATACTCGACATCTCGGACACGCTGCGCAAATACCCGTATCAGATATCGGGCGGCCAGAAGCAGAGGGTCGCCGGCGCAAGGGCGCTGATCACCGATCCGACGCTGATTCTCGCCGACGAGCCGACGGGCGCGCTCGATTCCAAATCCGCGAAAGCCCTGCTCGAAAGCTTCAGGCGCCTCGTGCGCGAGAAAAACGCCACAATACTCATGGTGACGCACGACGCGTTTGCCGCCGGCCATTGCGATCGCATCCTGTTTATACGCGACGGCAAGCTGTTCCATCAACTGACGCGCGGCAACGATTCGGGTAAGCTGTTCTTCGACAAGATCATAGAAGTGATAAGCCTGCTGGGAGGCGACACAAATGATGTCCGTTAAACTCGCGTTTCGCAATGTAAGGAAGTGCATGCGCGATTATACGATATATTTCCTTACGCTGACTCTCGGCGTCTGCATATTCTACGCCTTCAATTCCATAGACAGCCAACAAGCCGTCATGGAAATGTCGAGCGGCCAATCGAGCGCGCTGCGCATGCTCGCTCGCATAATCGGCACGTTCTCCGTTTTCGTTTCTTTCATATTGGCGTTTTTGATACTGTACGCGAACGGATTTTTGATCAAGCGCCGCAAGAAGGAATTCGGCCTCTATATGATCATGGGCATGGGCAAGTGGATGACCTCGCGCATATTGATGTGGGAAGCCCTGCTCGTGGGAGCGCTTTCGCTCATTATGGGGCTTGCCCTCGGCATATTCATGTCGCAGGGCATGGCCGTGGTGACGGCCAAGCTGCTCGGCGCCGGCTTGGGCTCGTTCCGGTTTATATTTTCGAGCCAAGCCTTGATAAAAACCTTGGGTTGCTTCGGGCTTGCCTTCGCGCTGTCGCTGATTTTCAACATAGCGGTGGTGCAGAAGCAAAAACTCATCGACCTGCTTTACGCGGCCAAGAAAAACGAATACTTCAAAGCGCCGAGGCCCGCGATCTCCGTGCTGATCTTCACAGCGGCGCTCTGCTGCCTCGGCCTCGCTTACAAAATCGTGCTGAGCGACGGCTTCATAATGCTGTTGAATACGATATATATTCCGGTCGCTCTGGGCGCGGTCGGCACATTCCTGTTCTTCTTTTCGCTGTCGGGCTTCTTCCTGAGACTGCTGCAGCAGAGCAGGGGACTGTACCTGAAGAATCTGAATATGTTCGTACTGCGTCAGATCAACGGCAAGATCAACACGGCCTATGTATCGATGACCCTCGTGTGCCTGATGCTCTTCATCTCCATATGCACGCTGTCGTCAGGCATGGGTCTGGCGGAAGCGCTGACGACGGAGATGCGCGAGAACGCGCCTTTCGACGCGACGTTCTCCGTGCGAACGGAATACGAAGCGGCATCCGATACCTATTCCGGCATCGATACCGCGGCCGCCGTATCGGGCAGGGGCGCGGGTCTTTCGGCCTTTGCCGCGGAATACGTCGCCGCGCGCTATTACGTCGCGGACGCGACGATCACGCTGTACTTTGACGGTTCCGAGACGATCGTGCCCCCGAATTTCATGAAGCTGTCGGATTACAACGCGGTTTTGGCCTTGCAGGGTCTCGAACCCATAGCGCTCGGGCCCGACGAATACGCGCTCAATTGCAACATGAATACGCGCGAATGGCAGGACATGCTCAGGGACTATGCCTCAAGCGGCGCCGAGTTCGAGATTGCGGGGAGGCGCCTTGTAACCGACCCGTCCAAGCTCTTTACGCGCACACTTGAGGTTTCTCCGAACAAGGAATTCGCCGTCGCCGCGGTCGTGCCGGACGAGCTGCTTGCCGGCGCGCCGGTCAAGAAGGATTTCCTGCATATAAATTATCCGGAGGAGGGCGGCGAATACGAAAGCATGTGCGTATCGGCGCTGATCGGCTTCGAGCCGGTCGGACCGGACGGCGTTCAATTGGACGGCGGCCTCGAAACGAGGGTTCGCGTGCTCGAATACACGCATTCCGCGACCACGACCATCGCGTACATCGCCATATATCTGGGCGTCGTTTCCCTGCTCTTGGCGGCGACGGTGCTTGCGATCGGTCAACTTTCGGAGGCAGGCGACAATGCGGAGCGCTACGGTCTGCTGCGCAGGATCGGCGCGGAGGACAGTATGATCAACGCCGCGCTGTTCACGCAGATACTCGTGTGCTTCGGCGCGCCCGCGCTGCTCGCGCTCGTACACGCCGCGGTCGGTATCAGAGTGGCGAGCGGCGTCGTGAGCGCGTTCGCGGAGATGAATATCTTCGGAAGCAGCTTTATCGCCGCGCTCGTCATCGTCGCCATATACGGCGCGTATTTTCTCGCGACGTATTTCGGAAGCAAGAGCATAGTAAGCATATCAGCAAGAGGAGGTTTTCGAAATGAATGAGACAATACGCCCCGATGAGGGAAATATGGGATTTAAGTGTTTGACGGGCAGTCAAATCAAGTTTTTCGGCGTTATACTGATGGTGTTCGACCATATACACCAGATGTTTCATGTATATGACGTCCCGCTCTGGTTTACGTGCATAGGGCGCTTGGTGGCCCCGATGTTTCTGTTCATGTGCGCCGAGGGTTTTCATTACACGCGCAGCAGGAGGAAATACATGCTCCTCCTCCTCGCCGGCTTCGAGTTTATGAATGTGGCGTCCCTGTTTCTTTCCCGCGCGATGCCGAACGAGGACGTCACGCTGATGAACAATATCTTCGGAACCATGCTGCTCTGTACGGTGTACATGGGGCTCACGGATATGCTGAAAAGCGGCGTAAGCGAAAAAAAGCCCGGCCGTACGGCGCTTTCGATACTGCTGATGCTCGTCCCCATAGCCATAGGCGCGGTTTCCATGGCGATCATGAATATGCCGGACTTTTTGGCCAATCCGAACGCGCTGATGATCATGTACATGATACAGTCGGTTCCGAACGTCATGATCGTCGAGGGCGGGCCGACGCTGGTCGCCACGGGACTGCTGTTCTACATATTCAGGGAAAAGCGATTGATTCAGGTCGCGGTGCTCGTCTTGGCCGGCGTTCTCACGCTGTTCACATTCGGCCCCGGCGAAGTGCAGTGGATGATGGTCTTCGCCGCGATCCCGATGCTCATGTACAACGGCAAACGCGGAAAGGGGAGCAAGTATTTCTTCTACATCTTCTATCCGGCGCATATATACATACTGTATACAATCGCGTACCTCATCAAATAGATGTAACCACTCAACCGACCGTTCTTTTTTCCGCATCTCGGCCCCAAATCGTCGAATTCACTGCTCAACGTACAATTTCGTACGCCTGCGCGGCGAATTCGCCGATTTGAAACCAATCTCCGAAAAAAATCTCCGGTCGGTTAAGTGGTTTTTATTAACTTTTGTACAATAACCGGATAATTATTATCCGCTCAACCGACCGGGCAACTAAAACGTCAAAAATACCAATTCCGATTCGTCTCTCTCGCGTGAATCGTATTCGACGAGATCGCGAATCAGCGGATCGGTGATCAGGCGCTTCCACACGGTGTGCGAGGCGCGTATGAAACTCTCGGACAGTGGATATTTCTCCGAGATCAGAGGACATTCATACGGCAGATGCTCCATGGGGAACAGTATCATCCTCAGGGCTCCGTCCGCGTCAAAATGCGGCGCGAGCGGGAAGAATCGGCATTGGAACGGTCGCATGTTCCTTTTGCACACGGGAGGCGTCTTGCACCTGATGAAATAGACGTCTCCGCGCCATGACGCCGGAAAATCCCCGTCCTCCGCCTTTGACGAACTCCATTCAAACAGCTTGTCGCGTTTCGCGAACAGCTTCTCCTCTCCCGGCAGCAGGTATATGCCCAGATTAAAGCCCTGCGCGGCCGCGTCCTCCTCGCCGGCGCAGCAGCAGGCGCTGCCGCACAAAAGACCGCAGTCTCCGTCCGTTGGCGACACCCTGTCGAGCAGCCTGTACGCGGCCGCGAATACGCTTCTGCGAATTGAACTTTTCATGATATGATTGTATCACGAAGACGCGAAAAAATAAACTGCCCTGCAGCAAAACTACGTGGTATTGGAGAGATGGGCAGTTTGATACGATAGGAAGTATTTGGAGTGGGTTCAATACCCTACGCTATGAATAAGGAAACGTAGCAAGCTATGGGGTATTGAACCCGTTTGCGTAATAAACTGCCCTGCAGCAAAACTACGGGGTACGCGTGCCCGGAGCTTGTGAACGGGTACTGAACCCATTTGCGTAATACTGCCGAGAAATATTGGCGATTTTCGCGTTGATATTGTTTGCCGCCATAAAAAGTGCTACAATGTCTGTGTCAGCGGACATATTTTGAATGATAATTTTTTACGGATTCAACGCACGCGTGCATTCTCACGAACGTGAACAATTACAATATAAGGTTAAGATTATGGCAAAAAAGACAATGGTGTTTTTGTTATTCGCTTTGTTTCTGACCGCATGTTCCGGTACGGTCTTCGCGAGTGACGCCGACAGTGACGACCCCGATCCGTGGGCGACGGAAGCGGTCGAGTACCTGCGTTCATACGAACTGATTCCGGATGAATTGTTTTCGCAATACACTTTCCCGGTGCGACGTGACGAATTCGCGGCTATGGTCATTTCCGTCTATAATGAAGCCTGTCAAAATTACGCTGTTTTTGATTCCGTCGCGAACCCGTTTTCCGATACAGTGGACAACAAATACGCGGTTTATATCAAAAAAGCGAATATAACGGGATTTATCACGGGAACCTCAAAAACCTTGTACAGTCCGCAAAATACGATTACCCGCGAGGACGCAGCGACGATTTTGTATCGAATGATGACCGTGATGTACCCTGACGCGGCAATCCCGTCCGAGGTCAAAATCACGGATAAAGACAAAATATCCGCCTACGCCGCAGAGGCCGTCGAATATTGTTTCGGTTTGTCCGTCATGTCGGGCACGGGCGGCGGCGCGTTTTCACCGAAGGCCATGCTCACACGTCAGGAGACAATGGTGATTCTGTACAATATTTGCCGGCGCTTTGACGTGATAAAAAACGGCCGGGAAAGCGCTGTCACCGCGCCGGCGTCAGATTCCGGTTGGCGCGTTGGGATAAACGACGACTGTTTGTACATCTTGGTGCAGGCATATCCATTTTTGCTGAACAATGAAGTGGTGGAGTCCTCATCCTATCGTCTGATCAAGCTGCCTTTGGACGCCGAACTGCAAGGCCGCGGCGAGGTTATACTGTCTTGGGATCGTATCGACGCCTATGCGATAGATTCGGATAAAATTTATTTCTGCGACCGCCCGGATGTATATTCCATGGATAAAAACGGCGATAATATTAAAAAAATCCGCGACTTATCCCACTTTATGGACGGAAGCGACATTGCCACCCTTCACAAGGAAGGGGACTGGCTGTTCATCGGAGCCGGTTCGCGCATTATCAAACTGCGCACAGACGGTACCTGCCCGAGCTATCTATCCAAAGGCGATGCCGGGCATTTCTCGGTTTCCGGCCAATTTTTGTACGCTACGGGTCGCGATCCGATGTCCGACGCCTACAGCCTTCGGATTTGGCAGATATCGTTTGACGGCGCGCTTTCGCGGATGCTTTATACGTATGAGCGCAAAACCGGAATGAGCTATTCATTCGCGCTCGGCAAGGATAAAGCCTATTTGATTATGGATAATTATGACGATATACAGTCAAACGCCATGTTTATCACGATAGATACAAGCGGAAACGACGCGCCGGTTCAAAGAAAAATAGACAAGTCAATAGAATTAATGGTATACGGCGAGGATGTTTTCTTGACAGACTACTCTGAAAATATGTTAAATATGAGCAGTCTTTCCGGAAATCCCGATATTCATATACCGATGCCCCCCGAGATAAGATACAACATAAGCATGATAGAGGGCGACTATATTCTCATCAGACTCATCCTCGGCTCGGACTACACCCGCTATTATTTTATCTATAATTTTAAAACGAACGTCTTCAAAGATATTTAAACAGCGTTTTAATATTCTTTGCCAAAGAGTTGCAATTGAGATTGCAAAGGATTTTTCGGGTAAAAAAACAAATCGCCTTGCCGAAAGGTTCGCATATAGCGATAAAAGTACGAATCTTGCTAAAAAAAGGAGTTTATCATATCGTGTCACAATTGATTGACAATTCATCACAAACGTTGGAACAAGCATTGAAAAACACTCTCCCGCAAACGAACAAAGTTGATGTTCTTACTGCCTATTTCTACTTTTCCGGGTTCTCGCTGTTGGCCGGCGAACTCAAAGACAAACATATCCGCATACTCGTGGGGAAATCCATTGACCCTGACGCTGTTGTCGAACTCAGCGCGGCTATCAAGTCATACCCAAATGTTGACCTCAATACCTACCAAAACAAAAAATATTACTCCCTGAACCGTTCTCAAAGGAAGAAAGAATACACGGAAAGTTTCATACGCCTGTTTAACAAGTCATCGTTGTCAGAGTCTTTTGACAGCACGGTGAGCCAAACAATGCAGACGATTTTCGAGAACAAACTGCGTGACGGCACACTTGAAATACGTATGACTTCCGAGGACAATCACGCCAAAACCTTTATTCTCACCAACAAGCCGGAGTTCTCCGCGAACGGTGATTCTAAAGGCGCTGTTTTTATGGGTTCGTCTAATTTCACATATTCCGGACTGACCGGACAAGGCGAGCTTGACCATCGGTTCAGCGACAATCAAGACTATGATAAGTATCTGCAACATTTTAATAAACTTTGGAACGATGCTAACGCCATCGACATACAAACGAGCGGCAGTAACGACGATTTCATCAGAGAAATAGAAACGCGGCTGTGGCTGCACTCAAAGCCTGACCCGTATAAGGTGTTTGTGCGGATTTTGCACGAACTGTATTATCAAACAGACGAGACCGACCTTAAAACGCCCGGTTCCATATCCGGCGGTAAGTTTACAAACTTACGTTACCAATTGGATGCAATCAGAAGCGGCATAGACTGTATTAACAAGAATAGCAGTAAGGCTCATCGGCAGAATTATGTTCTGTTGGTTTCTCAAAGAGAAAAAAAGCGCGGATGGTGTTGCTCTGATCCCCGACAAAATATTATCGCAACAAGCCGTAACGGGAAATGACACATACTATCACAATGTGCTTGAATCGCTGTTCTTCGAACTGCTCAACACCAAAGCAAGACGCAGAAAAGACAAATTCAAAAGCGAAGGTTATTCAGAAATTCCATATCTTAACGGCGGCTTATTCAGTCCGCAAGTAGGCGACCACTACAAATTCAGCCAGATCACGGACAGCGGCGAGTATGGCATTGTTACCGTTCCTGACGACTGGTTTAAGTCACTGTTCGGTGTTTTGGAAAGTTACAGCTTTACGGTAGATGAGAACACTGCCTATGATGTCGAACTTTCAATTGATCCTGAAATGCTGGGGCGCATATTTGAAAACCTGCTTGCTGAAATAAATCCTGAAACAGGTGAGAGCGCGAAAAAAAGCACAGGCAGTTTCTATACCCCACGCGATATCGTTGATTATATGGTAGACACGAGCCTGTTTCATTATTTACGAGATAAAACCAAAATCGCGGACGACACGCTGAACGCGCTTATTAGTTACGGAAAAGAAGATGATACCGATTATCCGTTGACTGCCGGTGAGAATGAGAATATTGTTGACGCTCTGTCAACGTTAACAATAATCGACCCGGCATGCGGTTCCGGCGCGTTCCCAATCGGTATTTTGCAAAAGACAGTGTATGTTTTACAGCAGGTTGACCCAAACGCCAAACTTTGGGCGGCAAAGCAGTACAGCAGCGTAACGTCTGCGGAATTGAAGCAGGAAATCAAACAGAAAGAGGAGCGCGGCTTATTTGACTATATCCGTAAGCTCGGAGTTATCCGCGAGTCCATATTTGGCGTGGATATTCAGACTATCGCGACTGAAATAGCTAAACTGCGCTGCTTCCTGTCACTCATAGTAGAGGAAAACGTTGAAGACGATGAACCGAATCGCGGCATACAGCCCTTGCCGAATCTTGATTTTAAGTTCATTTCCGCCAATTCTCTCGTGCGTTTGGAGGACAAATCAGAATCAACAGGCCAAATGTCGATTTTTGAGGATATTCAGCATATCGACGAGTTAAAACGTATTCGTGATGAATATTTCACCGCCGACGCCGATGAACGTATTGAACTTCGTCAAGAATTTGATAGTACTCAAAAGGAAATGTTGATGAAGACAATTCAAAATTACGGGAAAACAGCAAGCAACAGATATTCTTTGCTTTATTCGTGGAAACCTTTTGAAAACGAGTCTACAACGTGGTTTGACCCGGAGTGGATGTTTGGAACAAATAATTTTGACATTGTTATCGCGAATCCTCCTTATATTCACTTGGAGCATATCAAGGAGCAGTCTGCGTATTACAGGACACTCAATTTCAGTGTTTATGAGGCTCGCGGTGACATCTACGCATTGTTTTATGAGAAGGGCGTGCAACTTCTGAAAGATAATGGTTTCCTTTGCTACATTACCTCTAATAAGTGGATGCGCGCGGCATACGGAAAATCGCTCCGCCGCTTCTTTGCAGACTTTACAAACCCGATACAACTAATCGACTTTGCCGGACAGCAGATTTTTGACGCTACCGTCGATACGAATATACTTTTGCTGTCAAAGTCAGCCAATCAACAGGCAACCAACGCCGTAATTGTCAAAGACAATGACAGTATATCGAATATGCGCGTTTATGTTAAGCAAAACAGCGTAACAATTCCGTTTACCGCATCCGAGAGTTGGACTATACTCTCGCCGATCGAGCAGAGTATCAAGCGCAAAATCGAGGCAGTCGGCACTCCGTTGAAAGATTGGGATGTAAAAATTAACTACGGAATCAAGACAGGCTGCAATGAAGCATTTATTGTTGATGGTGCCACCCGCGCCCGTCTTATAGCTGCCGATCCAAAGAGTGCAGAGATTATACGACCGATTTTGCGGGGCAAGGATATTAAGCGGTATGGGTATGACTTCAATGGTAAGTATCTTATTGCCTTATTCCCGTCACAGAATTATGACATTGGTAACTACTCCGCCGTTAAAGAATATCTTCTTTCTGCTGAATGGTCAGATAATGTGCCATACGGACATGGCATGGAAAGATTGGAACAAACAGGCAAAAAATATACTATTGACGGAATAAGCTTTACAGCACGCAAAAAGACAGGTAACAAGTGGTTTGAAACGCAAGACCAAATAAGTTATTGGGTCGTATAAGTTCGGCAGTTAAATTGCGTTCGCCGCCATCGCAGATCGAAGTATCAATTGTTGGAGGATTATTGCGTTGAAATAGATTCGCGTTTAATGAACGCGTCAACTGTCATGCGGTCAACTTTCAAAATCCTTGCTATTTGCGTCTTGGGAACCTCGTGCAAAAGCAAGTCGCGTATGAAATCCTCTTTACCGGACAGCTTAACTTTTGACGATTTACTGCCTATAGGTCTACCTAATACAACGCCTTCGGCACGTTTACGAGCGAGTGCTTCTTTGGTTCGTTGGCTGATCAGATTGCGCTCTATTTCGGCGGACAAACCGAATGCGAAAGCAAGAACCTTGCTCTGTATGTCATCGCCCAACCGATAGTTATCTTTTATCGTCCACACGCGGCAGTTTTTGTTCATACAAATATTCAAGATGTCCATAATCATAAACAGCGTGCGGCCTAAACGTGATAGCTCGGCGCATATAATCAGGTCTCCGTTTTTAACCTTGCTGAGCAGTTCACCGAGTTTACGTTTGTTGTAATTCTTGGTGCCGCTGATTGTTTCCTCAATCCATCCGTTTATGTCGATGCCGTTGTTCTCCGCGAATTTATTGATTTCGTACCGTTGGTTCTCAACCGTCTGCTTGTCGCTGCTGACGCGAATATAACCGTAAATCATTTGCATAACCTCCCATTATAAATTAATGATTGGATTTTATCATTAAGGCGAAAGAAAGCAAAGAGTAATTATCGCATCTTTACAGCGCAACGCCAAGTGAAGTATAATGTGATTACTGAAAGCAAGGCAAAACCGATCTGACGCTTACGGGAGATTTCAAGGAGATTTCAATGGATCAAATCAAAGATTTGAAAATACAGGACATATCTCACTTCGATGTTGAAATAAGCGCGCTGTCGGGTAAAAGACGCAAGGTATATGTCAAAGACAAGCACAAGAAATACATGCTCAAGTTGGCCGACATAAAACAGAACGGAGAGCAAATACCCTCGCATATATCGGAATATACATCCTGCAAGTTGATTGATGCACTGGGCTATTCTGTACAAGAGGTCTGTTTGGTTACATGGCATGAAAATGAGGCGGTCTTGATAGAGCTTTTTGACGAGCAGATTGTAACATTCACCGGATTTGGGGATTCAACCCTTGAAAGCGGCAATTTGGAATACGATTTGGACAGTATGGCGGATGGGTTGGTAAGCGCAAAATTCGCGGAAAACCCCGTATCTTTCTTATGGAATACATTTATTCTCGACAGTTTTGTGTGCAACTTGGACAGGCATCCGAATAACTGGGGATTTTTCAGAAAAGGCGACGTTTATTCGCCGGCGCCGCTGTTTGATTTGGGAAATTCTTTGTTCTCTGTAAACGCGAACAAATTAAATAAAAATACGGATGTAAATAAATTGATAGAGTTGTACGGTAAATCGGCAATACTTTACAGGGGCGAGCGCTTGGGATTCAGAGATGTATTGCGCGCGCGCGATAATGAACATTTGCAAAAAGCGTTGGCAGTCTTTAAGACGAAATTAAACGCTGCGGACACAAAGAAAGAATTGCGCGATATTTTGGCAAATGTTTTGTTGCTAAATAAAGAATACGATAATTATTGTGAGTTCTTGGAGCAGATGATTGACGCGCAGACGAGGTTTTTCGAGGAGACGCTATGAAAACCAAACCTACTGAATTAAAGAGGGACACTTTGTATATAGGTCTTTATACGAACGGTAAGATTTTCAGAATAGGAACATTTTCTTTGCTTCTTGAAAGCAACGGCAAACACATATATGAATTCGATATCGACGAAGAACGTTACAATGAAGCTATGAAGATGACGGACAGGATAATACCGGGTTTCAATCCAAAGAACGGATGGAAACAACGGCACGACAAAGAGATGCAATTTGTATACGAACGTACATTTCATCCGCAGCGTCAGGATATGGAAGATATTTTGAAGCCTTACAGTATGACGCCCAAAGAATACAATAAATGGAATTTTCTTAAAAAGAGCAAAGGAAAATGTTATCAAGATGATTGGCGTTTGACAGATGTTTTTGAGGAAACCTATTGATACGTCGTTCAATTGTCTTAAGGGCAAGCCGGATCTCACTTGAGGTGGGAAATATTCCCGGCGAAGTTATATTGGACTTTTATTGTCTGTTAAGATATAATACATCTTAGTTGTAGGAACAACAACATAAGCCTTGTTTTATGTTCGGGAGCCAAATTCGAAACGCGTCTCGGCCGCCGCGGCGGCGGTAAAAATTAATCTTAAAAAGCAGAAAGGAACAGTCGCAAAATGAAAAGAGTAGGTTGGATCGGGGTCGGTAAAATGGGCAGTCGTATGTCGCGCAGACTTTTGGAGCAAGGCTATACTCTGAATGTCTATGATGTTGATCCGACGAATATCGCGGCGCTCAAAGAGAGCGGCGCGGGCGTCGCCGGAAGTCCCGCGGAGCTTGCAAAAATGTCGGACTATGTGTTCTCCATGATTCCGAATTCCGCCGTTTTAAAAACGGTATTGGAGCAGGAGAACGGGCTTTTGCAAGTGAGGGGCGGCTATACGCTGATAGATATGAGCACGCTCGACCCGGCAAGTTCCTTATTGTTCGCGGAAAAATTGTCCGAGGCCGGTATCGGATATCTGCGCGCGCCCGTGACAGGAAGTACGGAATACGCCGAAAAAGGCACGCTTGGCGTCATGGTTTCGGGAGACGAAGCCCTCTTTAACGAAATTTTACCGCTGTTCAAAATCTTGGGGAACAGACAGACATACCTTGGAGACGCGGAACAGGCGCGGTATATGAAGATTTCCGTTAACCTTATGGTAGGCGTCACCATGCAGATGCTGGCCGAAGCGCTTGTTTTGGGTGAGAAAGCGGGAATAAAGTGGGACGATTTGATAGATATGATTTCGGACAGCGCCGCAGCGGCGCCCATAGTCAAATTTAAGGCCGATGCGCTCAAAAATAGAGATTTTTCGCCTATGTCCACGGCGCGCGTAGCGGAAAAAGATTTGCAATTCGCGCTCGATATAGCCAAGGATGAGGGTATATCGCTGCCGCTTACGGCTTTGACGACGCAGTATTACGCGGCGATGCGTTTGCACGGGCTCGGCGATATCGACTACAGCGGGATTTTACTCCTTAATGAAAAATTCAACAAAATTGAATGACGGCGCCGGTTCTTAATTTGACCGTTTACCGCCTATTCATGGAAACAACAGTTTTTGAGATGCTGCATATGGTAAAAAGGAGACGTTACTGCTCAAAGGTTCAATCAAGACTACTCAAACGCCGCGATTGTTTTGTTCGAATCAGGTTCCGAGTCCGGGCAAAAAAGGCGTGACGTTTGAGTAGTTACAAGGAGACAAGTATGATGTTTAAAAAATTCGTTTCCGCGCTGCTTGCGGGCGGTCTTATCATCACATCGGCGTTCGCCGCGCTTCCCGCGTCGGCAAAGACTATTCCCGCCGGGCAGACTGTCGGTACGGTGCTGTTTTACGTCACGAACAGCGGCGGAGAAGAAATCCTCGCGTCGCATATAGCCGTGTCGGAGATGGAAGCGGACATGAAGGCCGGGAAGATCAGCACACAGAATCACAACTATTCGCTGTTAGACCGCTTCGTCACGACACTTCATCAGGAGGCTCAGGGCTTCACCGTGCCGGAGTTCATTGATTACGCGAAGTCAAAGTCGTCGCTCGCCGAGATTCGCGCGCTGCCCCTGTCGCTGTCCGGCAATTCCGTTATACGTTTCTGGGAGATAGACCAGACGGGCTATGACGACTTGGATACCTATACGTATGACGATCTGTACGGCGTTAAGCGTTACAATTTCCCACTGTTGTATGAATATTGGGATTACGCCAAACAAGACTACGGTGATCCTGCCGGCAAGCTGACGCACGAACAGGTTATAGACCGCATATTCGAAAGCGGAGAGCCTGAGATATTCATACTTTCCGTTCGCGGTTTCTCTCAACGCTATATGGTGACGGACGAGAAGTACGGCGTTGATTACAATATGGAAAATTATTGGCAGAGCAAAGGAGTTATGGATAACGAGCGCACGGTTCGCATCATGAAGCCCATGACGAGGGAAGAGCTTTACAACAAGACGCCTACGGCGTCGGATACCCGTTACTGGGTGGCGAATATATGTCTCAATCAGGAAAACGCGCCGGATTTGGCGTCGCTCGGCGCTGTGGCGGCCCCGACGGCCGTGATGACCGAGGCGGGCGACAATTATTACATTCGCTTTTCCTGCGCGACGAACGAAGCGACTATACTGTACAATCACAATTTTATTTCGCCAAGCTATACGCCCACGTCGCTGTACGGCGGCAGCGCGGTGACTGTTCCCAAGGAACATTTCCCGAGCGGCGAGGTGACCATGACGGCCCGCGCCGTTAAGGACGGTTACAGCGATGCGGGAGTCGTGACGCTGAAGCTTAAATCTGCGGGCGTCGAACAGAATCCCGATACGTCGGTGGCCTACACGGATGTTACCGACGGCGCGTGGTACGCGGACGCGGTGGCTTATGTGATGGGCAAAGGATTGTTCGACGTCAAACGCGCGGGCACATTCGGAACCGGCGATCCCATGACGCGCGCGATGCTCGCTTCGGCGCTGTATCGACTCGAAGGCTCGCCGGAAGTGACGGAGTACGCGGACTTTCCCGATATCACGCGCGGTACGCCGTTGTCGGCTGCCGTGTCGTGGGCATACAGCGCGGGTGTGGTAAGCGGCATGAGCGACGGTTCGTTCTTGCCGGACGGAGAGATAACGCGCGAACAGATCGCGGCGATGCTGTATCGCTACGCTAATTACAAGGGCGCGGATACAAGCGTTAAAGGCGATCTCTCGGCGTTTACCGACGCCGCCGGAATCTCGGGCTACGCGACGGAAGCCGTAGTCTGGGCGAACGGCGCAAAACTCATAAACGGCATGGGCGACGGTACGCTTGCGCCGCAGGGCAAATCCACGCGCGCGCAAGTAGCGCAGGTGCTCTTCAATTACGGAGACGCGCGATGAGCATAAATGCACGCGCGGCGATATTCGCGTTCGTGTTTGCCGCAGTCTTTGTCATTGCGTGGCATATGTCCGCGATATCCGCGTCGGCGCTCACGCCTGACGGGCCGTGCCGCGTAATGCTCTCCTTCACGGGCGATCCGAGATACACGGTCACTGTAACATGGACGGATGCCGAAAACGGCGGCGGCGCCGTCCGTTACGCCGCATCGAAAGGATTCTTGAACGCGCGCGAAGTTCGCGCCGTTCCCGTTACGGGCGCCGCGCCCGCAGAAATCTCGGGGCGCCGTTTCAGCGCGGAGCTTACCGGTCTGTCGCCCGGAACTACATACTACTACAGCGTATCGGGCGATCCGGACGGGGTATATTCCTTCACGACCGCCGAAGCGGAGTCGGGGAGTTTTTCATTTATGTATCTTGGAGATATCCAGGTAACGGAGCGGGCCGAATCCGATTTTTCGGCGTGGGGCCGCTTTGTGAGCGGCGCGTACAAAAAGAACCCGGGTCTTGCCTTCGCATTGCAGGGCGGAGATATCGTTGAGAGCGGTATTAACACTGAGCAGTGGGACGCGTTTTTGGATAACGCCGCGCCTGTGTTTTCAAGGCTTGCGTTTATGCCGACCAACGGTAACCATGAGAGCAATTTTCTTTCCGGTAAGCCGGAGCTGTATTTAGACGTATTCTCATTGCCGCGAAACGGCCCCGAAGGCTTTGAAGAAGAATTTTATTCATTCGATTACGGCGACGCTCATATCACCGTACTCAACTCATGGGTATTTTCGGGCGAACAGAAGCTTGGCGACGGAGATTTCGCGGAGATCGACGCTTGGGTGGCCCGCGACCTTTCATCGTCGGACGCGACGTGGAAGATAGCCGTAACGCATGTGCCGCTGTACGCCGTGCACAGCGACGCCGCGGCTGACAAGGCGAAAAATCACTGGGCGCCGCTGTTTGAATACTATGGCGTATCACTTGTTTTCGTCGGGCATCAGCATGTGTATTCGAGACTTAAGCCGCTCACGGGCGGCGCGGAGGATTTCGGCGACGGCGTGACGTATATAATGGGCAACTCGGGGCGCAAATTTTATGAATCGGCGGATGAAACGCTCGCGGAACGCACGATATACAATACGTCCGTATATCAGATTGTTCGCGTCGACGGTGATAAGCTCACCGTGCAGACGTTCGACGAAGAAGGACGGGAGCTTGATTTTGTCGAGCTGTCGCCGCGCCGCGCCGCCGAGCCCGGATACATTGACGTGAGTGAGGATGCGTGGTACGCGGACGCCGGATACGATATTCGGAAAAAGGCGTCCTGACAATCCGATTCGGCAGTTGTCTCAATTGGGTTACAGTTCAGAGGTATGTTGACGGGATACATAAATAGGAAATTATTCGTTCATTTCGTCATTCCGGGCTTGTCCCGCTTGTACCGGCTGCCTTGGGCCGGTGGAATCCAAAAACAGTAAGATGGATTCCGGGACAAGCCCGGAATGACATCATTTTGGATTCTAAAGGTGTAATACCTTATTTCGCAGCTAACCTCTGAACTGTAACTCAATTGGCAATCCAATATTTATCTGTTAATAAATCTTCTTGTAATTCTGCTTCAAACATCATATAATATTAATCGAACATTGCCGCATGCATATGGTTCGGCGGTTCGGCAGTATTGTATTTGTTGATGGGGAGGTGATTTGCCATAGAGATACTCATAAGTTCAATCGTTGGAATTGTTGCCGCGGTCGTTGGACTGTTGATCGGATACATGATCAGAAAATCAGTGGCGGAAAAGGCGATCGGAAGCGCGGAGCAAGCCGCTAAAAACATTGTCTTGGACGCCGAAAACAGATCAGAGGCAATGAAGAAAGAATTGATCGTAGAGGCCCGCGAGGAAGTTCATCAGCTGAAAAATGAGGTCGACAAAGAGATAAAGGAGCGGAGGGCGGAAATCCAAAGGTCAGAGCAACGAATTATTCAAAAAGAAGAATCCATAGACAGAAAAACGGAGAATTTGGAGCGAAAGGAAGATAATTTCCAAAAGAAAGAGCAAAATCTGATCGACAAGGAGAACGAGCTTGACGCGCAGATCGACAAACAGTTCGCGGAGCTTGAAAGGATATCCGGGTACACCGCCGAAGAGGCAAAACAGCTTCTGTTATCGAATCTTGAAAAAGAAATCAGGGTCGAAGCCTCGATCATGATAAAGGATATAGAAAACAAGGCAAAAGAGGAGGGGGACAAGAAAGCCAAAGAGATTATCAGCGGCGCGATACAGCGATGCGCGGCCGATCATGTGGCTGAAAGCACGGTTTCCGTGGTTCCGCTTCCGAACGATGAGATGAAGGGGAGAATCATCGGCCGTGAAGGGCGCAATATCAGGGCGATCGAGACGCTTACGGGCATAGATCTTATCATAGACGACACGCCCGAGGCTGTTATATTGTCCGGCTTTGATCCGGTCAAGCGTGAGATCGCGAGACTGTCGCTCGAAAAACTGATCGTAGACGGACGCATACATCCGGCCCGTATAGAGGAGATGGTCGAAAAAGCCGAGCGGGATGTGGCGAATACGATCAAGGAAGAGGGCGAGCAGGCTACATTTGACGTGGGCGTTCACAATCTGCACCCTGAGTTAGTGAAGCTGCTCGGACGGCTTAAGTACAGAACGAGCTACGGACAGAACGTGCTGAAACACTCCGTCGAGGTGGCGCATTTGGCGGGCTTGATGGCGGGAGAGCTCGGCTTGGACACGAAGGTCGCCAAGCGCGCGGGCTTACTGCACGATATAGGTAAGGCTCTGGATCATGAGGTCGAAGGCACGCATGTGGACATAGGCATCGACATCCTGCGCAAGTACAAAGAAACGGAAACGATTATCAACGGCATGGCCGCGCATCACGGGGACTATGAGCCTAAAAGTCTCGAGGCTGTGCTGATTACAGCGGCCGACGCTCTTTCCGCGGCCCGGCCCGGCGCTCGGCGCGAGACGCTCGAAACATATATCAAGCGTCTGCAAAAACTCGAAGAGTTGGCGAATACAACAAAAGGCGTGGAGCACTCTTACGCGATACAAGCGGGACGTGAGATACGCATCATAGCGAAGCCGGACGAAGTCAGTGACGATGAAATGTCGTTTTTGGCGCGTGAGATCAGCAAGAAGATAGAGAGCGAACTTGAGTACCCGGGACAGATCAAAGTCAACGTCATACGTGAGACGCGCGCCGTCGATTACGCGAAATAGTTTGCGCGGACGCACGGTACAGTTTGACGATGAATATTTATTTGGACAACAGCGCTACCACAAAGCCGCATGACGAAGTGATCGAATACATGGTCTCGGTCATGCGTGAAAGCTACGGCAATCCGTCCTCGCTTCACGGCGCGGGGCTTGCGGCCGAGCGGATCGTGCGCGAGGCGCGCGGAAGGGTGGCGGCCGTATTCGGCGCAAAGACCGCTTGCGTGATCTTTACGTCGGGAGGCACCGAATCCAACAATACCGCTATTATACGCGGCGCGTTATCACGCCGCAGACAGGGCCGGCGCGTTATCACGACGCGGGCCGAACATCCCTCAGTGCTCGAAAGCTGCGCGGCGCTTGCTGCGGAAGGCTTCGATATAGTCTATGCCGACGTGGACTCGGACGGGCGCGTTATACCCGCGTCCGTGGAGGCCTTGGCGAACGATAATACCGTCCTTATATCCTGCATTCATGTGAACAACGAAACCGGCGTCATTCAGCCTACAGACGCCGTTTTCGATATTGCCGAGGCCTGCGGGAGACGCGCCGGCAGACGCATAGGCGTACATGTTGACGCCGTACAGTCCTTCGGCAAATTGTCCGTAGCGTCATTGGCGCGCCGCGCGGATTTCATTTCTGTGAGCGCTCACAAACTGCACGGGCCCAAAGGCGCCGGCGCCCTGTTTGTCGCGCGCGACGCCCGCATAGAACCGCTGATAGTCGGCGGCGGACAGGAGCGAGGGCTGCGCTCGGGCACGGAGAATGTACCCGCCATAGCGGGTTTCGGTTTGGCCGCGCTTATGGCCGGCCGCGACCCGAACGCGCGCGCGGAGCGGATCGCCGCGTGCAAGCGGCGTTTGCTCGAGGGGATAAGCGCGGGCGTAGATGATATAAAGTTGAACGGATCTTGCGGAACGGACGCCGTTCCGCATATTTTGAATATAAGTTTTCTCGGCGTGAAGGGCGAGGTTCTCTTGCATGATCTCGAGCGGCACGGCGTATTTGTTTCTACGGGCGCCGCCTGTTCATCCAAGAAGAAAGGCGGAAGCCGGGTGCTTGCGGCTATGGGACTCTCCGCGGCGGAAAGCGAAGGCGCGATACGTTTCAGCTTGGGGGATTTCAATACGGAAGAGGAAATGGATCGCGCGGCGGAGGCCGTATGTTCCTGTGTCCGGCGCTTTCGCAATCTCGGCCGGTACAGATAATCCGGCCTAAGCGTCAATATATAATCAAAACTGCATATAATCAAAACTACTCAACCGACCGTTCTTCGGTCGGTTGAGTAGTAACATTTAGGGTGATATATGGATAACCGTAATATATTTATAGTAAGATGCGGCGAAGTGGCGCTCAAGGGCTTGAATAAGCCGTACTTTGAACGTATGTTGGCGGAGCGCGTGAAGAAGCTGCTGCGCGGATACGGGAACACGGACGTCAGGCGGGAAGACGGTCTCATATTCGTGCGCGCTGAGCGCGGCTATACCCGCGAGGAAATCATAGCGGTCATCACAAAGGTATTCGGCGTCGCGTCCGTAAGCCCCGCAGAGGAAACGGCGTCCGAGCTCGACGCCATAGGCGCCGCCGCCGTCGATTTTCTGCGCGCAAGAGCGGAGCGTGACGGAATCAAGACTTTCAAAGTGGAAGCCAAGCGAGCAGACAAGCGCTTCCCGGTCAAATCTCCTGAGATTGCAAGTCGTGTCGGCGCGTATGTGCTCAAAGTCTGCGACAATCTCCATGTGGACGTACACAAGCCCGATTGCAGGCTCTTCGTGGATGTGCGCAAGGATTGCACGTATTTATACGACAGGAAGATACCGGGATTCGGCGGTCTGCCGCTCGGTACGAACGGTAAAGGTCTGTCGCTGCTCTCGGGCGGTATAGACAGCCCCGTCGCCACATTTATGATGGCTCGGCGCGGTATGCGCGTTGACGCCGTACACTTTCATTCATTCCCGTATACGAGCGAGAGAGCCCGCGAAAAAGCAGAGACGCTCGCGGGTATGCTTGCCGTCTACTGCGGTCGCTTCGATATGCACGTTATCAACATGCTGCCTATACAGGAGGTAATAGCGGAGCGCTGTCCCGAAGAAGAAATGACGATATTGCTCAGGCGTTTCATGATGCGCATATCCGAAAGGGTAGCGGTCGAAACGGCTTGCGGCGCTTTGATCACAGGTGAAAATCTCGGTCAGGTGGCCAGTCAGACGGCTGAGGCGCTGTCCGTAACGGACGCCGCGACCGGACTGCCGGTCATGCGTCCGCTCATCGCGTTCGACAAGATCGAAATAATAGAAAAGGCGAAGGAGATAGGAACATACGAGACGTCTATACTGCCGTATGAGGATTGCTGCAC
This sequence comes from Eubacteriales Family XIII. Incertae Sedis bacterium, assembly GCA_031266025.1. Lineage (GTDB taxonomy): Bacteria > Bacillota > Clostridia > Peptostreptococcales > Anaerovoracaceae > JAITLA01. Next base: position 55,742 of record JAISBV010000105.1, read on the forward strand.
GGTGTTTCTCCCCAAGCATCCCGTCACGAAGCCCAAACTCAAGAATATACTGCGATCCGAAGAAAAGCTCGATACGGAAGCGCTGACGGTCGCGGCGGCGGATTCGCGGGAAACGGTCGTTATCTATCCGAGCGTCGACATGTAACAGGGATATTTCATAGGTCTCCCCCCCCCAATAGGTATGCCCTCAAAAGCGCTGTGAACCGCGCTCATTCCGTCAAACCGTTCCATCTCGCGCTGTCGCGATCCCACGCGGGAAACTCAAGCACGGACGGCGCGGGCATATCCAATCCGAGCACGGCGATAATATCGGCGTTTCCGTCATAGATGGGCATAAAAGCCGACAGGAACGGGGCGCCCTCGTCGTTCTCCCACGCGAATATTTCGGCGGTTCCCCGTCCTTCGAACGCCTCGCGTATCGCATGCGTGGCTTCGCGTCTCGAGTTGAAACTGTACAACGGCGGGTCGTATCTTGAAACGCTCATGCTGACGATATACTCATCGTTTTCCGCGTCGTAGTCGTAGAGTATATACGCGTTGCGGGCGCCTGAACCTATGCGCATATCGTTGAGTGTATCAAGACGCTCATAGTACCGGGTATAGTCGGTTTCGAGCCCCGAGGCTATCATATCCCTGTGCCAGTTCGCGAATTTGCCGTTCAGGCTGCTGCCGCCCGATTTTACATTTTTGAGCGCCCGTTCCATCGTCAGGGTGACCCTGACGGGTATGACGAGTTCGCCCGCGTCGTCGTACTCAGGCTCGGTCGGGGCGCAGCCGTACAGCGCCGCCGTAAAGCACAATATAAATAGGATTACGATTGCTCTTTTGCGTACCATGGTATGCTCTTTCTCCTGTAAGGGTTAACAAAAAACGTGTTGTTTCCTAAGAGTTTATCATATTATTGGTTTTTGGGCAAGGTTCGATTCGTTCGATTCGCGAATATTATACTTTCGCGAGACATATTGCTATGATATAATGACCGTAAAGCGGTCATTATTGATTAAAACGCTCTCCGGCTGCGCATATTGTAAACATGAGAGGAGCAACATGAAGATAAAGTTTTGCGGAGCGGCGACCTCCGTTACCGGTTCTTGCCACCTTGTTTCCGGGGACGGATTTAATGTGTTGTTGGACTGCGGACAATTTCAAGGATCAAAGGCGAGCGAGGCGCTCAATTTCGAGGAATTTCCGTTTAATCCCGCCGATATAGACTTCCTGTTGCTCAGCCACGCGCATATCGACCACTGCGGGCGTATACCCCTGCTCGTCAAGAGGGGTTTTTCCGGCAAAATATATTGCACGGACGCCACGGCGGACTTGGCGCGCGTGATGCTTATGGACAGCGGCTACATTCACGAGAAAGAAACCGAATGGAAGAACCGTAAGGCCGAGCGCGCGGGAAAACAGCTCAGTTCGCCGCTGTATACGGTAAAAGACGTTGAAAACGCGCTTAAGTATCTTGCGCCCGTTATGTACGATCAATTGACAGAGCCGAACGACAAGGTGAGATTCGTGTTTAATGAGGCCGGTCATATTCTCGGTTCGGCGATCACGGAGCTTTGGGCGGAAGAGGACGGACGCACGACAAAGTTGGTCTATTCGGGCGACCTCGGCGTTGCGAACCGTCCGATTCTGCGCAATCCCAAGATCATCAAAAAAGCCGATTACGTCGTCATGGAGAGCACGTACGGGAACAGGCGCCACGGGTCTTTGGACATGGGCGTAGACCGTCTCATGGATATAGTGCTGAGCACGGCGCGAAAGGGCGGAACAGTCGTGATTCCGTCATTTGCCGTGGGGAGAACACAGGAGCTGATATTCGAGTTCAACCGTTATTATGAGAAGAACGAAGGGGCGCGGCGCGAGCTTGACGACATCATGTTCTATGTGGACAGCCCCATGGCTACGACCGCGACGGAGGTCTTTCGCAGGAACGCGCAGGTATTCGACGACGAGACAAAGAATTATATATTGAAAGGCGACAATCCTCTTGACTTCAAGAATCTGCGTTTCACGCGCACAAGCGATGAATCGCGAGCCTTGAACGACCGCGAGGAGCCTAAGGTCATACTGTCCGCAAGCGGCATGTGCGAAGCCGGCCGTATACGGCATCACCTCAAGCATCACCTGTGGAATCCCAAATCGAGCATAGTGTTCGTCGGTTATCAGGCCGAGGGCACGCTCGGACGCGCGCTGCTTGACGGTTTGAAAAATGTGACGCTGTTCGGGGAAGAAATATGCGTGAACGCGGATATATACAACCTTGAGGGCTTTTCGGGTCACGCTGATCGCGACGGTCTTATGGATTGGATTTCCGGCTTTCACACCGAACCCGAGATGATATTCCTCGTTCACGGCGAACTTGACCAAAAACGCGCTCTCGCCGCAGGTATAAAACAGGAGCTCGGCCATGAAACAACGGCGGTGGAATGCGTTTCCGAATTTGATCTGAACCGAGGCGCCGCCATAACAGGTCATGATATACGGCGAAGCTTCGCGGAACAAGAGCAGCTTTCATCCGTCAGGGAAAAATTGGCGTCGATACACGGCGCCATCGAGAGCATATTGTACAATACAAGCTTGGTATTCGGCGCGAATCTGCCGCCCGAGCGTGTTATTGAGATAGGCGACGCCGTGCGTGTATTGGAGAAGGATACACTGCGCTTGGGTTCGGCGGTGAGTCTCGAAAATACCGGAACAGCCGAATAATTCAGAAATTTTCAACTTGCCGGAATTGTGTTATTTCAGAAAAACAAGCAAAATACGTAGAAAGACGCGGGTATCTCCGGTATAATATTACTGCTCAAAGGTTTAATCAAGACCGGTCACGGTATATTAAACCGCAGAGGCCGCAGCGTTAGTAAGAGGCATACCAATGTCGTTACTTAAGGACATTTCAACCGGCGTGCAACAGGTGGCCGAGGCTATATCCATAGCTATAGGCGTAGAGGTAGAAATTGTCGACGATGAGCTTACGCTGATCGGAGGAACCGGCGCGTATCGCGACAAGGTGGGCGCAAAGGAAGAATCGGGCAAACTTGACGGGGAATATTTGTACGCGCGAATGCTGCGAAGCGATGTGACCGCGTATATAGAGGACACGGGCAAGTATCCGAATTACGGCGCGTCGCTGCTCACGGGCGCGGCGCGTGAGCTTGCCGAAATATGTACGCCCATCAAACTTCACGGCGCCGTCATAGGCGTTATAGGGCTTGTGGCTGTCCGGGAAGAGCAGAGGGACATACTGCGCGACCGGCACGGAAGCATGGCTACCTTTGTCGAAAAGATGGCCGACCTGCTTGCGGCGAAAGCCGATCAGCGGGCGCTGCTGAACGCCGCCGAGAGCGCCATGAACGAGTTGACGACGGTTATAGAAACTACGCACGAGGGTATATTCGACGTTGATCGCAACGGTTATATCAAGCACTGCAATAACACGGCCGAGAATCTGTTTTCCGTATTAAGGGGCGATATCATCGGCAGTCATATCAGCAAATACATGCTCGGAGCGCCGGCGCTTGACGTTATCAAGACAGGAAAAGGTTATACTGAACGAGAAGAGGTTTATAAGACGTGGATGGGTACGCGTCATTTCATAGTGACCGCCAAACCCTATTTCAGCGGTGAGGAAGCCAAGGGCGTCGTGATATCGTTCAGGGATATAGAAGAGGCTAAAAAGCTCGTCTACAGTATTAACACGGGCGCGCTCAAATACACGTTTGACGATATCATAGGCGACAGCGAAGCCATGCGGCGCATAAAGAATCAGGCGCTGATAACGGCTCGCGGCAGCTCCACGGTTCTTATAACGGGCGAGAGCGGCACGGGCAAAGAGATGTTCGCGAAAGCCATACATTATTCCGGTCTGCGCAACAGCGGCCCGTTTGTAACCGTCAACTGCGGCGCGATACCCGAAAACCTGCTTGAGAGCGAGTTGTTCGGCTACGAAAAAGGCGCGTTCACGGGCGCGAGCGAGAACGGCAAGGCCGGAAAATTCGAATTGGCGGACGGCGGCACCATATTCCTTGACGAGATAGGGGATATGCCGTTGCATCTTCAAGTGAAGATATTGCATGTGCTGCAGAATATGCGTTTTGAGCGCGTGGGCGGCAGTAAGACCGTTATCGTGGATGTACGCGTCATCGCGGCTACAAACAAGGATCTCGAAGCGATGATTCGCCGCGGTGAGTTCAGGGAAGACCTGTATTACCGTCTCAGCGTTATACCTCTTACGGCGCCGCCGCTAAGGGGCAGACGTGAGGATATTCGTCTTTTGACGGACTATTTTCTGGACAAATACAACGCTTTTATGAGCAAGAAAATCGTGGGATTCACGGATCGGGCCGAGAGCGTGTACGAAAACTACGATTGGCCGGGCAACGTCAGAGAGCTTGAAAACGCTGTGGAATACGGGGTCAACATGGCGCACGGCGACAGGATAGACACGGACGCCGTACCCGCGCGGCTTATGCGCGACGGCGGAGCGGCTTCGGCGGCCAAAGAGGAAGTTTCGCTTTCGGAGCGGCTCCGTTTGTACGAAAAGGAGCTGATAAAGGCAAAGCTTAAGCAATACGGCGGAGACGGCCGCGCCAAGAACGCCATAGCGAAAGAACTTGGGATATCGAGGGCGACGCTGTATCGCAGACTGACGGAGCTTGACCTCATGTAGTTTTAGGCCTTTGGGTTTGCAGTATTCGGAAAAATCACGTATAACAGAAGGAGGTATTAACAATGTCATTGAGAGAATCTTTACCGAAAGTAACAACAGCTTTGCCGGGCCCCAAGGCAAAGGCGGCGCTTGAGAAGAGATCCCGCGTTATCCCGGTAGGCATCAAGTCCATCTATCCGCTTGTCATAAAGCGCGGCGAGGGCGCCATGTTCGAGGATATAGACGGGAATATCTTTCTTGATTGGGTCGGGGGAGTGGGTGTAATGAATATCGGCTACAGTCATCCCGAGCTTATTGCGGCCGTGAAGGAACAATCCGAAAAATATTTTCATTCCATGATGAACATCACGACTCACGAAGGTTATCTGAATTTGGCGGAAGCCCTGAACGCCGTCGCGCCCGTTAAGGGGGACGTCAGGAATACTATGTTCGTAAACAGCGGCGCCGAAGCCGACGAGAACGCGGTCAAGATATCAAGGGGATTCACGGGCAGACCGAATATCATAGTGTTTACGGGCGCTTTCCACGGACGCACAATGCTCACGATGACGATGACGGCCAAGAAAGCCTACGCGGTCGGCATGGGGCCTTTCCCGGACGGCGTCTACAGGGTGGAGTTTCCGAACGTGTACAGGAGACCCGCCGGCATGAGCGAGGCGGATGCCGTCGCTTACTATGTCAGCAAGTTGGAGGAAGTGTTTATCGAGGTTTCGCCGGCCCAGTACGTGGCGGCTATCGTGTTCGAACCCGTGCAGGGCGAGGGCGGCTTTGTCCCGGCGCCTATTGAGTGGGTCAAAGCGGTCAGAGCCATATGCGACAAGCACGGCATAATGATGGTTACGGACGAAGTTCAGACGGGCTTCGCGCGCTCGGGCCGTATGTTTGCTTCCGAATATTATAAAGAGGCCGGCTGCGCTCCCGACATCATAACCATGGCAAAATCCATCGCGGGCGGACTGCCGCTCAGCGCCGTCGTCGCCCGCAAGGAGATATTCGACGGTACGCCGGGAGGCACCATAGGCGGCACATATTGCGGTAACGCCGTCGCCGTCGCGTCCGCGCTGAAGGTTCTCGAAGTAATGAAGAAAGAGGATTATCCCGGCAAGGCTCTGAAAATCGCCGACAAGTGCGTGAAGCGTTTCAACGAGTGGAAGAACACATACGAATGTGTCGGAGACGTCAGAGGCGTCGGCGCCATGCTCGGCATCGAATTTGTCAAAACCAAGGCGGGTAAAGAGCCGTTCGCCGAGATAGTGAACGCCATTGTGGCGGGCGCCTGGACGCGCGGGCTCGTGCTCGAAAGCGCGGGAACCTACGGCAACGCGATCCGCTTCCTGTGTCCGCTCTGCGTTACGGACGCTCAGCTTGACGCGGGTCTCGACATATTCGAACAGTCACTTAAGGACGCTGTAAAGAACGTCAAATAGTTTTCGCGCCCGCCGTTCCGGAAGCCGGATCGGCGCTTCTCGGCTCGGCGTTCGCAAAGCAGATGATATTTATAGCCGCGCCGCCCGGATTGCAGAAATCTGCCAATCCGGGCGGCGTTGTGCGGCTTTCCTTCTCCGGCACATCTTTAATAAATTACAATATTGCACATCTTTTCATTAAATTTCATTTTATCTTCTTAAAATCTTGCATATGGGCCCGGTATATGTTATAATGCCTTCGTTGTGATATGTAGGAGGTAATACGCGTTGGAAATCGAATTGAAATATAAGATACGCGATAAAGAATTGCTGACGGTCATTTTGGACGACGACATTGTAACGGGCGTTGAGGAAAAGGGTACCCGCGAACAGGTATTTATGAAAGCCGCGTACTTCGATACGGAAGACTATGTGCTGTCCGAGAACGATATAGCGTTCCGCGTCCGCATGGAAGGCAGCCGTATCATAGCGTCGCTCAAGTGGAACGACGCGGGCGGCGACGGTCTGCATACGCGTGAAGAGATCAATGTTCCCGTCGACGACCCCGCCTGTTTTCTCATGCCCGACCCCGGTATATTCAGGGAGAGCGAAGTGGGCAAAGACGTAGAGGAGCTGCTCAACGGCAAACCGCTCGTCAGTATCCTCGAAACGAAATTCTTAAGAAGCCGCGTCAGGGTGGACACGGGCGGCGCCATCTGTGAGATTTCACTTGACGACGGCGACATCATCACCGATTTCGGAGAACGACATATCACGGAAATGGAAGTGGAGCTGTTTTCGGGCGACCAAGAAGGTCTTCTGAAGTTTGGCGCCGCGCTGTCCGAAAAATACGCTCTCGAACCTGAGACAGAGAGCAAATACGCGCGCGGGCTCAAACTGCTCGGAAGAGCTTAGTCAATAGTTTGTTACATTAAACAGGAGGACGTATATGTATTTTAACCACCTCGACACAGTCGACCCCGATATCGCCGCGATGATCAAGCGGGAAATGGGCAGGCAGGAGCACAAGCTTGAGATGATAGCTTCGGAGAATTTCGCGAGCCCCGCCGTTATGGAGGCCTGCGGAAGCGCGCTGACAAACAAATACGCCGAAGGTTATCCCGGCAAGCGTTATTACGGCGGCTGTGAGCATGTGGACGAGGTGGAAAGCTTGGCGATAGAACGCGGCAAGGCGCTGTTCGGCGCGGAATACGTCAATGTGCAGCCGCATTCCGGTTCGAGCGCCAACCTCGTTGTGTACTACGCGCTGCTGTCTCAGGGCGATACCATACTCGGTATGGATTTGTCCAACGGCGGGCATCTGACCCACGGCAGCAAAGCCAATATGTCCGGCAAATACTTCAACTTCGTATCTTACGGAATTGATGTTGACAGCGAAATGATAAATTACGAGCAGGTCTTGGCGCTTGCGAAAAAATGCAGACCAAAGATGATAGTCGCCGGAGCGAGCGCCTATCCGCGGACAATAGAAGCCGACAAGTTCAGGGAGATCGCCGACGAAGTGGGCGCGCTGCTTATGGTGGATATGGCGCATTTCGCGGGTCTTGTGGCCGGCGGACAGCATCCGAATCCCGTAGAGCACGCGCATGTAGTCACCTCCACAACGCACAAGACGCTGCGCGGGCCGAGGGGCGGCGTGATATTCGCGAAAGCGGAGTTTGAAAAACAACTGAACAAGGGCGTGTTTCCGGGTATGCAGGGCGGCCCTTTGATGCACATCATAGCGGGTAAGGCGGTTTGCTTCAAGGAGGCGACCCGGCCCGAATTCAAAGATTATCAAAAGCGCGTGCGCGGTAACGCGTATGTGTTGGCGCGTGAGCTTATGAACAGAGGCTTTCGTCTCGTATCAAGCGGCACGGATAACCATCTCGTGCTTGTAAATCTTATGAATAAAGGTATTACGGGCAAGGACGCCGAGATTTATTTGGACGCCGCGAATATCACGACAAACAAAAATACGATATTGAACGATCCGAACGGGCCTAACGTGACGAGCGGCATCAGGCTCGGAACGCCCGCGCTGACGACGCGCGGCTTCGGCGAGGATGAAACCGTGCGCGTGGCGGAAGCCATATCGCTTGTGCTCGATCACCCGGGCGACGTCGCCTACGCGGACAAAGCGCGCGCCATAGTCAAAGAATTGTGTGACGCGTTTCCGTTATATAATGTAAGGCAGTTCGATATCAAATAAATGACCCGGCAACAGTACGGTCATTCCGGGCTCGTCCCGGAATCCAAAAATATACTATGGATTCCGGGACAGATCTTCCCGGAATGACCGGGAAATAGTATATGTAAATATGGGAAAAATTGATCTCGAAAAACTCATATTATTCGGTAATGTGCGCGAGGACGCCGCAGTTTGCAAGGCGGTCGAGATATCCGGCGCGCTGTACAGCGAAAGCTCCTCGCTTTCCGCGAGCGACGGGCCGGTGCGCATGTATTATGACGTGCAGCGAGAGCTTTTGTCAAAATATGAAAATATACGGGGCAACCGAGGCGCAAAACGCGCGCCGACATACTGGAAACGCCATATTTTGGGACTCATCATCGGGGATGAGAACGCGTTTTCACTCTCTTCGGAACGCGGCTGTTTCGACAATGATCTCATAGCCTTGGCCGCTGTTGAAATACCGACGCTGAAAGCGCTCTATGAATTGGACTGGAATCGCATAGCCGCTGTATTCGGCGGCGAGACCTCATGCGTCGCGAACATGCGTCCAACGCCGGCCGAAGGCGAATCCGCCGGCGCCGCGCCGGACGCCGTGCTTTTGACGCCCGACGCGAACGACGCGGCCCGTGCTCTGGCCGAATACTACTCGCGTGAAGGCTGCGGCGTATTGGCCGATTACGCCGCGTTCAGATGGGAGACCGGGCTTGTGGGCGTGAGAGACCGCGATTCCGTCAGTTTCGATGATTTGATCGGTTATGAACGGCAGAAGGAACAGATCATCGAAAACGCGGAATTTTTCGTCAGCGGAAAACCGTACAGCAATATGCTACTTTATGGGGATCGCGGTACGGGCAAATCGTCGAGCGTGAAGGCGCTTTTGAATATGTTCAGACCGCGCGGCCTCAGGCTCGTGGCTTTGCCAAAGGCGGATATAGACGCTCTGCCGGTTCTGACGGACGCGCTCGCGCCGCGCGGCTGCAAGTTCATCGTATTTATAGACGATCTGTCATTCGAAGAAAACGAAACGGGGTACAAATCCTTTAAATCCGCGCTTGAAGGCAGCGTGCGTTCGCAGCCCGCGAATATTCTGGTTTGCGCCACGTCGAATCGCCGCAATATCATAAAAGAAGTTTGGCGTGAGCGGGAAGACAGGGATGAGATCAACTTGAACGACGCGCTTCAGGAAAAGCGTTCATTGGCTGATCGCTTCGGCTTGACGGTCACGTTCAGCGCGCCCGACAAATCCGAATACCTTGATATCGTGCGCGGCTTGGCGCGGCGCGAAGGGCTTGAGACCGACGAGAATGAGCTCACGGGCTTGGCCTTGCAGTGGGAGCTTAGGCACAGCGGACGCTCGGGGCGCGCGGCGCGGCAATTCGTAAACTATATGCTGTCCAGAACGGCGTTCGAGCGTTGATTCGTCCGCATTCGAAACATATGCGCGACATTGGAGGTTCCGGCGTTTGAGAAGTTTCCTGCGAAATCCCTTTTCCCTGATACTGATCCTTATTATGGCCGTACGCGCCACGAGAGGCGGCAGCTTCAGCGACCCCGTCGCTTGGCTTTTCGATATGATCATGCTCATTCCGGGGCTTGCCATAGGCATTTCCGTACATGAGTTTGCCCACGCGAAGGCCGCGGATATGCTCGGTGATCCTACGCCGCGCACGGAAGGGCGCGTTACGCTGAACCCTGTCAGGCATTTCGACGCCATAGGGTTTTTAGCTTTGCTGCTTATAGGCTTCGGCTGGGGCAAACCCGTCCGGATATCACCGTACAATTTCAAAAATATACGCAGGTCAAGCTTTATCGTGTCCATAGCCGGCGTCGTAATGAACTTCATAATCGCTTTCTTGTTTTTCGGAATATATTACGGTTTCAATATTTACGTGTTTCGCGGCGGCTTCATAAATTCGCAATTGTCCGCCGCGCTTACGCCCATCCTTATGAACATAATTTGGATCAATCTGGCGCTTATGATATTCAACCTGCTGCCCGTTCCTCCGCTTGACGGCTTCAACATCCTAACGGAGATATTCGACCTCAGGCGTTATCAATTTTGGAATACCCTGTACAATTACGGCTTTGCTATACTGATTGTTCTGATTATGCTCGGCGTTACGGGCCGCGTTATGACGCCGGCGCTCTCGTTTGTCGTCAACTTTATGGATACGGTATGGAGGTTCCTGCTGCAGTCCTTGTTATAGCGCCCCGTCCATTTTCATTATTGGGGCGATTTCAAAAAGTCAATGGTTTTGGGAAAATGCAAAACAAATGTAAACAACCTCCGTTTTGAGCGGAGGTAAAGAAAAAAATCGAAAGTTTCGGATTGATTGAATTGCAATCTGTTCGGAGTTTTCGAGGAAATTCAATACAATATTCGGAGGTATGTTTATGATAAATTCAATCGCATTTAAGGATTTCCGTGGTCTTGACGATGTTACCCTTTCGCTGTCGCAAGTCACTATGCTTACAGGGACAAACGGCGTGGGAAAAACCTCGGTACTTGAAGGTCTTTACTGCCTTTTCTCAGAGACAAGATTGGATGTTTCCCCGCTGTCCCGTTACAACAAATCAATAGGAATAATGATCAATCAGGCGGCAAATGTTCCGGTTGGTTTCGCAGCAAGACAGAATTACAACTATAGGTTGTTCTGGGACGAGTGTCCTTCATACGAACAAGCAGAATGTTCGGTATCCGCCAAGACAAACAACGGGCTTGCTTGGTCGTGGAAGTATCGCAAAGCAAAACTATCAGATTTGAGTTCGCAGATTACGATGAACAACCCTGTGTCAGTAGATTCATCTACAGAATTTGCTCTTTGGAACTGGCAGACTACCGGACGAGTAAATGATAAGAAATCGCATCAATTTTTAAATGTTAATGAAAAGTTTAGCCGTGCACAAATCCTTGCGCAGGACGGTGGGTTATATCTGTTACCACTCGAAGGCAGAGCAATGAGCATTTGTAAGTATCTTGATTTTGCATCAATTCGCTTGCAGCCTCAGAAGCTTTCTTTCAACACATCAAAGCAATTAACTGAGGCGTTGAAAATTATCAATCCTCGCGTCACTGATGTTCGCCTAACTGACATTGAAAGCGGATTGTCTGTTGTGCTTGATGACAGCAATTCTGTTACTCTTGGCACGATTGGGAATGGCGCAGTTACTTGGGCAAGTGCCTTGATTGCAATCTTTGATGTGATTGAATCTATAAAGAATGAACCACAAATGGATACGCCCGTTCTTTTGCTGATTGATGAAATGGGAGCAGGAATACATTACAGCATAATGCTTGATGTATGGAAGTATATTAATGCTTTCGCAAAACAAAACCCTAAAGTGCAGTTTGTTTTTACTTCTCATAGCGATGATTGTATAAGGGCATACTGCAAAGCATTCTCGGATAGCGATGTAGCAAGAATAGTCCGCTTACACCAAAGCGCAGTAGACCATAAGGTTATTCCAACAGACTATTTGAAAAGTCAGTTCAGTAAAATTGCTGAAGGGGACTGGGAGGTGCGCGGATGACTAATAGATATAAATGGCTACTTGTTGTTGAGGGTGAAACGGATGTTACAACATATAAGGACTTGTTAAAACGGTATGGTGTACCATCGGGGGATATTGCTTTATTCTCGGCAAGTGGAAAAGGCAACGTATGTAATGCTGAAAATTGGGCATTCGTTCAATTCGATGATACTGATTTGCTCAGTACACTCATTCAAGATTCTGGTCGCACAGATTTTTGTGGCGTGATTTTGCTTGTGGATACTGACGCAGATGGTAGTGCTATTTTTGAAAATTATAAGCGAAATACAGACACACGCCTACACTATGTTACAACGAGTAAGCCGCAAAAAGAACAAAGAGGGGAATGTTGGTATTTAGATTCACTAAACGGCGTTCAGGAAATACCCGTTTTGGGTATTGCGGTTCCGATGAATGGATCAGGATGTTTGGAAACAGACTTACTTAACTCATATGGATTTCCGGTAGAAGGTCAAGATGAATATGCACAGTTTGTTGATATAATACAGAAATCGAGCTCTAATTGGCAAATTCCGCTTAAAAATGATGGCACGAATTGGTGGAAGGAAAATAGCAAGGCAAAACTGGACAAGTTTATTTACTCCGCATTATCTCATGGATTTATGGTATCTCGCAGAACGCCGCAATTACCCTGTGAACCCTCGGTTATCGGGTATATTAAATTGGCTATCGGAATCTCGTAAATACTGATACGACAACTATCTGTGAAGGGTCTTGTGCCTCATGATTATGCTCGGCGTTACGGGCCGCGTTATGACGCCGGCGCTCTCGTTTGTCGTCAACTTTATGGATACGGTATGGAGGTTCCTGCTGAATCCGCTGCTTTCGTAGTTACGGTTACCGATACTTTTGAGCTGAGGATCTGTCGGAAAATAACCTATGCATTTGACTTGCCCTTTTGTTCCCCGGCCGTGTTGCCGGAACCCTTGAATACTACAAGTATTCGCGGAACCCGGCGCCTTGCCGGGACACAAAATTGCTGCGCCAACTGTACACTTTATTTTCCGACAGACCCTGAGTTCCGGCGATAAATTAGCACTCTAATGTTTAGAGTGCTAATTTTGTGGTATAAACAGTTTAATAGGTTTTCGGCGGATTCGGTTCCGGTGCGTATGAGGAGGGAGGCACGATCATGAATTTCGAAAAATTTACGCAGAACGCACAATCTGCGATGTTGGAATGTCAGAATATAGCGATTTCGGAGGGGCATCAGCAAATAGACGCGGAGCATATGCATCTTGCCCTGCTCATGCAGCAAGACGGTCTTATTCCCAAGCTTCTGAAACTTATGGACGTGAGCGCGGCGGAGATGATAGGGGAGCTGCAGTCGGAACTTGAGCGGCTGCCCAAGGTGCAGGGCGCGGGCGACAACATGTACACGACGCGGCGGCTCAATCAGATATTGGCGGCGGCCGGCAAGATAGCGGGGGATTTCAAGGATGAATTTGTCAGCGTGGAGCACATATACCTCGCCGTCATAGACGAGAGAGGAACGGCGGGCGCGAAGATACTGCGCAGACACGGCGTGACGCGCGAGAGCTTTCTGCGGGCGCTGACGACTGTGCGCGGCAATCAGCGCGTTACGAGTCAAAACCCCGAAAACAACTATGACGCGCTGAACAAATACGGACGTGATCTCGTGCAAATGGCGAGGGAGGGTAAGCTCGACCCCGTTATCGGCCGCGACGCGGAGATACGCAATACTGTGCGTATACTGTCCAGAAGGACGAAGAATAACCCTGTTCTGATAGGCGAACCCGGCGTCGGCAAGACGGCCGTAGTCGAGGGATTGGCGCAGCGCATAAGGAGCGGGGATGTGCCGGAAGGGCTGAAGGACAAGACGATATACGCCCTCGACATGGGCGCGCTCATAGCCGGCGCCAAGTTTCGAGGCGAATTCGAAGAACGTCTTAAATCCGTGCTGAACGAAATAGAGAAGTCGGACGGCCGCATACTGCTGTTTATAGACGAGCTGCACAATATCGTCGGCGCGGGCAAGGCCGAGGGCGCGATGGACGCGGGCAACCTGCTCAAGCCGCTTTTGGCGCGCGGCGAGCTGCACTGCATCGGCGCCACGACCTTGGACGAATACAGGAAGTATATAGAGAAGGACGCCGCGCTCGAACGCAGATTTCAGAAGATATTCGTAGACCAGCCCACGGTTGAGGATACGATATCCATATTGCGCGGCCTGAAAGAACGATTTGAGATACATCACGGCGTCCGTATTACGGACGGAGCGCTCATAGCCTGCGCGACGCTTTCGGATCGTTACATCAGCGACCGCTTTCTGCCGGACAAAGCCATAGACCTCATGGACGAGGCCGCCGCCAAGATCCGCACGGAGATAGACAGCATGCCGGCCGAGCTCGACGAAGCGGCCCGCAAGATCATGCAGCTTGAAATAGAGAAGCAGGCGCTCGGCAAGGAGAGCGACGACGCTTCCAAGGTGCGGCTCGAACACATTGACAAAGAATTGTCAGAACTGAAAGAAAAGAACAACAGGATGCGCGCTCAGTGGGAGAACGAGAAAAAGGCCATTACGGAGCTCAAGGGCGCAAAGCAGCAGATAGAAGAAGTCAAACTCCAGATAGAAGAAGCCGAACAGCGCTACGACCTCGAAAAGTTGGCGCAGCTCAAATACGGCGCGCTGCCCGAACTCGAAAAGAAGCTTGAAACCGAACAGCAGAGGGCCGACGCGGCCAATGAGAAGCGTCTGCTCAAAGAAGAGGTTGCGGAAGATGAAATCGCGGAAATCGTTTCCAAATGGACAGGCATACCCGTAAGCAGACTTGTGGAATCCGAAAGGGAAAAACTGCTCAGACTCCCGGAGATACTGCACAGGCGCGTCGTAGGGCAAAACGAAGCGGTGAACACGGTCTCCGAAGCCATTCTGCGCGCGCGCGCGGGTCTCAAGGACATATCGCGGCCCGTGGGTTCCTTCATATTCCTCGGGCCGACCGGCGTAGGGAAGACGGAGCTTGCGAAGGCCCTTTCCGCGGCGCTTTTCGATACGGAAAAGAATCTCATCCGCATAGACATGTCCGAATACATGGAGAAGCACGCCGTTTCAAGGCTTGTAGGAGCGCCTCCCGGCTATATAGGCTATGACGAGGGCGGTCAGCTCACGGAGGCCGTACGCAGACGCCCGTACAGCGTCGTCCTGTTCGACGAGATAGAGAAAGCGCATCCGGACGTGTTCAATGTGCTGCTGCAGCTTCTGGACGACGGCCGCCTGACCGACAATCAAGGCAGAACCGTAGACTTCAAGAATACGGTCATCATAATGACCTCGAACATAGGCAGCCCGTATCTGATAGAGAATATCAAAGACGACGGAAGTGTGTCCGGCGAGGTGAAGGATCGCGTAATAGAGGAAATGAAAGACTGCTTCAGACCCGAATTTCTGAACCGCATAGACGATATCATACTGTTCTCGCCGCTGACCGAAAACGACATGGTGAATATCATAGAGATCGCGCTTGAGGGCGTCAGCGAGCGTCTTGCGGAAAAGAACATCACCGTGAACTTCACGGACGTCACAAAGCGCTTTATTGCGAGGGAGACATATTCGCCGACCTACGGCGCCAGGCCCATCAGGCGCTATCTGCAAAAGCACATAGAAACGGAGATAGCCTCGAAGATCATCAAGGGAGAGATCAAAGAAGGCGACGATTTTACCGTGAATATCAGCGAAACCGCCCCGGGCTTCTGATTCATAGCTTCTGATTATTCCTGTGTATCCGAAAAAAATCGCTTGCGTTTTGCGCCGCGCCGGGTTATGATTATAAACAGAAAAGGACTGCCGCTTTGCGAGGGCGGCTGTCCCCAAAGATTGTGAGAAACCGCCGATCTTATGAACGGCGGTTTCTGTGTTACTTGCGCCGGGGGCCCGCCTCTTTTCGGTTTGGTACAGTCCGCCGAACGGCAATCCTTTCCTGTAATTATTCTAATATATTTCATAATATATGTCAACACAATATTTCCTTTTTTTCTAAAATATTGTGTAATAAACGACTCCGCAGCAAGCTACGGGGTATTGCAGCAGAAGCTTCCTGCGGAGTCGTTTGATATGAGATGTAATTATTTAAGTGGGTTCAATACCTGCAGCAGAAAAGTGAAGCGTGGCAAGCCGCGGGGTATTGAACCGTTTGCATAATAAAAGTATAGACAAGTAATACAACATATAGTATAATATTTAAAAGTAACAGAAGAGAAAATACCATATTCGGTCGAAATATGTTCATTTCGGTATTGACATTGTTTCGGCGGCAGTGTATATTGTTAGGCGGATTGCAGATGTAATTCAGCGACCGGAGCGGAAACTTGTCCGCAGACCGGCGCAGCGGCCTTGGAGAAACGATATGAACGAGACGATGACTGAGAAAAGATTGCGTTCGCTCGGAAAGACCGATCTGCTGAAGATCATGCATATGCAGGAAGATGAGATAGAACGGCTTGCCGCCAAGAACAGCGAGCTTGAAGGCCGTTTGAAAGATCGCCTCATAATGTTGGAAAAAGCCGGATCCATAGCGGAAGCCTCTATTGCTATAAGCGGCGTATTGCAGGCGGCGCAGGACAGCGCGAACGTATATATCGAAAGTCTGCGCGTCATGGAATCCGAATACATGGGCAAGCTGACGCAAAGAGAAAACGACATGAACAGGCGGGCCGAAGAGATTATTCGCAACGCCGAGCAGCGCGCCGCCGCGCGCGAGGCCCTCGAAAAGCAGACGTCGGAAGCGCTGTGGAAAGATTTCAAGGGGCGTGTGGACAAATTCGTAGAAGCCCACGCTGAGCTTGACGAAATAATACGCGGAAATCCGATCTTTGCCCGTCCGGGGCCCAAGACGGCTCGTGCCGCCGCACCGGGCGCTGAAGCATGAACGGCGCCTCGGCCGCAAAGCCGCCGCTTACGCGTCCGTCCAAAGCGCTCATAGCGGAAGAAATAAAGCGCAGAGAGCGTTCGAAAGCCTTTCGCGAAGCGATATGGAACGCGGCCGGAACCCTTATAGTCGTCGCGGCCGTTTCCGTGCTGCTCTCCACGCTCCTTGTTCCCGTGCTCAGGGTCTACGGCGAAAGCATGCTCCCGACGCTGCGTGACGGCGAAATAGTCGTGTCTTTTAAAACCGGCAACTTCGAAAGAGGCGACATCATAGCATTCTACTACAACAACAAAGCGTTGCTCAAGCGCGTTATAGCCGTATCGGGCGACTGGGTGGACATAGACGAAAACGGCGTGGTCTCCGTGAACGGTGAAGTGCTGGACGAGCCCTACGCTCCGGAAAAAAGTCTCGGCAAGTGCGACGTAGAGCTGCCGTATCAGGTACCGGACGGACGTTGGTTCGTTATGGGCGACCACCGTCTCACATCGGTGGACAGCCGCGCAAGCTCCATAGGCCCGGTCAGCGACGAACAGATAATAGGCGAGATCGCGTTACGCATCTGGCCTCTGAACGCGTTCGGACAGGTAAAATAAACTCCTTTAAACCCCAAACCCCGCAACACTGCGTATTGAAAGGTGAAAGCTATGATAAACTCCCTTGAGTTGTTTTGCGGTACCGGCGGCCTTGCATTGGGGCTTCATCAAGCGGGATTTGAGCCAAAAGCCTTAATAGAATGGGACAAAGACTCTTGCGACAATATCAGAGCCAATATAGAGCGGGGATATACCGGCATCGGTGAATGGAATGTTATGCAGACCGATGTGCGGCTTGTGCGATATTCCGATTTCGGCGGCGACGTGCAATTCGTGACGGGCGGGCCGCCGTGCCAGCCGTTTTCGCTCGGCGGCAGGCATAAAGCCAATGCCGACGCGCGCGACATGTTCCCGGAAGCTGTCCGCGCTGTGCGTGAGCTGTGCCCGCAAGGCTTCGTTTTTGAAAATGTGAAGGGGCTTCTCCGCAAGTCTTTTAGTTCGTATTTCAATTATATCTTACTGCAATTATCTCACCCTGAGGTTGTTGCAAAAGGCGGAATGGATTGGACAGACCACTTGAAGCGTTTGGAAGAGTATCATACGTCAAAATTGCGCGACGGACTTGAATACAATGTGATTTTCCGATTGCTCAATGCGGCGGATTACGGCATACCCCAAATGCGCTATCGGGTTGTAATCGTTGGTTTCCGAAACGACCTCAACGCAAACTGGTCATTTCCCGAATCCACACATTCAAAAGAAGCGTTGCTTTTCGCAAAATTCGGAGACGGTTCATATTGGGATGAGCATAAAATTGCAAAAAAAGATCGTCCGATAGTTGCGGATGCCCACCGATATGGGATGCAACAATCTTTTGACACGCTGTTTTCCAAAAGACGCTGGCGGACGGTGCGCGACGCACTTGCAGAGCTTCCCGACCCGCAAAGCCATACGGATTCCGGGTTTGCCAATCACGAATACAGGGGCGGCGCCCGGCCTTATGCGGGACACTCCGGCAGTGTCTTGGATGAACCGTCCAAAACGATTAAAGCCGGAGCGCACGGAGTTCCGGGCGGCGAAAATATGATTGTTCTCGATGACGGAACACTGAGATATTATACTGTTCGTGAAAGCGCACGAATACAGACGTTTCCGGACGAATATCATTTTCACGGTTCCTGGACGGAAAGCATGAGACAGATTGGAAACGCGGTTCCCGTAAAACTTGCAACCTTACTCGGCAATTCCATTGCAGAACAACTTAAAAGGACGAACGATAAAAATGGCAAGAAAGAATGTGCCGCGCATAGAGCCGTATAATCCTTTGGATAAGCGGAATCTGGGTGAAAGCATAACTGACGCAATGCTTGAAACAAGGCCGTCACCTTTACCGCCCGATCCTTTTATTGGCGCAGGGGTATATGCGCTATACTATACCGGCTCTTTTCCCGCATACGCAAAACCGGCCGGAAAGAATCGTGACGGGAAATATCTGTGTCCGATTTACATCGGGAAAGCCGTTCCATCGGGAGCAAGAAAGGGCGGGCTTGGATTAGAAGTCGAACACGGTCAAGCGTTGTTCAAACGATTGACGGAACATGCGGAATCCATAAAATCCGCAAACAACCTTGAACTTGCGGATTTTTGCTGCAGATATCTTGCGGTGGATGATGTCTGGATACCTCTTGCCGAATCAATGCTTATTGAGCGCTTCAAACCTGTGTGGAATCGCGTTCTTGACGGCTTTGGAAATCACGACCCCGGCTCCGGGCGGCACAGCGGGAAAATGCCCCAATGGGATTGCGTTCACCCCGGTCGAGTGTGGGCAGAGCGGCTTCAGCCTTGCGCGAACACCTCGGATGAGTTGCTTGAACGCATTAAGGAATATCTCGATAATTCAAGTCGATTATAATAATTATGTGATTTTTTACACCAAAACACCTATAATTATGTGATTTCTCACATTGAAACACCTTTAGTTTGCAATATTGGCGATTTTGGCGGATTCGTAAGACATCACGACAGCATTTTGCGGTATCGCAAGCTGCCGGATGTTAATGTAACTCTGCGAAAACCGTTCTTCAAGCGCCTTCGTTTCTCGCTCGGCAATCTGAAAAAAGACGGGCGAAACTATCGCGTTACCATTCGTCATCGGCGGCTTTCTTCAATCCGTCCAATGTGGCAAGGAAGTCGTTCCGTTCGCCGTCTTTTTGCTTTCTCCGTGAGAGAATGTCGTTGATATTATCGGATTTCAAAGCATCAGGGTATTGTTCGTCAAATTTAAGCAAAAACTCTTTTGATTCGGATTCGCTTTTCCTCACTTGCCCGTACAGCGATTCGTAGTCGTCTGTCCGCATAACGGCGTTCAGCAGGGCAAGAGGGTTCTCGGAAATGACGGCGTTTTCGCCGTAGAGTTTCGTCACCGCACCGTCAATCATATCGCGGGTTATCGGCTCTCCGCTCTTTTGGTGTTCCCACAATATTCCGATTATATCGGACATATCGTATTTGTACAGGCGTCCGCTCATCAGCTTCATCGCGAGCAGATACTCGGCGGCGACCACGCGCACGGTCAGTATATTGGAGAATGTCTTGTAATACCGCGACACCTCCGATAGTTTTGACGAATATGAAGCCGTCTGTTTGAAATCGGCGTTGAGCCAACCGTTCGGCAAATCATATTTGTCGCCCACACGGTTGATCGCCTGCTTCATCGCGGAGGACGCGACGATTACGGCGTCGATATCGTAGGTCATTTCGCGGAAGCCGTAGCTCGCAAGCACCGCCGCGCCGCCTATGAGAATGATTTCGGCGGTCGTGGCCGTGCCGTTAAGTTTACGGAAATCCTTGGCAAGTTCTTTGATATAGGTCAGTAAGTTATCTTTTGTGATCGGCGGTTTGTCAGACGACATTTCGTACCTCCGATTCCACTATGTTGTGCCGCAGGAACTCAGGGATAGCCTCTTTAATGCTCCGTTTTTTGGGCGCATCGCTGTCCAAAGCGGCGCACATTATGAGAACGCCCGCAGGGTAGAGCACTTCGCTGAGTTTGGCGCGCCGCAGTTCGGAATAGCGCTCGTCAAGCGGAAGATTGTTCTCACGGCACAGATAGTCAGCCATACCGAGCAGATACAAGCCCTCGCGATACCAACGTTTTTCAAGATAAGCGAATACAGAGTCGGATTTTGTAATGCCAATGAGAAACTCAATATCGCCCTTATCCTTGACACTGTGACAGATGTTGCTCTTGAAAGTTTCAAAGGCAGGGCGATGTTCCGTAATAGCGTCCGCAACGAGCGTTTCCATGCTCACGCCAAGCGTCCGCGCCAGTCTGAACAGCGTTTCGCCGGAGCAGCTCTCTATCTTAGCTTTGCCGAGACAAATATCTTTGAGCGTGGAGTGCGGCACCCCGCTTTCTTTCGCGAGCCGATACCTTGTAATTCCCCGTTCGATCAGCAGTTCGTTAATTTGCATTTCAAATCACCTTATAACATTATAACGGTTAACCGCTATAATGTCAAGAATTTTTGATCGGTCTCGCGTTACGGCAAAGCGCCCCTTGACGCGCCCGGCCGGATAAATGACGTACGAATCGTTATATGTGACCCTGCGACAAATATTTTTTAAAAAATTTCGACGCCCGAAACCCTTGCGCGGCAAGCGTTTCATCCATCAATGCGGTTTTGCCGCTAATTTTTTTCAAAAAAATTCGATTTTTTTTAAAAATGTTACCAAACTGTGACCTTTATAGTGTATAATGAATATATAAAAGGATAAAACGCTAAATTTGCAATTGTGTAACGGCGTTTCCCGGAAAAAGGCGTCAAGGAAAAAAAGCCCGAAACACATGTGCATTCACTAATGAATAAAATACTTTCGTGCAAAGCGTCCAAAGATTGGAATGTGAAGCGAGAGGGGTATAAAATGCTGAAGGATATGATAGCGGAAAAACTCAAAATAAGAAAGGCGTCCATAGCCCTGTACTTGGCGGGCGCCGCCGTAGTGCTCTTGGTATTCTACGCGCTCTCGTTGCCCGCGCTTACGGCGGAGGGCGACCTGACCTGCGGCCTTGAAGAGCACACGCACACGGACGAATGTTACGAATACGTACTGACCTGCGGATACCCCGAAGACCCGTCGCAAGGCGCTCCGGGCACAGGTTCCGGAAGTTCCGCCGATCCCGGAAACGCCGGCGCCGTCAATACCACGGGATCCGGCATGTCGGGCGATCCGTCCGCCGATCCCTCAAGCGATCCCGGAAGCGACCCTGCGGGCGACCCGTCAGGCGATCCCGGAAACGAACCCCATGTGCATACCGCCGCGTGCTACGAAAAAGTCTTGGTCTGCACCCGCCCCGAACATACGCACAGCGAACTTTGCTACGACAGAGGACTGATGCAGGCTATGGGTTTCGGGCCGATGTCCTTTGACCCTGAAGGATATTCATCCGATCTCGCTGACTTTCTCAGGGGTGTTGTGATAAAGCAGGGCGATAATATTATAAATATAGTAACTGACCCCGTCGTCGCGGGTGAAAAATATACCATTGAGCTTATGTTCAGCGAAACCGACAAAGAGCAATTCCAATACGAAAATGACGAACTGACGTATCAAATCCCGGACGGCATCTCGATAATCGGTGATCTGTCCGGCGAAATTTTGGCCAAAAACGACAATGATAAAGATATCGGAGATTACAATATAACTATAGACGGTGTTGTGACTGTGGTCTTTGATACTTCTCCAAATCCCCTTGAGAATTTTATTGATTATTACACTGATCTGAAATTCACCCTGACGCTCGACGCGGAGTTTATCGTCACAGAGGACAACAAAACGATCAATATAGTACTCGGCGATGAAACGACCATTAAAATAGCGGTCGATAATAACCCCTATCTGTCCGTGACAAAGGCGGCGGGGCCATATGATCCGCTGACGCGTACGATACCCTACACCGTAAAAGTGACGGCGCACAGGGGAACGATATGCAATATCGCGCTTACGGATGTAATGGGAACCGGTACTTGGTATTTTTATGATTATTATTTCCGATCCGATAAATTGTCGATACAAAATCTGGTCAGCGTAACGTGGGACAGCTACTCTGCCACTGTGTCCGCGACGCCCACGGGGGGTATAAATGAAGGAGGAAGCTACAACATTCCGCTTACAGATGTGGTATTGACAGACGGGCAAACCGCGATGGTCACGTATACTGTGGAGGTAAGCGACGAGCTGCTTTCGCCGTCGGATAGCAAAGAAAGGTTTCCGAATAACGGTCATAATATCTATAATACAGTTACGGCTGTCGGGCATATTGGCACACTCGACGGGGAAGAGGTCACGGCTATCGCCAAAGCCGACAGGCAAATTAAAATTGACCATCTCGTAAAAAACGGAGAGTTTGTAAATAACGGCAATATAAAATGGTCTGTCAGCGCGGGCGACGGCTCAACCGATATGAAAACCGTGACGATTACGGATACATTGGGCCCGGGCCATTACATCGACAAGAACACAATGAAAATATGGCTGTGCACGGGTCTTGACAAAGCCAGCACGATAATGGGCGACGCCAATACCGGTACGCCGGGTTTGACCATATTATATACCCCTGATGATAGCAGCAACCCAACAGGCTTCAGCTTTACGCCGCCGTCGAGTATTCCCTACTATATACAGCGCGTTTTTGTCGAATACGAAACCGTCGTTGACGACAGTCTCGGCCAACTCGGCGGCAGCGGTTACTCAAACACCGTATCGTTCGAATATGACGAGAGGGGCGAGTATGAAGTAACGGCTGTCGTCGGAGGCTTCGAATCCAAAACCGAGAAAACCGGCGAGCTGATTGACGTCGGTAACAACGGCATTGACATAAACGACTATATAGAATACACGATCACGGTACAGGTTCCGGGAGCTCAGTACGGAAAAACTTTCGCCGCTATCGAAGATGTATTGACTTTTGTAGACAGTAACGGCGGCGTATATTACGTGGAAAACAGACCGGATCCGGATAAAGTGGGTGTGAAGATAGAGTACCTAAGCGGCGGGGAGGTTTCCCCCGCTTACAGTTGGGATCGCTTCAATGGCTTCAAGGACACTGACCCTTTCAGATGGTATATGAAGTTCTCCTTTGCCCCGAATTTAAATTCCTATAATGCCCCGTGGCAGATAAACGCGGACAGTATTATTACCATAACCTATAAAATACCGCTTTCGACGACGGTGCTGAACGGCCCGTTCGCCGGCGAATCGCTTGCGGAAGCGCTGAAGCACGGAACCGTGATAAACAAGGCCGGCGGCGCCGAGTCCCGTATCAGCGGCCCAATCTTTAAGACAGGGGTCAAGGCGTATAAATCAGGCGCCGGTTGGCTGAAGGAAGGGGAGTCGGGCTTTTCGGAAGACGCTTTTTACGGCGCCGCCGAAGCAAACAAGGGTTTTTATTATACCGTATTGCTGAATCCCGTAACACTGTACGACCTTGCGCCAAACTTAGTTGTGCCCATATTCAAAGACATATTTGATCCGCAGCTTGAACTTTATACCGACAGTGTAATCATAAAAATAGACGGCGATTCGAATACATATGGACTATATGATCCGGCGGCACACTATGATTCTGATCAAAATAAGTTTGAATTCAGTTTTGCGGATATTATTGATACATCTAATAATCAGTCGGTTGCGATGAGTACTTGGAATGACAAAAAAATCTCTGTAAGCTACGTACTACGGTTTAAGACCGGCGAGGAAGCCACTTTGGCCGGCAGCGTTAAGAAATTTAATAACATTGCGTCGGTTGATATATACGACGATAACGGTACAAGGCACTATGAGTCGTCCGCGACGGTCGACTACGGCAGACCCGTCGTCACAAAGGAAATGAAAGCGGTCGACGGCGCTATCGTCGACGTAAAGATAGTGATCAATCCCAACGGGGACGATTTAGCTGTCGACACCGATGAGTTCACTGTAGTCGATGATATGAGTGATACGCTCTCGTTCGTGGATCTTGCGGAGATCAAGGTGACAATAGGCAACAATTCCGCAGAATTCTACACGGATCCGGATTATGATCCCGTCGAAAACTCCATCACTATGAAGTTGCCCGACAAAAAAAAGATCGTAATCGAATATCAGGCGCGCGTCGCCGGCTCGCCGGGTGAAGAGGTCAATATAAATAATACGGTCAGTATCACAGGGCATGCCGAATATACGACTACTGTAGGTCAAGAGTTTGTTGTCGAAAAATCAGACGCGACGGCCGGCTACAGCAGGGCGACATTTTACCTGAAGAAGACTGATATAATATCATCCGCGCGTCTGCCGGGCGCCGTCTTCGCTCTGTACAATAAAGGCAGCTATACGGGTTGGCAGAATACGAC
>JAISBV010000084.1 GCA_031266025.1 Eubacteriales Family XIII. Incertae Sedis bacterium
GATGAATTCCCGGGCCTCCGCGACATATCGCCGTATCTCACAGCCGAAAACATCCTGAAAACGGACGACGAATTCTATCGGCGCAATATTCAACCCAAATTCTTCTATATCACGCCGGATGAACTGTGGAAATGGAAGATAAACGCGTTGAATTTCATGCGGAACAATTACAGGGACGATTACAGGCCATACATCACAGAGGCGCAAAGCGATCGGGACGAGCGGGTGCGGGACTTGGCAAATACGATCTGTGCGGAGTTGCATTAACAACCGGTCACGGGCGTGTTAAGAACCGCCCTCGCAGTAGACCGCATCTGCATAATTCTCAATCACGGTAATGACGAGTCAAAAGTCGCTCAATGGAGCATTGAAGACAGCACCATATCACGAAAATCCGTAACCTTTTACGCGAATGTCACATCGACGGCGCAGGCGATTGGCTGCTAATATAAGAAAAGAGGGAATCCGATATGATTCTTTACCTTATCGGTACGGGTAGTCACTCTGATTTACTCGGACTGTAGCAGAGCTTTTCTCTGTGAGCCTGTACTTTTGCAGTTTGTTGCTTACGTATTTTTTATCCATAAACCTACAGAGTTTCGTTTTCATTTGCGTTTCCGACAGTTGTCCGCTCAAAAGAACTAAGGGCGCGGAAGCCCTCAATGTTCCACGGTCAAGAAATCGTACAGTGACTTTAGATACAATGCCCGTGTTTTGTATTTTTCAACGGAGCCGGCAACCGGACAAGAGGTTTGCCGTTGCGTCTTTTGACCGCTTGGATAATCGCCGCCGCAACCATTCCAATGATAATAACGCCGACAGCCAACCGGGAGAAAGGCATCAGGAAAACGGTTATGACTGTCACGGCGTCCCACTGGAACCACACGAGCAACAGGACGAGCAAAGTCGCCGCGAGGAAAATTAGCTCGGTAAAATCGCGGTGTTTTAGGCTTTTCATGTTGTT
The DNA here is from genome assembly GCA_031266025.1 of Eubacteriales Family XIII. Incertae Sedis bacterium. Classification (GTDB taxonomy): domain Bacteria; phylum Bacillota; class Clostridia; order Peptostreptococcales; family Anaerovoracaceae; genus JAITLA01. The sequence continues at coordinate 965 of JAISBV010000084.1, forward strand.
ATTCATATCTCTCGGCATTTTTTTGCTTCCTCACGCCGATTATAGCATAGCGACGCGCCTAAAACAACAGAAGGATGAAAGCTAACAAATATATTATTGATGTGCACGTTACAGTACAAGGTTACGATGGCGTGGTTACTTAAAAATCAGGAGAACAAATGAGTTGTTTTAAATACATAGGGTGGATGGCGGGCCTTTACTTTGTAATTGTTATATTAGTGTTCGGTGGGTGAAAACGATGGCGGCCAAAAGAACTCATTTAGCGATTGTTGCAATAGCAATATTGGTACGTTTTGTTTGGCGAAGGATACACGATTAGACTTGATAGCCGCATATTTAAGATTGGTTACATTTATATTAAAATCGGGCGTAAGCGAAGCATTTTTTTCGCAAATACGATAAGATATAAAGAGACCGACGTGGGGTTGGGTAGTTACAGGGGGGATTTCACAAATGAACAATACAGTAAAATCGACGTTTATATTGACGCTCGCGGCCATGATATGGGGTTTCGCGTTCGTCGCGCAGCGCTCCGGCATGGAACACGTCGGGCCGTTTTTTTTCAACGGCGTCCGCACCTTGCTCGGCGCGCTTACACTGACAGTATTTATTTCATTCCAAAACAGCGCGTCACGCGCCGCATCCCGGAACGCGTCCGGCGACAAAAAGGATTTGCTGCGAGGCGGTTTGCTGTGCGGACTCGTACTGTTCGCGGGTTCAAATTTTCAGCAGATGGGACTCGTATTTACAAGCGCGTCAAAGGCCGGGTTTATAACCGCGCTCTACATCATTCTTGTTCCTATTTTTGGAATATTTCTTAAGCACAGAACTCATTGGAATACTTGGATCGGTGTGATTTTAGCGTCCGTAGGTCTTTATTGCCTGTGCATCACCGAAGCATTCAATATAGCGGCGGGGGATCTTGTAATACTTATAGGCGCGGCGTTCTGGGCGCTGCACATACTCATTATAGATTATTTCGTGCGGCGCGTGGACGCCGTCCGTCTCTCATGCGCGCAGTTCATCGTGTGCGGCGCGTTCAGTCTCATAGCTATGCCGTTTGCCGATCCGTATTTTTCGGCGGTGTCCTTTCCGTCATTCGAGAGTATAATAGCGGTTCTCCCCGCGATCCTATACGCGGGAATACTCTCATCCGGAGCGGGCTTCACGCTCCAAGCCGTAGGGCAAAAATACGCCAACCCCACCGTCGCGTCGATCATCATGAGTACGGAAGCGATTTTCGGCGTGATAGGCGGTTTTCTTCTTCTTGGAGAACGCTTCACCCCGAGGGAACTGCTCGGCAGCGTTCTGATGTTTGCGGCCGTGATATTGGCGCAGCTGCCGCTTGGGACGCGCCGCAAATAAACTGCAAAACGGCAGGGTCGCCGTATGTTTAGACGCCCCGCCGTTTTTCTGTTATGGCTTATTATTCTGAAAACCCCTGATGCCAAACCCCTGATGCTTACAGCTTAAACTCCTTCTTCGTATCTGCCAAGGCCTCGTCGAGCCTACTGATAACGGCGTCGATATTCTCTTGGCTAAGAACGGCGGGCGGCTCAATGCGAACCGTCTTGGCATTCACAAGGGTGCCGGCCGTCATTACGTGCCTTGAGAATAGTCCTTTTACGACGCTGTAACCGACCTCTGCCTCCGGGAATTCCATACAGATCAGAAGGCCCGCGCCGCGGTAAGCGGTCAACACCGTCGGATACTTCTTTTTTAGCTCTCCAAGCTTGCCCATGATGTAATCGCCCTTCTCCTTGCACATCTTGGGGACGTCGTTTTCGAGCATGAACTTGATCGTGGATATTGCCGCAGAACACGCAAGCGGATTGCCGCCGAATGTAGGCGAGCCGAGTATCCAAGGATTGTCGATCAGCTTATCGACCCACATCTTGGGACGCGCTATGATGCCGGTGATCGGCATAATCCCGCCGCCGAAAGCCTTGCCGTACGTCAGGATATCGGGCACTACACCCTCGTATTCGCATCTCCACATGGTTCCCGTTCTGCCCATACCGGTCTGTATCTCGTCAAGAATCAGCGCCACGCCGTACTTGTCGCAGATCTCACGAACCTTCTTCAAATAGCCGGCCGGCGGAATAACAACACCTGCCTCGCCCTGTATAGGCTCAAGGATGACGGCCGCCACTTTCTCGCCTACAGTCTGCAGGTTCTTCACAGCCGCTTCGAGCACGTCGGCATTGCCGTACTCGACATGCTGCACCTGCTGTATCAAGGGGATGTAATCCTCCCTGTACGCGCCTTTGCCGCCCATGGAAATGGCGCCCATGGACTTGCCGTGAAACGCGCCGACAGTGGATATGAACCATCTGCCGCCCGTAGCGAGCCGCGCCAGCTTCAGCGACATCTCAACGGCCTCCGCGCCGCCGTTCGTAAAGAAGCAATACTGCAGATCGCCGGGCGTAATCATCGCGAGAATGTTCGCAAGGTAACCCCTGAGCGGATCAACGAGCTCCTGCGAATGGAGCGCATATTTGTCGAGCTGCGCCTGAACCGTTTTCAGTATCTCCGGATTTCTGTGTCCGCAGGTGAATATTCCGAAGCCTCCGAGACAGTCGATAAATTGCGTTCCGTACAAATCTTCGAAATGGTCTACGCTGTCCGTCCATTCCACGAACGCGGCGTCGGTTGAAACCGACTTTCTGTATTCGAGCCATCCGGGATTGACGTTCTCGTTAAAATTCTTTATGGATTCTTTGACAATACTGTCCTTTTCTTCCTTGGTGAGCTCCGGCCTTTCGATAAACCCCACTACTTTACGGGCCTCTTTCAGCGCCAAATCTCTGTTATAAGCAGTCATAATCGTACCTCCGTTTCACTTGCTTCCCGCGCGCCCGCCGCATTTGCCGCCGGGCGCCGTCTGCGGGAAACCCCCTTTTGGAATGCGAAAATCTCCCCCTCCGCTCCCGTCTGCCGGCGTTTGCCGTCCCGGCAGCGGAATCATTCATTGTTCCTGCATTCCTGCCGTATCAAATAAGCAATGTTTATGCCGGCTTGCGGAAAGCGGAACGAGAAACATCCGTGCGGAAGCCGTCAGGCGCGGCAAGAAACCGGAGCCTGTCGCTTGTATACCGATTTCCGCGCCGCGAGACGCAGCCGAAAAATTAAATTTCGACGCGCCTTCCGCAACGCGCCGCCATATATAAAACTCTATTTTCTTGGTATAGAAATGTTTCATATGTGCGACACGCCGTATCAATATCGAGAAGATCGGAAAAAGAGATTTCCCGTGCAAAATTCTTCGTCAAATGATGTATAATATATATTGTCGCGTCGTAAGGCAGGCGCCGCGCGGTCATAATGACCGTTACCGCCAAATAATCGTAACGCCGTTTTGGGATATTATCGCGCGACATATACAAGGGGGATTTTTTGTATGATCGATCAGAGACAAAAGCGTATATTGATTATGGCCCTGTTCGCGGGCGAATTGATGATGAAGAGCGGCGCGGAGGTGTACCGCGTGGAGGACACGATAACGCGCATTTGCCGAGCCTGCAAGATTCCGTATGTTGAATGCTTCGCGACGACGACAGGCATATTTTTATCGATCGACAGCGGCGAACGCGATGCGGATATGCATACGTTCATAAAGAGAATAAGCAAAATTTCTATAGATCTGGGCAGAATTTCAGCTATCAACGAATTTTCACGCGAATTCACTTCCACGGATATGAGTGTGGACGAGGGCTTCGAGACGCTGAGAGGGATAGAGCGGGTCAAACCCTACGGGCGGCCCTTGAACGCCTTGGGCGCGCTTTTGATAGGCGCGTCTCTCTGCCCTTGCTTCGGCGGAAGGGTGCTCGACTCGCTGTTCTGCGCGCTGATCACCGTCGTGGCGTATCTGTCTTCCCTCGGCATCGGCCGGCTGCATCTGAACGCGTTCACAAATACATTCTTGGGCTGCTTCGTCTGCGCCCTTCTGACGGTTCTGGGGCGCGAGACGGGACTTATATCTGCCGTTGCGCCGGTCGTCATAGGCGCGATCACGCTGTTCATGCCGGGCGTCGCCATCACGAACGCCGCGCGCGACCTTATATCGGGGGATGTGTTGGCCGGCGTCGCGCGCTGCGCCGAAGCGCTGATCACCGCCGTGGCAATAGCGGGAGGCGTGGGCATCGCGCTTAAAATATGGTCTATGGCGCGAGGCGGATTCCCGGAAGAAGTCATGCTGCGATACCCGCTCTATGTTTTCTTTATTCTCGCGTTTATCACGACGCTCGCCTTCTGTTTTCAATTTCATGTGCCAAAAAAACACTGGGCGACGGCTTCGCTCGCCGGTGCCTGTGGGTTTTGGCTTTATGAATACTGCCTATTGTCTCTCGGATATTCGGCCCCGCTCGCCGGTTTCCTCGGCGCGGGTCTTGTGGCGCTGATCGCCGAGTTGTGTTCGCGGGCCGGCAAGGACGCCACCACGCTTTTCATCATACCGGGCATCATCCCGCTCGTGCCCGGAACAGGCATGTACGCGACCATGCTCTATATGCTGCAGGGTGATTTCGTCCACACGGCGGAAACGGGCGTCCGCACGCTGATGATCGCGGGTTGCATAGCCGTGAGTCTTATCACAGTCGCTTCGCTTACGCGCATATCGGCGGACGCGCAGAGAAAACTGGCGGAAATTTTCCGCAAAACGCGATAGCCCGAGCCGGGCGAACCCAATCTCGATTTACTGCTCAAAATTTAAATCAAAACATCTCAGCGCTTCCTGCGAAGACCGCCGCCGGCCACGCCTATACGCGTATGCGCCTTGCTCATATCGACGCGGGCTTTCAATATCTCTTGTTCGTTTTCGTCCGCGCGCGTATGTGATCTGAGCCATTCCTCCGCTCTTTCGCCGGATTTCTTTGCTCTTTCGACGTCAATTTCCTCCGGCCACTCGGCGTAGTCGGTAAAGATCGTGAATTTGTCTTTTATATCTATGAACCCGCCGGAAATGGCGGCTATCTTAAAATCTTTTTGGCCTTTCTCCTGTATCCACAGTTCGCCCGTATCAAGCAGCTTGCAGGCCCAAGTGTGGTTCGCCATAAAGCCCTCGTCTCCGGTGAGCGTGCGCGGTATCACAAGCTCGACCTCACCTCGGTAGAACAGCTTTTCCGGCGTAATGATGTCAAGCATAACGCTCTTAGGCATTTTTCTCAAACCTTTCCGTTACTTCGTCTATGCCGCCCGCGAACAGGAACAGATTCTCGGGAACAGGGTCGTGCTTGCCCTCCAATATCTCTCGGAATCCGCGAACCGTCTCCTTGAGCGTCACATATTTGCCGGGGGTGCCGGTGAAAGCTTCGGCCACGCTGAATGGCTGAGACATAAAGCGCTGTATCTTTCTCGCGCGCGCGACGACGAGCTTATCCTCGTCAGAGAGCTCGTCCATGCCGAGTATCGCGATAATATCCTGCAGATCTTTATACTTCTGAAGAACCTCCTGTACGCCGCGCGCAGTGTTGTAGTGATCGTCGCCCAAAATCAGCGGATCCATAATACGCGATGAAGACGCCAGAGGATCGACGGCGGGATAGATGCCGAGTTCCGTTATGGCCCTCGACAGCGACGTCGTTGCGTCCAGATGCGCAAACGTGGTCGCCGGCGCAGGATCCGTAAGATCGTCGGCGGGCACGTAGATAGCCTGCACCGACGTGATGGATCCTTTCTTTGTTGAGGTAATCCTCTCCTGCAGCGCGCCCATCTCTGTGGCCAGCGTAGGCTGATACCCTACCGAAGACGGTATGCGCCCAAGCAGGGCCGAAACCTCGGAGCCCGCCTGCGTGAAGCGGAATATATTGTCTATGAACAAGAGCACGTCCTGTCCGGCTTCGTCTCTGAAATACTCGGCCATAGTCAGTCCCGTGAGCGCCACGCGCATACGCGCGCCCGGCGGCTCGTTCATCTGGCCGAATACCATGGCGGTCTTGGAAATTACGCCGGATTCGACCATTTCGTAATACAGATCGTTGCCTTCCCTCGTCCTCTCGCCGACGCCCGCGAATACGGAGATGCCGCCGTGCTGTTTCGCGATGTTGCTGATCAGTTCCTGTATGAGAACGGTCTTGCCGACGCCCGCGCCGCCGAAGAGACCTACCTTACCGCCCCTCGTATACGGCGCTATCAGATCGACGACCTTTATACCCGTTTCGAATATCTGCGCCGTCGTATCCTGTTCCTCGAAACCCGGCGACTGTTTATGTATGGACGCGCGCTTCGCAGTGACCACGGGCGGCTTGTCGTCTATATTCTCGCCCATAACGTTGAAAAGTCTGCCGAGAACCTCCTCGCCGACCGGAACGGTGATGGACGCGCCGGTATTGTGCGCTTCCATGCCCCGCCTGAGACCGTCCGTAGACGACAGCGCGACGCACCTGACGACGTCGTCCCCTATATGCTGCGCCACCTCGGTTACCACTGATCGGCCTTCGGCCTCTATAGTAATGGCGTTGAGAAGTTCCGGCATTTCTTCCGGCGCGAATTTGATGTCAACTACCGGCCCTATGACCTGTTGTATTCTTCCTTTGTTCTCACTCATAACATCCTCCGTTTGAGTAGTTTTGATCGAAATCCTCGAGCAGTATCTGTTTACTACTTGAGCGCGTCGGCGCCGCTCACTATTTCGGTAATCTCGCTCGTGATGGCCGCCTGCCGCGCGCGGTTATAGAACAGCGTCAGATCAGCTATCATATTGTTGGCGTTCTCCGTGGCGTTCTCCATGGCCATACGCCTCGCCGCGTGTTCGCATGTCGCCGATTCAACGATGGCGCTGTATATCATGATCTCGACGTATTTCGGCACGAGATAGTTGAAAACCTCTTCGGTAGACGGTTCGTAATCCACTTGCTTTTCCATGGGCATAACGTCAAGGTTGCGTTTTATCTCAAACGGCAGCAGCCTGACGGTATTAACGCGCTGCTCCAACGTGGATATGAACGAGGTGTAGATCATTACAACCTCGTCTATCTTGCCGTCAACATAGTCGTTGAGCACGGGAACACTGATATCGTGAGTCTCTATGAATGAAATATTCTCGGGCGGCAGCATGTATTCGCTGCATATGTCGTAGCCTTCTTTTCGGAAATAATCCCGGCCCTTGACGCCTATAGCCACGATCTCGGGGCGCTCGGGGTCAGCCTTGATCTCCGCGTCCGCCTGCTTGATCACATTGGAATTGAAGCTGCCGCACAGTCCTCGGCTGCTCGTGATAACTATATAGCACGTGGTTTTTATATCCCGATTACCTTCCAGATATTTCTTGGGAATGTCCGCGCTGTTGTTGAATATATCCTCTATGGACTCCGTAACGAAATGCAGGTATTCTCCGGTCTTCTCGAAAGTCGTTTTGGCTCTTCTAAGCTTCGCCGCAGATACAAGCTTCATGGCGTTCGTGATATGTTCTATATTTGTAACGCTTTTAACTCGGCGTTTTATGTCTTGCATGGAGCTGTTCGCCAAGATACTACCTCCTAATATAACTGCTGTAACTGCTCAGCCGATCAGGGCGGAGCGGCGGAGTTTAAAGCAGTGTGTCATACTCTTTATTGAACACGTCCTTATACTTCACTATAGCCTCTTTGAGCGATTCTTCGGCATCCTTGTCAAGTACGCCGGCGGATTTTACGCCGGCCGTGATATTCGGATAATGCGTATCTGTGAATTCGTACAGTCCTTTCTCGAACACCCTGATTTTTTCGAGGTCTATATCGCTCAGGTAATTGTTTACGGCCGCGTAGAAAATCAAAATCTGATGCTGCACGGCGACGGGGCTGTACTGACGCTGCTTTATCACTTCCATAAGAACAAGACCGTGATCAAGACGTTCCTTTGTCTCCTTGTCAAGATCGGAACCGAACTGCGAAAAACTCGCAAGCTCGCGATACTGGGCCAATTCGAGTTTGACCTTGCTTGCCACCTGTTTCATGGCTTTGATCTGAGCGTCGCCGCCGACGCGCGAAACGGATATGCCGGCGTTGACAGCCGGGCGCTGACCCGAGAAGAACAGATCGGATTCGAGGAATATCTGGCCGTCCGTAATGGAGATAACGTTCGTGGGTATATAGGCCGATATGTCGCCGGCCTGCGTCTCAATGATGGGAAGCGCCGTCAGCGAACCCGCTCCGAGCTTGTCGGAGAGCTTCGCGGCCCGCTCAAGCAGTCTGCTGTGCAGGTAGAAAACGTCTCCCGGATAGGCTTCGCGTCCCGGCGGTCTGCGCAGCAGGAGCGACATGGCCCTGTATGCGACCGCGTGCTTTGAAAGGTCGTCGTAGATGATGAGGACGTGCTTGCCCGCGTACATGAATTCCTCGCCCATGGCGCAGCCCGCGTAAGGCGCGATATACTGAAGCGGCGCGACGTCGCTGGCCGTTGCGGACACGACGATGGTGTATTTCATCGCCCCCTTGTCCTCAAGCATTTGCACCATCTGCGCCACAGTTGATTTCTTCTGCCCTATGGCGACGTAGATGCATATAACTTCTTCGTCCTTTTGGTTCAGTATCGTGTCTATGGCGATGGCCGTCTTTCCCGTCTGCCTGTCGCCTATGATGAGTTCCCTTTGACCCTTGCCGATCGGAATCATCGAGTCTATGGCCTTGATGCCCGTCTGCAGAGGTTCGTGAACGGATTTGCGCGC
>JAISBV010000119.1 GCA_031266025.1 Eubacteriales Family XIII. Incertae Sedis bacterium
CTTGACCGATTGCGGTATTATTATTTCGAGCCGAAACCTTGAACAGCTTCCGCTGGGCGACGGCTATATTATGAAGCAGAAGGGATGTGATAACCGCAGGATTATCGACCACAGCGGCAGGACTGCCGCAATCATAATCAATGCGATGATGAACAGCGTCGCAACAATCATTCAAAATTCAATAAAAAGGGGGTCAATCAATGACTACGCCAACTGCCGGAAACGGCGCGGCAGAGATCGCCGAGCGCAAGTTCGAGCGTGAGCCGCATCAAATGTTGCGGGAGCGGATTGGCTCCACAGAGTTCCTCATCTCCGTTCATTACTGCAACACATCTAAAGAAACCATTGAGGATAAAATAATCAGGCTCATTGAACGGGAGGGCTATGATTATGCTGGCTAACCCCGTTCAAACCTTTGCCGCAAATGTCACCTCTGCCGGAAACAAGGTAGATGTGATAAACAAAAAATATACGATACTGTATGAACGTCTCTCCCGTGACGACCCGGATACGGCGGGCGACAGCAACAGCATAATCAATCAACGCGCCCTGCTTGAAAAATACGCGGAGCAAAACGGGCTGACTCCGTTCAGACATCTGCAAGACGACGGGAAAAGCGGCGTTCTGTGGAAACGCGAGGGCTGGCAAGAACTAATCGCGGAGGTGGAAGCCGGGAAAGTACACGCGGTCGTCGTGAAAACTCTTGACCGCATTGGCCGTGATTATCTCCGTGTCGGGCTGATATTGGAACAGTTCGCGGAGTTGGACGTAAGACTCATAGCCGTCGCGGACGGCGTAGACACGGCGTGTGGCGAGGACGATTTCACGCCGTTTCGCACGATTTTAGCGGAGTGGTACGCGAAAGATTGCTCGAAGAAAATCCGAGCAATCTTCAACTCCCGAATGGCGGCGGGGTTCCACTGCTCCGGCAGTATCCCTTACGGATATGTCCACGACACTGAGAACCGTCAGAAGTGGCTTGTGGACGAGTCCGCCGCCGCCGTTATACGGCGCATATTCCAACTGGTCATCGAGGGCAAGGGCGTTTACCAAATCGCCAATATCCTCGCCGCCGACAAAATCCCGATACCTTCCGCACACGCGACGGAACTGGGTTTGTCGCCGCAACACCCCGATTATGCCGATCCTTACGCTTGGCGCGGAGGCGTGGTGAGCGGCATCTTGGAGCGCAAGGAATATATGGGCGTCAAGGTTTTGAAAAAGACTTATTCCGACAGCTACAAGCAGAAAAAGCGCAGGGAAACGCCCGAAGAACAGCAAATCACGTTCGAGGGCGGCATCCCGCAAATCGTTGACAGCGAAACTTGGGAACTGGCTCAAAAACTGCGCCGCACCGTCCGACGCCCCGCAAAGGACGGCAGACCGCCCTCGCCGCTGACGGGACTGCTGATTTGTGCGGATTGCGGGAAAAAGCTCACTCACGCCCGCAATTTTGACTACGCCAAGAACCGCAAGCGCGACGAGTATGTCTGCGGGAATTACCGTCAGGGAACGAAAAACTGTACGATGCACTATATCCGCACAAACGTCGTAGAGGAAATCATCCTCAAGGTGATACGGCAGGCGGCGCAATTTGCACTGTTGAACCAAGCGGAGTTTGCGGAGAAAATCCGCCAAGCCTCCAATCTGCGGGCGGAAGCGGAGGTAAAGGAGAGCAAGAAGCGGCTGATCAAGACTAACCGCCGCTGTGACGAGCTTGATACGCTTATCAAGAAGCTCTACGAAACCTATGCCCTCGGCAAACTGCCGGAGAATCACTTTGACAGGATGATCGCCGAGTACGACGAAGAGCAGACGGCGCTCCGCCGGGAAGTCACGGAGTTGCAGACGCAGATAGAGACCTTTGCCGCCGACAGCGTGAGAGCTGACCGTTTTATCGAACTGGTTCGGCGGTACACTGAGTTTGACGAGCTTTCGCCGAGTCTGTTGAATGAGTTCGTGGAAAAAGTTATCATACACGAGGGCGACAAGTCAAGCGGCAAGCGGGTTCAGAAAGTTGACGTGTATCTGAACTTCATCGGCAAACTCGATTTCAATGAGCCTGCAATGTCGCCGGAGGAACCGGAAGCGGAGCGTAAATTGGACGAGAAACGCGCCAAGAACGCCGCCAAGCAGCGGGAATACCGCGAACGCAAGAAGCAGAAAACCGCCGTGGCGTAAACACCGCCGCAACAACAGAATAACCGCCGCAGCCGCCGCGAGTGTGTTTGTCATTGACATCATACTCGAGGTTTTCTTTCCCCAAAACTGAAATGTACGGAGGAACCAATCTTATGAATCTCGACATTACGACAATCAGTCAAATCCCGGAGGAAAAAGTGACCTTCCTCACCAAGCCGTATATCCCGAACGGCAAGCTCATTCTGATGAGCGGAGACCCAAATTGCGGGAAGACAAATCTCGCGCTCGCGATATGCGCCGCCGTGACGACAGGCGAGCCGCTGCCGTGGGAGACGGAGCGCGGTAAGGTTGAGCCGCAAAGTTGCCTGTTCCAGTCAATGGAGGACGGTTACGGCGACACCATCAAGCCGCGGCTCTTGCGGCTCGGCGCGGACTTGGATAAGGTGTACGTCATCAACGAGGGCGTTCACCCACTCTTGCTCGAAGACCCGCGCATAGAGCGGGCTATTGTGCAGACGGACGCGAAGTTTGCGGTATTCGACCCGATTACGTCCTACACCAGCGGCTTCGACATAAGCAACTCCGGCGCAATTCGCCCGGTTCTCACACAGCTTGCGGACGTGGCGGCGCGGACAGGTTGCAGTATCTGCTGTATCTGCCACTTGAATAAAAGCGGCGGCAAATCGGCGTACCGAATACTCGGCAGCATTGACGTGGCGGCGGTCGCCCGTTCCGTGATTATGGTCGCCAAGATGCCGGACGACGGGGAAATATCGGTCATCTGTCACGCAAAGTCGAACTTATCAACTCCCGGCAAGCCCTACGCTTTCGGGTTTGACGAGAACGGCGGCATTGTCTGGCTCGGAGAAGTGGAAATCACGCTTGACGAGTTGCTCTCCGGCAAGCTCGACAAGAGCAAACATCAGGCGAAAGCGCCGTCGCAAGCGGATAACGCGAAGCTGTTTATCACTGCCGCGCTGAATAACGGCGTAACTGCCGCCGCCGAAATCAAAATGCTTGCGGAGAGCGCGGGCATCGCCAAGAATACGCTGGAGCGGGCAAAGACCGCGCTCGGCGTGAAATCCGTCAAGCAGGGCGAAGTCTGGCGGTGGGAACTGCCTGCCACAGGCGGAGAACTCCAAGATACCCAAGAACCCCAAGCCTGACATATGCCCGAACCTTTGGGTATCTTGGGTATATTCCCTCGGTTCGGGCATCATCAATCTTAATTACGGGAGGCAACAGCTATGCTGAATAACAAAACGGTCACAATGATTACCGACGACACGGAACCGACGAAGCAGAAGAAGTCGGAGGTCATCTACGTCAAAGTGTCGCCGGAGGAAAAGGCGAAGATTGAGCGAAACATGAAACTCGTCGGCATCACAAACATCAGCGCCTTTGTGCGTCGGATGTGTATGGACGGCGGCGTCTTCAAAGTTGACTTGCCGGAGATACGGGAGGTATCGCGGTTGATGAGCATCACCGCCAACAACGTGAACCAACTGACCAAGCGCGTGAACGGCGGCGGCTATGCTCACCGCGCCGATGTTGACCACATAAACGAGCAACTGACAGAATGCCGGATGGTGTTCGGCAAGATTATGGCGAAGCTCGCCAAGTATTAGGAGGCGCAGAAATTATGGCGACGGTTAGGCTAATCAGCCTGCACGCCGGGAGCGGAAGCGGCGGGGGAAACCCCGCCGCTTCCGCTCCCGGCAGAACGACGGACTACATCGAAAACGGCGAGAAAACCAACAGCGGCGAACTTGTATTTTCCTATGAGTGCGACCCGCTGACCGCTCCACAGGAATTTCTGTTGGCAAAGCGCGAGTACGCGCTTAAAACAGGGCGCGACCAAGGTGAACGCGACGTTATCGCTTATCACCTGCGCCAGAGCTTCAAGCCCGGCGAGTGCGATGCTGAGACGGCGGCGAAGGTGGCGTGGGAGACGGTTATGTCGCTGACAAAAGGACGTCATGCCTTTGTCATAGCCGTGCATACAGACAAGGCGCACATACACTCGCATACCGTGTTCAAGGTTATATATTATAGAGGGTATGTATCAGATACCCTCTATAAACTTAGGCGGCACAAGCGTTTGCGGCACACGGACGGACTGTGACCCCCACTCGGAAAGGAGCAAAATGACATGGAGATTTCTTATCAGCGCGTTGGAGATTATCTACTGCCGGATATCCGGCTCTCAGACCCGCCTGCCGCGCCACCGTTGGGCAAGTACGGAATGATGCACAAATCATATCTGCGGACAGAGAAACCCGCGCTGTACGCCGCACTGTTGCTCACGGAGCGGCTTTACCCGCTGTGCAGAGAAATAGACGAAGCGGCAGCGCACAGACTGGCGACGATATCCGACCGAGAAACCGCGCATGAGATAATACTTTCTGAATTAGTCTACTGCTAAACGGATTGGAAACTACCGCACCTTGAAAAACACCTTTTCAAATGGTCATAACGCAACCGCTTTCATTCCGCTTGCGGATTATCAGTTTGATATTTCTCCCTCAGCTTATCGGCATGGCTTTGGATATTAACCCACAGAGCTGCGGTGAGGTTTTCCATCGGGATTGCGAGTTCAATGGCTTTGACAGCCGACTTAATTAAAAACCGAGGCTGTACCGTATCACTGCCGCCATAAAACTCCGCGCCCATTATAATAGCGCCGAGTAATATCAAAAGACTGCGCCCTTCCTCATCTTCAAGCAAAAGGTTCAAAAGCTCCGGCAAAGTCGTAAACGGAGTAAGCTCCATTGCGTTTTTCCAGTCCTCGTCAAAAACCTCCATCACATATTCGGGAGAGACAAACGCAGTGTTAATAAGCCGGACAATAAGATTCAGTGTTTTTGCCGCGTCCGGCGACAATCCCGTTTCGCGGCAGACATCGGAAACGGTTCTGTCTCTGTCGGGGATAAGCCCAATCAGATAATCAGCCGATACGCCGCACTTTTCTGAAATGGCGTACAGCACACCGATGTCCGGCGTCCGCGCTTCCTGCTCGTAGTAACTCATCGCTCCGCGAGATACGCCGACGAAATCGGCGAATTGCCCTTGATTGAGTCCGCGTTCTTCGCGTAGCTTGCGGATTCGGGCAGAGAATGTATTTCTAAGTTTTGCGCTATCCATAAAAACGACCTCCGTGATTGTACTTGTCCATATTCTAACATAACAATCGTGAGAGGTCAACATGTAATTTCATATACGCCGCACAACATTGTTGTGAGCTCTTTACAAACGTGATTCAATCGTCGATAATATAGCAGACGTGAATATTGGACAAGCCAATTCACACCTGCACCTTGACAATTGAATCACGCTGCCCGTAAGGATACCGAGGTTCGCAACCTTGCATAATGTCGTTCGTGGGAATGGCGCGAGGGCAACCAAAGAATAACACGCCACCCACACAAGGCTCTGGCGTCGGAACGTAACCGGAATGAACAGCGGAAGGGATATGTCGTAAGCCGACCCATGTAAGGAGCGACTACCACACCTGTCAGTAATGGCGAAAGTGGGAGGACTGTTTCAGTCCAAAGCATAATCTTTTTATTTTACTATTATTTTTGAAAAGGAGACCAATTCTATGAACACAACCGCTGTAAAAAGCGCGGCATCGACCGCCCGAAAGGAGCGCGAGCCGGTAAAGTTGCTGCGACGGATTGGCTCCACCACCTATGAGGTGACAGTCCATTTCAGCAACAAAAGCAAGGAAACTATGGAGGACAAGCTTCTCCGAATAATGGAGCGGGAGGTGCGGAATGATGCTTAACGCTCAAAGTGCCGCAAATGTTCGTGACTGCCGGAAAGAGGCGGACATGAAACAAAGAACAACTATCTTGTATTGCCGCCTGTCGCGTGACGACGGCGACACGGCAAAGGAATCAAATTCGATTCAAAATCAAAGGCGTATCCTTTCGGAATACGCTGACCGCAACGGCTTTACGCCATACGAATTTGCGGTGGACGACGGTTACTCCGGGACGAATTACAATCGTCCCGGATGGCAAGACTTGATGACCAAGGTCGAGAGCGACGAGGTAAGCACTATAATCGTCAAAAACCTCGACAGAATGGGTAGGAATTATTTACAAACCGGCCTCTATCGTGAACTTTTTGCAGAGCGCGGCGTAAGGCTGATTGCCGTGAGCGACGGCATTGATACTGCCGTTGGTGAGGGCGACGATTTTCTGCCATTCAGGGAAATTATGGCAGAATGGTATGCGCGTGACTGCTCCCGCAAGGTCAAGGCGGTAGCGAAATCAAAAGGGCAGAGCGGCAAGCCGCTGTCAGCCAATCCGCCATATGGTTTTATCAAAGACCCGGAGGACAAGAATCGTTGGCTGATTGAAGATTACCCGGCATCGATTGTCCGGCGAATCTTCGCTATGACGATTGACGGCATGGGGCCGTTTGAAATCGCCCAAGCCTTAATAGCGGATAAAGTGGAACGTCCGTCGTTTTATCTTGGCTCACGAGGTCGCGGGAACCATAAAAGCACATATAGTGAAAAAGATAAATACGCATGGTCTTACACAACGGTAACGCAGATATTGGCAAAGCCGGAGTATGCGGGCCATACAGTTAATTTCCGTACATCCTCCACAAATTTTAAGAGCAAAAAACGAAAACAGAATGCGCCGGAGGATTGGGTTATCTTCGAGAACACTCATCCGGCAATCGTCAGCCAAGAGGTGTTCGATACCGCAACAAAACTTCGCGGCACACCGCGCAGGACGGACACCCTCGGAGAAGCCAATCCCCTCACGGGAAAACTTTTCTGTGCCGACTGCGGAGCCAAGCTGTATAACCACCGTTTCAGAAAACCAATCACGCACAAACGCGCTGACGGTACTACCTACACGGAAAAGAATCCGCAAGACATTTACGACTGCTCCACCTACAAGATTACCAAGTACAAAACCGGCGCGGAGTGTACTCCGCATCACATCAGGACGGCGGTGGTGCAGGATATAATCCTCGACGCTCTGAGACGGACAAGCGGTTATATCCGTGAGCATGAGGACGATTTCGTGGAAATGGTGAGGGCTCACTCGGAGGTACGGCAGGGCGAAACGGCGAAGGTATACAAAAAGCAAATCGCCCAAAACGAACGTCGGATTGAGGAACTCGAAAAGATAATTCGTAGTCTTTACGAGGACAAGGCGCTCGGTAAAATCCCGGAGGAACGGTACGATGATATGAGCACCGGGTACATCCGGGAACAGGAAGATTTGAAACAACATACCGCCGCGTTTCAATCTGAGTTGGATGCTTTCAATGCTGATAGTGTTCGCGCCGAAAGTTTCATTGAGGTGGTACGCCGCTACACGAACTTTGAAACGTTGACTCCCTCGATGATAAATGAACTGATAGACAGGGTGATTATTTATGAGGGCGAGTGGTCTGTGGACGAGGACGGCGGCAAAGGTTCGCGCACTCAAAAGGTGGATGTGTACTTGAATTACATCGGCAGTTTCAATGTGCCGAACACGCGGACGGAGGAAGAAATCGAAGCCGAGCGCATCGCCGAGGAGCAGTTGCAAATGAGGCGAAAACGGAATCGCGGCTATGCTCGTAAAGCGAAAGAAAAACGGCTCGCCGCCGAAGCCGAAACGATGAAAATAACGGAAGCGGCTTCCGAAAATCCCAAACCCGACGCATAATCACCACAGCGCCGTCCGATTGATGTAAGCAGTCGGACGGCGTTTTGTTTTCTCCGCGCGGGTAACTCCCGTCCATCGTTCTCGCTCCGCGTCGGCGCGTCCAAGCCCCCGTCCCGCCCGTGGCGGCGCATCCCTGCCAAACAGCCGACCGCATTATGGGGCGGCTGTTTGGCAGTCGTTCCCCCGCGGGAGCGCCCACCGCTACTTTGCCGCGTAGCGGAAAGTAGCAGAGTGGGTTCGGCTACTATGAAATAGGAGCCGAAAACGCGTCCAACCCACGTGCGTCCAACTATTTGTTTTCACAATTATATCACGAAAGAGAGGCTTTGCATATGGCTCAAAAAGACAATTTTACCGTTATCAGAAACGACTCTGTTCCGTCGTCGGAGGTGTCTATCCGCGAGGGTCACAATGAGCGCCGGAGTAAGACGCCGCTCAACGCCGACATCGTACCGGAGCGTTCTGAGATGAATATAAAGCTTCATCAGAATTATGCACCGAACGGAACGCCGGAAAGCTATCATCAAACCATCGAGCGATTACTTGCGGAAGGAAAAATCGTCAAGCACAATTTCAAACCCAAGTCGGCGCTCGTTGATGAATTTGTCCTTGACGTAAACTCTGAATATTTTGAAGAAAACGGCGGCTATGAATTTGCGAAAAGGTTTTATGAGGAAGCGTATCGTTATGCCATCAAGGAAGTCGGCTCGGAGGATTATATCGTCTCTGCAATCCTGCATGCCGATGAACGTCATAAAGGATTGTCGGAGCGGTATGGGCACGACGTTTACCATTATCATCTGCACGTTGTCTATGTGCCGGTTGTTCAGAAAGAAATCAAGTGGACGAAACGCGCCGGCCCGGAGTTGGTCGGTAAAGTTAAGGCGGTCATTCCGCAGATTAACCATACGGATAAATGGCCGCGTAAAAAGTTTAATGGTAAGTTTATCAACGAGTATTCCTTGCTTCAAGATCGTTATTTTGAACACATGGCCGCCGCCGGGTTTCCTGACATTCAGCGCGGGGAGCGCGGTTCCGCCGCCGAGCATTTATCGGTTGAGGAATATAAATACCAGCAGGAGAAGAAACGTGTCGCGGAGGTTTCCGTTCAGGTGGAACAGTCCGAAATGCGTCTTGGAGATTTGGAAAAACAGGCGGAGAAAAAAGAGAAGCGGCTTGATAAATTGGACGAGCAGATTTCCGTCAAGGAAAAAGCGAAGGCAACCATTGCGGAGGTCGAGGCGATGGGGCATTCGATACCGCTTATCCCCGGCGTTCACCTCACCGATGACGAGGCGAAGAAGCTGAAAACGCTTGCGAAAAAATCCGTCACTATCCAAGACCGCAACGCCGAGTGGAAGAAAAAATTCGCGGCGGTGGAACAACAGCTTGCCGACACAAAACAGGAGCTTAATGAAATTGCCCGTGACCGCGATTACTGGAAGCGCAAGTTTAAGGATTTGGAACAGATGGTCAAGCCGTACCTCACCGCGATTATAAATTTCCCGCAAGTCCTGAAAGATTTCATCGACCGTCACTGGCAGGAGCGTAAACAGCAGAAAACACATACACAGGAGGTGTCACGCTGATGGATTATCTTACCCTTTTCAATGAAAAACATATCGAGAATAGCGACGCATACCCCCGCAACGACATCGGTATCGCCAAGCTGTTCTACGACCTACACAGCGGTGTTATCTGCTATGTGGTGGAGGCCAAAACGTGGTATACATACACGGGCAAGGTCTGGAAAAAGGATGAGGGCGGCTTGTGGGTCATGGAGCGATGCAAGGACTTCGCACAAGCGCTTATCGCCTACGCCGAATCCCGCGACGATGGCGGCGAGGAAAGCAAGGCGTTCATCAAGTACGCCGGAGGCTTTCACAGCCGCAGACGGCGCGAGGGTTTGCTCTCCGACGCGCGTTCCATTGCTCCCAAGAGCCTTACCACTTTTGACCGCAATCGGACGCTGTTTAACTGCCAAAACGGTACGGTCAATCTTCAAACCTTCGGCTTACAGAAACACCGTCCGGAGGATTATATCACAAAAATCTCAAAAGCGAAATACGAAGT
Organism: Eubacteriales Family XIII. Incertae Sedis bacterium; assembly: GCA_031266025.1. Taxonomy (GTDB): domain Bacteria; phylum Bacillota; class Clostridia; order Peptostreptococcales; family Anaerovoracaceae; genus JAITLA01. The sequence continues at coordinate 9,897 of JAISBV010000119.1, forward strand.
TGACGCTTCCTGTGCCCGTTGGGAACAATTCATCGGCGAGGTTATGTGTGGCGACGTCGATACTGCGCTGTTTTTACAAAAGGCTCTCGGCTACGGGCTGACCGGCGATACCTCGCTTGAGTGTTTCTTTATCCTCTACGGCAGCACCACCCGCAATGGCAAAAGTACCCTATCTGAGACGATAGCGCATATCCTCGGTGAATACGCCCGGACGATACAGCCGCAGACGCTCGCTCGCCGTCCGTCAGACGGATCGGCGGCGTCACCCGATATAGCGCGGCTGAAAGGTGCGCGGCTTGTGAATATGCCGGAACCGGAGAAAGGCTTGGAGTTGAATATCGCCCTCGTCAAGCAACTCACCGGCGGCGATACCTACTCGGGCCGGTTTCTCAACGAAAATCCGATTGAGTTTCGCCCGGAGTGCAAATTTTTCATAAACACCAATCATCTTCCGCGAACATCTGATGACACCATCTTTTCTTCCGGCAGGGTCAAGCTGATTCCGTTCGACCGTCATTTTACCATTGAGGAACAGGATAATAGCTTGAAAAAATTGTTCCGGCGCAAGGAGGATATGAGCGGCATACTGAATTGGCTGATAGACGGTTATCGGCTGATGTTGGAGACGGGCATGGACACACCGCTGCGCGTGACTGCCGCTGTGGACGCTTACAGGCAGGAAGCGGATATATTCGGCGCGTTTCTCGCGGAGTATACCGTCGAACAGGAAAACGCTCACACAAAAACAAGCGTTTTATATGCCAACTATGCCTTGTGGGCAAAAGATAACGGCTATCGCCAGATGAACAGCAAAAACTTTGTCGCGGAGCTACGCCGCCGTTGTAATGTCCGGCAAAACGGGAGAGAGGGAAACTTTATAGAAGGTCGGGCGTTGTCTCTTAGCACCAGTCCGTATCAGGACGATACAGGTGAGAAACTCCCGTGGGACTAATTTTGTGACAACGGCTTAAACTGGTATCCCACGTATCCCATCTATACCAGTAATTTTGTCTGGTATATGTGGGGTATGTGGGATATCAAAATCAGGTCGGTTCCTCATTTTTCTTATGCGCCAGTAAAAATAGTTAGATAATCCTGATATTCCAAATTATATGACGATGAAAAATTGCTAACTACAGTATATCATAGTTCGAGCGTAATTTCCATCTCAATTTTTTTGAATAGCGTAATACCAATCTTACGTTTGAGATACCACTGCTTGAAATCCAGTGCAAGATGCCAGCAACTCTTGAAAACTTCCAATAGCCGCGATATGACCTAATTCCATAAAAATGATAGTATCGGCTGATTCCAAAAAAGGACGCGAATTGGTTGCGATAATTACCGAACATCCCGATTTAGATAAATATGCCGTCAGTTGCTTCAACACTTCTCCGCGTGTTTGTTCGTCCAACGCGCTCACGCAATCGTCTATGATATTAACCGCCGCGCCACGAAGAATTGTTCTTGCGAGCGCAAGCCGTTGGCGCTGCCCGCCGGATAATTTGTCGCCGTGATCTCCGATGTTTTTTGATAAACCGTTTTCTGAGCCGGTAAAGAGTTCACCGAGGGAAGTGATTTTTAGCGCTTGCTCAATGCTGCTATCGTCCGAATTTGTTCCAAGGCATAGATTAGTTTTTATATCTGCCGCGAAAAAACCTCCCCTTTGAGGCGCGCCCGCAATGCGGTTTGGTGCGCGTGAGAATGTATCATTCATTGGCTCACCATTCCAAAGAATATCGCCATCATCCTGTGGCATTAGTCCCATAAGAACACTAAGAAGCGTTGATTTGCCCGATGCCATACCGCCGGAGACAGCAACAAGTTTACCGGGACTAACGGAAAATGTTACATTTTTGAATCCATCGTCGCCGGAATAAGCATAACAAAGTTTTTTTACTTCAAATGACGAAAAACGTTCGGACGGTTTTTCAAAAGCAGGTATATTTGCAATGTGCCGCAACTCAATATCGGCGTTCTCTGAAAGGGATGCCGCATTTCTATTATCGACAATATCAATTATTCTTTCGTATGACACCTCAGCTTTTTTACCTTCATAAATCAATTCGACAATACGGCTTGTGCAATCGGCAAGTGTTCCAAGATGCGCGATAAACAGGCTGAAATCACCGATACCAAACGATTTTCCCGCCATAAGCCGCGCGGCGATAAACATCATAACCGCAGAGCCAATACACACCGCGCCATTTAAGAGTACCGACACGCGCTCATTGAAAACTGCATCCCTCATAACCGCCGCTCTGCGGTGAGCGTTTACGCTATCATATTGATTTAAGACAGCTTCTGACGCCCCCGCTGTTTTGATGGCAAGCGCAGCGTCCGCCACATCGCTTAAAAATGTACTTGCGTCGTCATGCGCCGCCCGGTTTTGCTTGCGCCGTTCTTTCATACGCTCGGACAGGCGCTGAACGCCGAAAATGGCGGCGGATAATGGGATGAAAATAAATAACGCGAGCTGCCAATTTATTGTGAGTAGCATCGTAAGCGCGATTATTGTATAGATAAAGTAACCCGATACCTCCGTCAGTAACTCAGCGGGGAATGTACTTGCCGGAACATCATCGTCAAGCGTTTCAAAAACCGGCCCGGATTGCCCGGAAATGGTCATGATGTTCTTTCTCTCAAAAAGTCGCTCCAATATGTTTATGCGAAGCCGGTTTTGATAATAATACGCGCGTTTTGCGTCCAGCATCGCACAGCCCATGATAGCGGCAACCCGAATAAGCGACACAATCAATATCCCTGCCAAGAATGGAATTGCGCCTTGTAGCGCTTGCCCCGGTGTGTTTTCCAGCTCGTTCAGAATTTCACGTATACAAAAAGTCACCGCAGCCTGATGAGAAAAAATGATGGCGTTGCAGAAAACATTTATCGCCGTGGTCATTTTTTTGTATCCCAACAAATCTCTGCTAAACGCCAGAAACGCACGGGTTTTATCGTTTAATTTCATAGGTCTGCCCTCCCGGCAAAGCACCATTTTCCATGCGTACAACAGCGTCCATCCATTGAAGGGATTCGGCCTTGTGAGCAATGGCAATCACTGTACGCCCCTTGCACAACGCGGCTATCGCCAGAGAAACGCGTTTTTCTGTGGAGGCGTCCAGATTAGCGGTTATCTCATCCAAAATCATGAGTGAGGGATTGCGGAGAGCAAGCCTGATAAGGGTAATCAACTGTGTTTCGCCGGAGGATAGACTTCCTTCGCCCATTTCAAGAATAGTGTCTAAGCCGGCGCTGAATTTTTGAAACCACTGGGTTAGATTCAAGTGTTGAATAGCGTCCATGATTTTGGGGTCTGTGTACCGACGCTCAAACAAGGTGATATTATCACGCAATGTACCGTGTATTAGCTGAATACGCTGTGTACAATAAGCCACTCGTTCAAAGAGGTTATCAGAATCTATGTCTCGAAGTTCCATACCATTGAGTTTGATTGAACCCCGACTATATCCGTTAAGTCCCGCAATTAACCCTGCCAAGGTGCTTTTACCGCAGCCGGTTTCCCCCATAATGCCAAGATGCTTACCGGCAGGAACGGATATGGAAGTGTTTTTCAACACATCTTCGCCATCTTTATACGAAAAGCTTAATCCTTGAATTGATAACGCAATTGGTTCATCCGGTAAAAAGCGCCCATTCCTAACGGCTCCAGTTGGAATATCCATCAATTCCTGCGTGCGCATCATCCCGGCGCGTGAGTTCTGCATACTGCCCATATGGTTGCGGAAGTCTTGCAACGGCTCTATCACCATTTCGCTGTATGTATATATGAGGTATGCTGTGCCGATTGAAATAGTACCCGCATCCCACAGCGTCAGCGCAAACAACAAGCCTGAAGCTACGACGACACCTTGCATTATCGTTGAAGCGCTCCAAAGGTTGCCATACATCAGACTGGCGGGAAAGCTCTCCCGATAACGATGCCGCATTGCGACTTTGATTCTTGTCTTTGCAAAATCCTCCGCTCGGAGTGCTCGTAAAGTGGATGTATTATCAAGGATTTCTTTCATCGTCCCGTTAAATGAAGCCGCCGCCGCAGAACGGCGAACATATTTAGGGATGCCTCTGTCTTGAATCAGCTTAAATCCCAGTATTGCGAAGATGCTGACTATAAAGAGCGCCGCGCACAGCCATCCGCTTTGAGTAATCAGCGCCGCAAGTATGCCGATTAGTGCCACGCCACTTCCGGCAAGTTTGAAAATCAGAACATAATAATAGCTGAATAACCCTTGAACATCCTCGTCTAAGCGGGTAATAATCTCTCCCGAAGTCGAACCGCTTAAATACTGCGTTTCCAAAGACAGATAGTGGGACATCACATCGCGGCGGTGGTCATCGGTTATGTGTTGCCCAACAGAAGTTAGCTGCACGTTAAGAACCGACGACATTATTGTCCTTGCAAGAATAGCGGCGAGGTAAAGCAGGATCGCGATTGCCGTTCCAAACCAGACATCTCCATTTTGTGCGCTGTCGATAAAACGGCTCAACGCTTGCGGCGCAAGAATGAATAGAACCGTAGCTACCAAATAGACGAACGTAAGCATGGCGACTCGCGCTTGATGCCGCTTTATATATTTAAGCAATAATGATAACGATTTATATTTTTTCATAAAAGGCGCTACTCCTTGCGATTGTCATGTTCTGAAACAGTATACCAGACTGCATGTGCGTCTCATAGGTACATTTTGCTTTATAAACAAATTAGCCATACCGATATGTCCGGCATGGCTAATTTGCTATATGCTTTGGCGATACACTATTTTTTTGATTGTCTCCTCAGACAGATAATAAAGCTCCATCAATTCTGAAATTGTCGCGCCTGCTTTGAAAGCCTGTAGGATATCATCATTCCTTTGCGCGACAACTTGTTTCGTATCTGTGTTAGCCCCCCATTTCTCATGGTTGTCAGGTAATTTTGGTATGTAAACCAACTCGCCCTGAACATACTTTTGTATTTCAGCCAAAAGCGCATGGGGAAACACAGCCTGTGCCTTGACATATTTCATCCGGCTCAACCCCTTATCAAAAATATAATAAGGTGCAAAGTCGGAGGGAAGAAATGACTAAAAAGTCATAGCAATCTCCCTATTGTGGCTCCATACAAAGAATTGCTACCTTCCCTACAACTTTGCATGGAGCGAGGTATGTAAGAAACCTACACATTTTGTTATCATGCGCTTCACCACCTATACATGTTTATAATATATACAATCTGCATCGCGTCCGATTCACCTAACGAACACGGAAAGAACGATACTGCATATCACAAGTATAGCACACCGCGCCTGAAAATGCTATCATCATTTTATGAATGGAATAATCTGAAAAATTTAAAAAATTTCTTTGTAATTCGGCAGATTTTTAGATTTCGTCTGAAATATACCCTTGACAAATCGTTTTTAATTCCACCAATCTGGACTGCAATAAAAAGTTCCGCAACTTCAAGAGATCGGGGCTGGCGTTGCAGAAGATTTCCGACACGGTTTGCCTCCAACACGGGCTGTCGATTATCGAAAGCCCGCAGGAGAAAGGCAAGAGCTACGACAAGTGGCTGGGCAACGCAAAACCGCTCGGAAATCGGGAGCAACTCGTCTTTGTAATCGACTCCGTTCTGCCGAAGTGCAAAACGTGGGAGGACTTTATCGCGGAGTTGAAATCGCTCGGCTGCGAGGTCAAGCAGGGAGCGCACATCGCTGTCAA
>JAISBV010000128.1 GCA_031266025.1 Eubacteriales Family XIII. Incertae Sedis bacterium
CCCGTCGGGCGGCGCCACACGCGCCGAAGCCGCCGCCATGCTCCACAGACTGTTTCAGAGTTCAGGCCGGCTGCCTTAGTCGGTGGAATGACGGAAAGAAACCGCCGATCTTAACGATGGGCGGTTTCTGCTTTTTTGTCAACCATATATTTAAATTATTATAAATATATTCCAACTATTTCATCATTACACAGTTCCCGCAGCCTTTTTCTTCATGTTCTTGTACGCTGCGGCCATCATAAGTTTGATACGGTTCAGCTGATTTACGTCGCTGGCGCCCGGATCGTAGTCTATGGCGGCTATATTCGCCAATGGGTTGTACTTTCGCAGCGCCTTCATCATGCCTTTGCCCGTTATATGATTCGGAAGGCAGGCAAATGGCTGCAGACAGACTATATTCTCCACGCCGCTGTCTATCAGTTCCACCATTTCGCCGGTCAGAAGCCAACCCTCGCCGCACTGATTGCCTATAGAGAGTATCTTTTTCGCTTTTTCCGCCAATGCCCCTATCTCAAGAGGCTCTCCGAAGCGCTTACTGGCCGCAAGCGCCGCCCGCGCGGATTTCCTGAACCATTCGACGACCTTTATCGCCGTATTGTTCGCGAACATCGTGAAGTATTTCCCCGAGAGACTGCGGAAATTGTACTCCTTGCTGTACATGCCGTACAAGAAGAAGTCTATGAGATCGAGCACCACGGCTTCGCCGCCCTCGTTTTCGATGATGCGCACGATGTCGTTGTTGGCCGTAGGGTGATATTTGACGAGAATCTCGCCGACGACGCCGACCTTGGGTTTGCGCAGATCAAGGAGCGGCAGCTTGTCGAAATCATCGACGACGCCTTTCAGCGTATTCCTGTAATCGCGCGGACTCATAAAGCCTATGCGCGCGCGTATTTTCTCCGACCATTCCTCCGCGAGACGGTCGGCCGCGCCTTCTTCCGCTTCGTAGGGCCGCGTAGCGTACAGCACGCGCATCATAACGTCGCCGATGATAAGCGCCATAATCGCCTTTTCAATGAGAGCCGGCGTGATCTTGAAACCGGGGTTTGATTCAAGTCCCGCGAAATTAGCGGATACTACGGGTACCCTATCCATCTTTAGCTGCACGAGCGCTTTGCGCAGCAAGGCGACGTAATTGCTGGCCCTGCAGCCGCCGCCCGTCTGCGACATGAATACAGCCGTGCGGTCTATATCGCATTCGCCGGATTTGAGGTACGATATAACCTGTCCGAGCGACACAATAGTCGGATAGCAGACGTCGTTATTGATGTATTTCAGGCCCTCTTCAACCGCGTGGACGTCCACGGGAGGCAGAAGTTTCACATTATAGCCGCAGGCGTTCAGCACAGGTTCCAAAAATTGGAAATGTACCGGCGACATCTGCGGTATCAGTATGGTGTAATCCCGCTTCATGGCCCTTGTGAACACCTGTCTTTCAAAGGCGTATTTCTCATCCGCGCGGCGCACGCCGTTCTTATCGCGTTCCTCCATAGCGGCCTTGAGCGAGCGGACGCGTATGCGCGCCGCGCCGAGGTTAGCGCCTTCGTCTATCTTCAAAACCGTGTAGAGCTTGTTCTTTCGCGCCAGTATTTCTTCCACCTGATCCGTCGTAACGGCGTCAAGTCCGCAGCCGAAAGAGTTGAGCTGCACCAACTCCAAATCGTCGCCGGCGCCGACTGCGGAAGCCGCACGGTAGAGCCGTGAATGATACATCCACTGATTCAAGACCCGCATAGGCCGTTCCGTTTCCGAAAGATGCGCTACGGAATCCTCCGTCAGTACGGCGATTCCGAACGACGTAATAAGGGTGTCGATGCCGTGATTGACTTCCGGGTCAAGATGATACGGCCGCCCGGCCAAAACAACGGCTTTGCACTTATTCTCCCTGATGTATTGCAGCGCCTCGGTTCCTGCGCGCTTGACGTCGTCCTTGAAGCGCATGTCCTCAAGCCGCGCCTCGGCGACGGCGGTTTCCACCTCGCCGCGCGCGACGTCAAATTCCCGCAATTCCTCACATAGGCGCTTCACCAATCTGTCGTCTGCGTCATAAGGCAGGAATGGGTGATGAAAGACGACGCCGTTTTCCTCGAATATATCGTCCATATTGTTGACTACAACTTCGGGATATGTCGCGACTATGGGACAATTGTAATGGTTGTCGGCCCTCTTGTCCTCAGAGCGCTCATAGTTTATGCTCGGATAGAATATGTGCTTCACGCCGCGCTCCACCAACCATTTCACATGGCCGTGCACCAACTTCGCGGGGTAGCATACCGTATCCGACGAGATCGTTTCCATGCCGTTTTCGTACATGGACTTGGAGGACGGGGGCGACAGCTCGACATGAAAACCAAGCTTTGTGAAAAACGTAAACCAGAACGGATAGTTCTCGTGCATGTTCAGCACGCGCGGTATGCCCAAACGACCGCGCGCCGCGTTTTTTTTCCCGACAGGTTCATACGAAAACAGACGTTTGTACTTGTATTCGAACAGATTCGGCAGCTTGGAGTCGCGCTTTTCAACGCCGGCGCCCTTCTCGCAGCGATTACCCGTAATGAACTTCTTGCCGCCTTTGAATTTGTTGATCGTGAGCAGACAGTTGTTTTCACATTTTCTGCAGCGCGTATGGCTCGTTTCAACGCTGAAGTCGTTAAGTTCGGCGGCGCTCAGTATGCCGGATTCGGCGCCTTCCGCGAAGTTTTCCAAGGCAAGCAGCGCCGCGCCGTAGGCGCCCATATGCCCCGCTATATCGGGGCGAACGACCTCGCGGCCTATAACGACCTCTATGCTCCGCAGCACCGCGTCGTTCAGGAATGTTCCGCCTTGGACGACGATCTTTTCGCCGGCCTCATCCGCGTCGCGCAGCTTTATGACCTTGTAAAGCGCGTTCTTGATGACGGAGCACGAAAGGCCGGCCGAAATATCGCCTATCGTCGCGCCCTCTTTCTGCGCCTGTTTTACCTTGGAATTCATGAACACCGTGCAGCGCGTTCCGAGATCCACGGGCGCCTTGGCGAAAAGCGCTTCGCGCGCGAAGGCGTCCACATCCATGCTGACGGATTTCGAATAGGTTTCTATGAATGAACCGCAGCCCGAAGAGCAGGCTTCGTTCAGCATGATGTTGTAAATCGCGCCGTCGCGTATCTTCATGCATTTCATATCCTGACCGCCTATGTCGAGTATGAACGAAACTCCGGGCAAGAATTCTTCGGCGGCTTTATAGTGCGCTATGGTTTCGATCTCACCCATATCGACGCTGTAAGCGGTCTTGACAAGTCCTTCGCCGTAGCCCGTGACTGCGGCGTTCGCTATAAAGGAGCGCTCGTTCATCTGCGAATAGAGTTCTCGCAGCATCATGCGCACAGCGTCAAGCGGTCTGCCTTCGTTGTTCTTGTAAAAAGAATAGACTATACGCTTTCCTTCGTCTATCACAACGGCCTTTGTCGTTGTGGAACCCGCGTCTATACCGAGGAACAGTCGGCCCTTGGTCTTCTTTATATCTTTGCGCTGCGCCTTGTTTTTTCCGTGCCTCTTGCGAAATTCCTCGTACTCCGATGAGTCGCGAAAGAGCGGCGCGATATGCTTCGTATCGCTGAGGAATGTGCGGTCGGCGCCAAGCACGGCGCCAAGAATATCCTCTATAGCGCGTTCTTCCTGTTTTTTCGCAAGCATGGCCGCGCCGACCGCCACGAAGTATTGCGAATCGGCCGGAAACAATATGTCCTTGCGCGCCAACCCGAGTGTGGTGACAAATCGCTTACGCAGCTCCGGCAGGAACGCAAGCGGCCCGCCGAGGAAGGCCACCTTGCCGCGTATGGTTCTGCCGCAGGCGAGACCGCTGATGGTTTGATTGACGACGGCCTGAAATATGGACGCAGCCAAATCCTCTATCCTTGCCCCCTCGTTGATCAGGGGCTGTATGTCCGTCTTGGCAAATACGCCGCAGCGCGCGGCTATCGGGTAGATCAGCTTGTGGGCGGCCGCTTTTTCGTTGAGACCCGCCGCGTCTGCGGAAAGCAGGATTGCCATCTGGTCGATGAAGGCGCCCGTGCCGCCCGCGCAGGTTCCGTTCATACGCTGTTCGGTCGTGGCGCCGTAAAATGTAATCTTCGCGTCTTCACCGCCGAGTTCTATCGCGACGTCCGTCTCCGGAATCAGTTCCTCGACGGCCCTGCTGCAAGCGACGACCTCCTGCTCAAAATGAATGCCGAGCAGAGAGGACAGCGACAACCCGCCCGAACCCGTGATCACAGCTTTCACACGTAAATCGGGAAACGCTTCGGAGAGTTCCGTCATGAGTTCCGTCGCCTTGTCGAGAACGCTCGACATGTGACGCGCGTAACGGCGAAATACAATTTTGTTTCGATCATCAAGCAGCACAAGCTTTACAGTTGTGGAGCCGACGTCTATTCCGAGCCTCATACACAATACCTTCAATAACGAGTTTTTTAAAAATCAACGCGCGTTCCGTAATAGACGCAATTGAGCAGCTTTTCCATTTCGCCGGAGTTGATGCGTCTCGGATTGGCGCCGGTGCAGGCGTCGCCCACAGCCAATTCCGCAATAGCCGCGACTTTTTCTTTGAATTCGTCTTCCAATATTCCAAATGCCTTGAGCGTTTTCGGAATGCCGAATTCCTCGTTGTAAGCGTCAATCTTTTTGCACAACCCGGTAACGGCGTTCCTATCGCTTCCGGCGCTGATGCCGACTGCCTTGGCAATGTCCGCAAAACGGCCTTCGGCATTTTTGACGTTAAATTCAATGACATACGGCAGGTATATAGCGTTGGCGCAGCCGTGCGGGATGTGACCCGTGGAAAAGGCCGCGCCGGTTTTGTGCGCCATGGAATGCACGATACCGAGTAAAGCGTTGGAAAACGCCATACCTGCCAAGCACTGCGCGTAGTGCATCTGCTCGCGGGCGAACTTATCTCCCTTGAATGACGCGGGCAGATACTCGAACACCATCTGAATAGCCTTTATGGCAAGAGGATCCGTGAACGGCGAATTCATTCTCGACACGTAGGCTTCTATCGCGTGAGTCAGAGCATCCATACCCGTGTGCGCGGTCAGGGTCTGCGGCATGGTTTCGGCGATTTCAGGCGCCAATATGGCTATATCAGGCGTGATATTGTAATCGGCGAGAGGGTATTTCACGCCTTTCGAGTAATCGGTGATCACCGAGAAGGCCGTGACTTCCGTAGCCGTGCCCGATGTGGACGGAATCGCTATAAACTTAGCCTTTTGCCGCAACTCGGGAAAGCTGAACGGCTTGATGAGCTGCTCAAATTCCGTTTCCGGATATTCGTAGAATACCCACATGGCCTTGGCGGCGTCTATGGGAGATCCTCCGCCGAGGGATACGATCCAATCAGGCTCGAATTTTCGCATAAGCTCGGCGCCCTTCAGCACCGTTTCAACAGACGGATCGGGTTCGACGTTTTCAAATATTTCCACTTGCAGACCGGCGTCCTTCAAATGCGAAACGATCTTGTCCAAAAATCCGAACCGCTTCATGGATCCGCCGCCCACTACGACTATAGCCTTCTTGCCTTTCAGTGTTTTCAGTACATCAAGCGCTTTGTTTCCATAATATATATCCCTTGGAAGTGTAAATCGTGACATGGTTTCCTCCTAAAAAATAACAATTTAATTAATGCCCATCCCAAGGTCAGTATAGCCGTACATCACGTTTATGTCAATAAATTTTGCAGGCGCGGGGGTTTGAGCAGTTACCTGCTATATCGCATAGAGAAGTCCGATCTCGCTTCGCGGAACAGTCTCCAAATATACGTCCGCGCCTGTGTGATATCCGTGTTCTTCCAATATATTCCTTATGGTCTGCATGGCCATTTCAGGAAAATTATTCTCACGGCTGAGATGGGCGAGCAGGACGCGCCGCTTTTTCCGCTCGTATGTCAGAAGGTCGAGAATAACGCCGCCGGCGGCAATGTTCGACAGATGACCCGCGTCGCCAAGAACGCGCTTCTTCAAAAAATGCGGATATTTACCGTATTTCAGCATATCCTCATCGTGATTCGATTCCAATACCAACAGGTTCGCGTCGCGAATCTCTTCTGTTATTTCGGCGTTCACACAGCCGGTGTCTGTAACGACGCTGATTTGTCTGCCTTGGCAGCGCAATGTATAGCCTACGGGTTCGGCGGCGTCGTGGCTGACGGCAAACGTCTTAACCGAGATATCGCCGACCGTAAAGCAGTCGCCCGTGACAAAGTGATGTATTCTTTCTTCCGCTATCGCGTTCGCGGCCGGCCCTATCGCACGCCACGTCTCTTTGTTCGCGTAAACCTTAAGGCCGGTTCCTTTTTTCATAACGGACGCGAGTCCTCCGATATGATCCGAATGTTCATGCGTGATCAAGAGCGCGCGCAGCGTTTCGGGATTCGTATCCGTGTGTTGCAAACCCTCCCATACGCGCTTTCCGCTGATGCCCGCGTCGATCAGTATCGCCGCGTCTTCCGTTTTTATAAGATAACAATTGCCGTTGCTGCCGCTCGAAAAAGAACAAAAATCAAAACCCATGCCGTCTCCCGCCGTCTCCTTTATGTTTTACTGTTCATTATACCAAAAAAACGTTTCATGCGGTACAATTATTTCACGTCCGCAAATACCGATATTGCGAAAAAATGCCGTAAGCATTGCGATTTGGCCCAAAGTATGCTAATATGCTCTATAGAAGAACCGTCTCTATTCACAGTTCAAAGGAGTTCGCATGACAATCGGGCACAGACGCGCAATGCTTATAATATTAGATGGGTTCGGTATTTCAACATCGCCTGACGGCAACGCGGTCGCCGCCGCGCGTAAACCGAACCTTGACGGGATATTCCGCGAATACCCGCATACGTCGCTCGGAGCAAGCGGTGAGGACGTGGGTCTGCCTGACGGACAGATGGGCAATTCTGAGGTCGGCCACTTGAACATAGGCGCGGGACGCGTCGTATATCAGGAATATACGCGCATATCGAAGTCGGTGCGCGACGGTGATTTCTTCGAAAATCCCGCACTGAATCTCGCCGCGGACAGGGCTCTTGAAAACGGCGGGGCTCTTCACCTGCTTGGACTCGTTTCGGACGGCGGCGTGCACAGCCACAACACGCATCTTTACGCCCTGCTCGAATTTGCTAAAAGGAAAGGTCTCGAACGGGTATATGTACACGCTTTTTTGGACGGACGCGACGTGCCGCCGCGCTCGGCGGACGTCTATATAGCGAAATTGGAAGACGAAATGCGGCGTATCGGCGTCGGACGCGTCGTGCTGCTGTCGGGGCGCTACTACGCTATGGACAGGGACAACCGTTGGGAGCGCGTACAGCAAGCTTATGATGCTATGACGCTCGGAACGGGCATACCGGCCGCCGACTCGGCGACCGCGATACATGACGCCTACAGCGCCGGCGAGAACGACGAATTTGTGAAGCCGCGCAACATATTCACGCGCGGCGAAAAGCCCGTCGTCATAAGCGACGGCGATTCCGCCGTATTTTTCAACTTCCGCCCGGATCGCGCCCGCGAACTGACGCGCTGTTTCGCCGACGCGAATTTCGCGGGCTTTCCAAGAAAGAAAAATCCCGCATCCCTATGCTTCGTCACTATGACGGGCTATGACGCGGAAATGCCGAACGTACATGTAGCGTATCCCCCGCAGACGCTCGAAAACACACTCGGCGAATATCTGTCCGCATTGGGTCTGACGCAACTCCGCATAGCCGAAACGGAAAAATACGCGCACGTCACATTCTTCTTCAACGGCGGCGTCGAAAAACCGAACGCCGGCGAAGACCGCGCGCTGATAGACTCGCCCAAGGTCGCGACATACGACCTGCAGCCTGAGATGAGCGCCTACCTCGTTACCGATGAGGTCGTCCGGCGCATAGAGAGCAATAAATACGATTTGACGGTGCTGAATTTCGCCAACTGCGATATGGTGGGGCACACAGGCGTTATGGATGCCGCGACAAGAGCCGTTGAAGCCGTGGACGCCTGCATAGGCAGAATACTTGAACCCGCGCTGTCGCGCGGCGTCAGGATACTGTTGACGGCCGACCACGGAAACGCCGAACACATGACAGACGGGGACGGAACGCCGTTTACGGCGCACACGACGAACCCCGTTCCGCTCGCGCTGATAGAAAAAGACGCGCCCGCCCTGCTTTCGGGCGGATGTCTGTGCGATATAGCGCCCACGCTGCTCGATATGATGGAAATACCCAAGCCGCGTGAGATGACGGGACGCAGTCTGCTTGACAAGAGCGGCAAAAATCACGCGAAGTTTGAGCAGTAGTTACTGCGCCGTGACTCTCGCTGAGACGGCGTGACGCCGTCACACAAATGTATCCGTTTTCCAAAGCACATCATCGGGTCTCTCGTCAAAAGCGCCGCGCAGATTGCGGCGAAAAGTTTCGACCAGTATCTTGGGCTCGTCTATAAAATAGTTGCGCGCTATACGCCCGTTCTCATCGTAATCGGCGCCGTCCCACCAAACGGCGACTTTTATTCTGTTGTAATAGCGGATGTGCGCGAACATATCGGAAACCCATTGGTTCTTGTCGCCGCCCAAGACCGCGCTCGCAAACTCCGTGATCATCAAGGGCTTGTCATATTTTTCAACATAGTTGTAATAGATACTGTCGTAAAGCTCCGAAAAACTCTTCCATGTTTCGCCTTGATAGAAATTGCCCGTATTGTAGGCGGTCAGTCCCACGACGTCCACATAATCATCGCCGGGATAGTACATCAGGGCATCGTTCCATGTGAAATCGGGAAAAGACTTGCCGTTCGGATTCCAGACCCAAATCACGTTGCGCGCGCCCGCCTTCTCGAAAAAGCTGTATACATAGCGATAAAATTCGACGAATATCCACGGATCACGTGATGTATTGTAACCGGCGTACGGACACCAGTCGCCGTTCATCTCGTTCCCGAGACGGAACAGCACGGGATGTTCGAAAGCGGCCACCTGTTCCGCGTAATCGGTGAGGAATTCGTCGTAACCTCCGTTCAGAATCGAATAAACGGTGTTGTTCTCGCCGGGGTACTGCGTCGCGGACGTCTGCAATGTCAATTCGAGCGTCCGCCCGTTCTTGTACGCGTTTTCGAGACGCTGCGTCAGATTCGGATGCCTGTATGTGTTCTCAAAGCTCGAATAATTCAGGATAATCGGAAAGCTGTAGTCGACGAGCGTTTCGTAATCGTTCAAAGGCCGAAAGTCGCCGGGCGTGTGAGGTTCGAATATCCCCCATGTCAAAGGGCTTTCGGCGCCGAAATAATGTTCGTAAAATGTTTCCGTTTCCTCATTCCAGCCGCGTGAAGCCGTGTTGACGGGCTTGGCCTTTCGTATGTAGGCGTTCGCGCTTTTTGTTTCGACCGAAAAACTTTCGACGAGATAGGCGTAGCCGCCGCTCTGATAAATGGGCGAGGAAGAGCTTATCAAAATCGTAATGTACTCGTTGCCGGCGGGAATATCGATACAGGCGTAGTAGCATTTATCCGAATCGACGCGCGAAAGGCGGCCCCTGCTCCACAGCGTAATATGGACGTCGCGGCCGCCGATCTCCTGCGTGCCGTTGTATTCCAAATAATGATCCGTCCAATTTTTCAAAAATCCGTTCGAATATACGATATAGGATGAAGCGGAGAGACTGCCGCCAAGTTTCTGATTGAATATGGCAATGCGTTTGTCGGGGCTTTCAAGCGTCGCGCAAACGCCGGATATGCTCATATCCACGCTCAGCGTCTTGTCGATCAGCAAACTGTAACCTCCGACGAAATTCGTGAATCGGTTGTAAGTTCCCTCCTCCGTCAATGTATAAAGTCCGGGCGGCGTATATTCAAAGCTGCCCGCCGCCGACGAGACCGAACCAAAACCCGTTATAATAAGCGCAGCGACCATCACGGCTGCAACCGAACCCGCTTTTCTCAAAATTGTCTCCCTCCCAAACATTCATTTCTCTATGCCAACGCGAGCGTCTACACCGGCCTTATAATAATGCTTAACTTCACGCATCTCAGTTACAAGATCGGCGGCTTCCGTGATCTCAGCCGGCGCGCCGCGACCCGTCAGCACAACCTCTGTTTTCTCGCATCTGCGTGATACGGCGCCAAGCACTTCTTCTGACGACAGCAGACCGCAATACACGGCGGTATTCGCTTCATCCAATATTACCACATCATAGCGTCCCGAAGCAAGAGCTTCTTCTGCTTGCGACAATCCGCGCTTCGCGCGCGCGACGTCGCCCTTCGAGGGTTTGCCCCGCACAAAGCTCGGATCACCGAACTGCGCCCATGTCAAATTGTCAAAATGTCGGACGGCTTTCAACTCGCTGTAATCCTGTCCTTTCATGAATTGCCCGAAATAAACGCGCCCGCCCGCGCAGAGAGCGCGCAGGGCAAGACCGAGAGCGGCTGTTGTCTTGCCCTTGCCGTCGCCCGTATATACCTGCATGTAGCCTTTTGTCAGCATATCCGATTCCTTCCGTATACAGTATTATCGCCCGGCTGGCCGGGCGGTATTGATTTAATCCTTGCATCGTAACCCAAAATATATATCGCCCCTTTGGCGCCGTCACAGACTGAGTACAGTCTCCGCGATCCTGACGCCGTCTACGGCGGCCGAAACAATACCGCCGGCCTTGCCCGCACCTTCCCCGCCGGCGTAAACGCCTCGGATATTCGAGAGCATGTCTTGTCCGCGCGGAACGCGAATCGGCGAAGAGCTGCGCGTTTCCACGCCGTACAGTCTCGCTTCCGGCATATCAAAACCCTTTATTATGTTGCCGAAAAGCGGCAGACTCTCTCTTATCGCGGATACGGCAAAGAGCGGCAGACAGGCGGCGAGAGCGCTTTCTCCCGTCATAAAATCCTTAAGACTCTCCGACGGCGGGGCATAGGAACGCGGAGCGGCTTTCGAAATAAAGGCCGCCCGTTCATACGCGCGCTGAAATTCTATGCCGGCCAACGAACCTCCCGTCGTGAAGTCCGAAACGCGCACGTCGACGAGAAGGGCGCTGTTCGCCATGTCGCCGGCGCGAGCCTTCTCGCTCATGCCGTTCGTCACCGTGCAGCCGGGCTCGGACGCAGCCGGAATAACGACGCCGCCCGGGCACATACAAAATGTATATACGCCCCGCCCATCCCGTGTCGCGGTTGAGAGCTTGTAATCCGCAGGCGGCAAACCGGCGTCGCGAGGCGACAGACCGTATATTTCCGCAAATCTTTCACCGTATTGCGCAGTATCTATTATACGCTGCGGGTGTTCGATGCGAAGTCCGACGGAGAAGGGCTTCGGCTCCATGAAAAGGCCGGCCTTCCGGAGCATGGAAAACGTGTCGCGCGCGCTGTGCCCCGTCGCCAATATCAGGCGTTCCGCAGGCATTTCCGCAACGCCGCGCGGCGTTGCGACCAATACGGCTCTGAGCGCGCCTCCGTACGTTAAAAGGCCGTCTAATCTGTGTCCGAACAAAACGGTTCCGCCGAGAGCAATAATCCTCTCGCGAATATTCTTTACGACGGAGCGGAGCGCGTCTGTTCCTATGTGCGGCTTACCGTCGTACAGTATATTGTCCCCTCCACCCGCGCGCGCAAATTCCGCAAGCACCGCTCGGGCGCGCGGATTTTTTATCCCCGTCGTGAGCTTACCGTCCGAAAACGTTCCCGCGCCGCCCTCGCCGAACTGTACGTTTGACTCCGGGTCGAGCTCGCCGCTTTCAAAAAAACGATTCACATCCAAAACGCGTTCGTCAACATCCTTGCCGCGTTCCAGTACGACGGGCGCTAAGCCGCCGGCGGCCAAAACCAAAGCCGCGAACATGCCGCAAGGCCCAAAGCCGGCTATTATCGGCGCGGGAGCGCGGCGTTCTGCGCGCCCGGAATGAAAATTCGTCACGGCGTCAAAGCCGGTCGTAACGGGCGGCGCGGCGCCGATATCGACGCGCCCGCCACGGGTGCAAAGCCGCCTGATAATGTTCGCTTCAATATCCGAAGCGCTTTCGGTTTTTTTTAGAGACGCGGCGTCCGCCCGGCCGGCAATGCGCTTCACGGAAAAATCCACGCATAGGGCAAAGTGTATGTGTTCTTTGTCTCGGGCGTCCGGTGACTTCGATGCTATGCGCCATTCGGAGACTTCATACCCGAATTTTTTCAAACCGCAGCGCTTGGCTATCTTTAACGGTATCGCGCAGTCCGGTTCGCCCGGCTTCAGTTTTATTCCTCTTATTCTAAGCATTTGCCGCCGATCCCAATGCCGATCTGCCCGCTTTCAATCCCGTGGCAAAGGCCCAATTAAGATTAAAACCGCCGCACGCGCCGTCATAGTCAAGAATTTCGCCCGCGAAGAACAGACCGCGAATGAGTTTTGATTCCATCGTGCCCGTATTAACTTCACTCAACGGAACGCCTCCGGACGTGACTTGCGCATCTTTCCAACCCTTCGTACCGGCGACGGGAAATTCCATGTGCTTCAACATTCGAGCTGCGGCGCGTGGATTTCCTTTTGTTTCACTGTCGATAAGCGCCGCTATCTTATCCGGGACTACCCCGGACAGCGACGCCGCCCTGTTATCCGAAAGCAAGTTTATCAACATCCGTTCCTCTGTCTCGGGCGCGAAATCCAATTCGACCCGGCAGACTTGAGAACCCTTCATGCGCATATACCTGCTCAGATCAAATATGCAGATGCCGGACAAACCGTCTTCTGTGAACTGCAGTTCTCCGCTCGCGCGCCCTACCGCCGACACGCCTATCCAAAGCGCGGCTTCGCACTTGACGCGTACGCCTTTGAGTGCGCGGAGTCTGTGCCGCTGCCCTTCTTCGCACACCATGCGAACCAGCGCCGGCAAAGGGCTGACTACGCTGTGCCCAAATGAACGCGCGAACGCGTATCCGTCGCCGAAAGAACCGTATTGCGGGCCGGCCTTGCCGCCCGTCGCAAGCACGAGCGCAATCGCGCGGAAGATTTCGCCGCCCTCAGTTTCAATTTCAAAATACCTTTCTTCACGCCGTACGGATTTGACGGGCGAATTGCAGCGCAAATCAACGCCGCGTCGTTTCATTTCCACATACAGCGAATTTCTTACAGCCGTTGCCTGCCCCGAATAAGGATAGAAGCGTCCGCCTTCTTCCAAACGCGTAAGCACACCTATTTTGCGAAAAAACAGAAGAAGTTCTTTCGATTCCGAGCATGCCGCGTTTGTTAAATTGCAACGCCCGTTACCGGTGGCAAGCAGTTTGCGCCCCGGCGCGTCGTTTCTTTCAAGGCACAGAATCCCCTCGCCGCCGTCCTCGCCGTCTCCGTCGACGATCCTTCGCGGATATTCGGCCGCGACTGCGGACGCCGCCATGCCTGCGGCGCCGCCGCCTATAACGGCGACCGCAAATTTACCGTCTACTGCCATCTGTCCTTGAGCAGACTCTCAAGCGACTCTCCTTTTGCGTAAGCTTCGAGCAACCTCGAAGATTTCGTGACGTCGCCGATAAGTATGCCGCCCGAAAAACGGTTATTGAGAAAGTACAGCTTTTCATAAAGGCCCTTTGTCTCATCGGATATTTCAAATATCTTGTACTGCTTGGATGCGTCGCCGCCATTGTCGCCGACGGCGAATAGGGAAAGGTCAAGACCGTTGAACGCGTTGGAAGGAATCACGGGCTTATAGATCGCCTCATCGCCGACCGCGTTGATACCGGCCGTCTTACCCATCTCGACGGCCTGCATCCAAATGCCGTAATTATTTCCGTTATAGGCGGCGCAGTCGCCGCAAGCGTATATATCCACCGCGCTCGTTTCCATGCGCTCATTTACTTCTATGGAGCGATCCGTCTTGACGCCCGCCGCGACCGCAAGCTGTATGTTCTGCCTGTTTCCTGTTGAGAGCAATACGAGATCGGCGTCGATCACAGCGCCGTCGGCCAACTTGACGCCCGCGGCCCTGCCGCCCTTTGAGATAATCTCCGCAATCCCTGTTCCGATATGAACACTCACGCCGTCTTTTTCCGCCTGCGCTTTCAACACAGCGCTCGCCTTCGCGTCAAGCTGACGCCGCATCAAGCCCGCGCCGCCCTCGATTACGGTAACCGGCAGACCTGTCTTTTTCAATTCCCAAGCGGCTTCAAGGCCCAGCACGCCGCCGCCTATGACCGCCGCGTTCCGCACACCCTTCATAAAACCTCTCAGTCCGACTACATCCGCGATATTCCTGACGGCAAATACTCCAAGCAGATCCGCGCCTTGTATCGGCGGTCTGAAAGCGTCCGCGCCCGTAGCGATGATAAGTTTGTCGTAACCCTTGCTCTCGCCGTTTTCAAGGCGGATTTCCTTCTTGGCCGCGTCTATTTCCGTGACGGCCGTGTTTAATGTAATAAGTATGTTGTTTTCGTTATACCAGTCAAAGGGCTTTATAAACAGATTGATTCCGTCCAATTCCGAAAGTATGCCTTTAGTCAGCATCGGACGATTGTATCCGATGATATTTTCGCGGCTGATCATCTCTATTGAACAGACCTTGTTGCGTCTCCTGATCTCTTCGCATGCGGCAGTTCCGGCCGCTCCGTTTCCGATTATAACGAAACGCTCGTTCTTTTCCGAAACGAAGTCTGTATCGTCCGGTTCGACCTCCGTGAACTGCTCCGGGCCCACACCGCAAACGGGGCATGACATGGGCGTCTCGTCCCCTTCGACGATTTCGCCGCAGACAAGACACTTCCACACGCGCCGCGCGCCCGTTTTTTTCTTGGGTTCCACTACCTCGCCCGACAGCACGGACGCGCCGAAACCGTAACCGAATTCGTAGGCGTCGCGCAAATTGGCTGCGTTCGGTTTGAATTTGAAGCGCAGACCTTCACCGTACACCCTGAGCTTGAGCTGCGCCAAACGCCCCATGATGTGCGGCACGCCTTCTCCGCTCCAACCGTACGACCCGAAAGCAGATGCGAATTTGCCGCCGTGCGTCTTGGAAAACATGGATGTGGTCAAGTCCCAAATGGGTTTCAGCGCCTCGCCTACGATAGTAGGCGTTCCGAATAATATACCGTCCGCCCAAGCGATGTCGGCCAAGACCTCTTCTTTGTTTGCCGTTACGAGGTCGTACAGCTTAACGTCTATATCGCCGGCGTCGCGCACGCCGTCCGCAATGCGCAGCGCTAACGTCTCCGTATAACCGTAAGCCGATACATACGGAATTATGACGGTCTTTTTAATGTTCGGATTTTTTTCGGAAGCCCATTCGCGATACATATCCACGATTTTGCGCGGTTCTTTAACGAGCACGGGACCGTGCCCCGGCGCGATGATCTTTATGGAAATATCCTTGATTTTCTCGATCGCTTTTAAAATATCCGCAGTATACGGGCCCATAATGTTATCGAAATAATAGCGGAGCGCCCTAAGATAACCGGCTTCATCCTCTATGTGTTCGTTCGTTACTCGCTCGCTGCTGTAGTGGCAGCCGAAGACATCGCAGGTGACAAGAATTTCAAGCTCAGGTACATATGTGAGCATGCTGTCCGGCCAATGCAAGTTCGGTGTACTGATAAAACGCAGGGTTTTATCGCCGAGCGACAGCTCATCGCCGTTTTTGACTACAGTCGATCCGAAATCTTTGTTGCATATCTCTTTCAGAAAGTTGATAGCGGTAGACGAGCCCACGATACGCAAACCCGGATTGATTTCAAGCAGTCTCTCTATACTGCCGGAATGGTCCGGCTCCGTGTGGTTCACGATCAAATAGTCGATATCCTGCACGTTGACCGTCTCCGAAAGCGTTTCGAGGTAGGAATCGAAGAATTTCGCTTTTGATGTTTCAAAAAGCGCGGTCTTTTCAGTGCCTTTCAGTACATAGGAATTATATGTGGTGCCGAACTCGGTTTCCATTATAATGTCGAAAACCCTCAGACCGGGGTCGAGACTGCCGACCCATCGAAAATCATTTGCTATTTCCATACTTTTCATATAAATATTACCTCTAAATAATATGTCCCACCGTTTGCTCCTCACGGCCGACGGCATCTGTCGGAGCTTGTCTCTCGGCGCAAACCAACCGCCTTGACTTGCCTTTTTTGACCTGCCTTTTAAATTATACGCCGGACGCCGCAAAAATACAATGCCTGTATGCACTAAAGCGCCGGGCGCAGCTGTGATAAAGTTACAGTTCACAGATATGCTGCAAACCAAAATATTAAATCGTTAAAATCCAACGAACGTCATTCCGGGCTTGTCCCGGAATCCATCTTAACTGTTTTATAGATTCCGGGACAAGCCCGGAATGACAAAATGAATGAACAATTCTC
>JAISBV010000156.1 GCA_031266025.1 Eubacteriales Family XIII. Incertae Sedis bacterium
CAGAAGGCTGTTTTCTCTGTAATTGAACGGCGAACTGTGCGTAACCTCCGTAAGCCGAAGGTTTTTGTCATCCAGACCGAGCGACTGTTTCAGCGCGGTGAAGTCGCCGCCTACCGATAACGTGCCTGACGTCAGCATCGCGGGTATGCCGCGACGCCACAAATCGGCGCGGAGCTTTTCGTCCAGGTCTTTGGGAATACCGCCGATTGCCGTCCTGACATCGTTTGCGGCGACAAACCACCTAATCATGCCGCCGCTGTCGAACAACTCGTTCGCGGCTTTGCTTATGCGCTTCAATTCCCACAGCAGACTGTGTTTGAGCCGCTCGTCGCGCAGAACCTTAAACTCGCGGCTTGCCGACAGGTATTTATAAATCAAGCCGGCGATGTCGCGAATATTCCGCAAGGTTCTGTCGCATTGCTCGCCCGCGTCGCTCCGCGAGAACAATCTTTTGTTTACATCATAGAGCTTGCCGGACAGAAAGCGCGTCCTGTCGCGAATTACTTTCCAACCGTCGTTTGCCGCAGTCCCTGCCGGTACGAAGTTCAGTTCGGTCAGCGCCTTTGTGACGGCGGGGATCGCGTCGCCTGTCAGTTCGGAACCGTACAGCGACCTTGCGGCGGGCAGCATTTTGTGCGCTTCATCCAATATAAGAACTTGGAACGGTTGCAGAACCGCGCCCGATTCCGCCGACCGCAGTTTCATGTCCGCGAGCAAAAGCTGGTGATTGCAGATAACGAAGTCGCAGCCTGTCTTTTTCGCATCGCTGCGGAAAGCGCGGTAACGACAACCGTCCGCATACGGGCAGTTTTTATAACACTTGGACGGAACGCTGATTTGGCTTTTGACCTGCGCCGTCAGCTTTTCAGCATCCGCAAGGTCGATAACCCGTCCGTCAAACGCGATCCGTTCAAGCTCCTCGCGTGTTTCGGTGTTTTCCTCGAATGGCAGATACTCGTTGAGGTTATATTCGCAAAGGTAATGCTCCCTGCCCTTGCGAAGCATCGCCGTTATCGGTTCGCGTATAATACCCCAATCCATCAAACTCGTTGAGAGTTCAGGAATAACCTCGGTACGAATCGCTTTTTGCAGCGCGATGCTCGACGTGCTGACGAGAATCCCCATGCGCAGCCATTCAACGCAGGACATTCCGGGGAAGTAGCTGCCGTTCCACGTTTTGTTGATTTTGCTCCTGCGAATGAGCAGACCGATAACAATGTAGACAAGGGTTTTCCCCAACCCGGTCGGGGCTTCCGCGAGCAGCGTTCGCCGCCCGACGATTGCGTCAAGCAGTTCCTCCGCGAGCGTGATTTGTTCCTCTCGGATTTTGTATTTGCCGTATTTTGGCAGAATCTCGCGGAACAGTACCCGCACGATTGTTCTGAGTTTCGCGAGCGATGCGCCTTCCGCGACTTCGAGCCTCCCCAACCCGCCGACATGCGAATCGCGGACTTTGAGGGCGAATTTGACGACCTTGTTGTCGTCGGGCCGGAGCGGGGTTTTTCTGCGCTCAACCGGCGCTGATTTTCCGCTGTCGTTGTTGACTGCTGTGTATGCGAACCCGCGAAAATCTATGTATTCCTCGAATACCGAGCAGCCATAGACGTTCATCACGAATCCCGGTCGATCTTTGAACTGTTCCGGTATGTCACGGCTTATCTCCGCGAGTACCGCTTCTTTGATTGGCATAGCGCCGCCTCCTGCGCTTGGCGCAGGAGCGTCCTGTATGAGCTTCGGGACAGGCGCAACTTTGTCGTCGCGCCCGTAGTCGAAACTCACACCGAGAGTCCGGCGTCAAGTGTTTCATTTAAGATGATTTGTTAATGTTGCTTGTTTTGGGTTAAGCACCGTTAGGAACAATCCTCACGAAAGTACCCGCCGCCTCTGTGGGCTTTGCATACTTCCCGCACTCGTTCTGCATCGTGCGCCCCGTTACCAGCCAGCATTATGGGGGAGTATCATAGTCACCGCGCACCGTTTACACCTCACCGCCGTTCGGCGGTCGGACGCTCGCGCTCACCTTGCGGCGGCGGTCTTGGCATTGGGGGCGCGGATTACGTTTTGGTGCTGTAGTGAGAGGAAATAGGCAATCTCCCCTCACTACTTAAATTGGGTAAGGCTTTCTGAAAAACCGTGAAAAACTTCAGCGGTTTTCAAAAAAATCTTTTAACAGCTTGTTGGTACGCAATTTTTCAAAAAGAAGCGTCTGACGATATCGAAACTTGTCCTCAGTCCAACCGAACAGCAATGCTATATCTTTTTTCTTCATGTCAGCGGCGAGGCACTTCCATAATTTGCGCTCATCGGTGCTGAACTCGTCCAAGACCTTATGAAGCGTTTCGATGAGATAGCTCGTTTCACATTGGCGGCTGATGTCGATGCCGGAATCAAGATCAAGCTGACTTGACGCATCCGTGTCCATGTTCTTATCCAACGCCACGAAAACGACTTTCTTGGAACAACGCTCGCATTTCGTCTCGCCGTCCGCGACTTCTTCCCACCCTTTACACTTCGGGCAGTCGTTCCCGATGCAACCGAACTGCTCGGCGATCAGTCTGTTCTCCTTGCGGCGCAAATATTTTACGGCGTTATATAGCCGCTCTCCCGCTTTATCACGACTGAGCCGCACGATGTAGTCGGACTCAAAATCGCAGTACCACCGCTGCGGGTGTTTCCCGGTGAACGATGTTGCCGTGTCATAGGACACGCAGGCGAGCCGTTCCGCTTCTTCCCACTCGCCATTACTGTTTTGGATGTAGTAGTGCTTGTAATTCCGCTTCAAAAAGTTGCGGACAGACGATTGTTTTAATTGATTGGGGTTCATTACCCATACCTCCGTTCGTTTTTTTGTGATGTTTGGCCGAAAACGAACGGTATGGGAGGGGCGCGGGCGGGGTGGCTTGTCCTCATTGAAAGCTCCTTAACTGTAATTTGATGGTTGTAGGCCGAAAGGCAGCGGAAGTCGCAAATACGCCGTAAGCGTCCAACCCGACCTCTAATCTAAAGAAAACCGAAGAAATTCCCCTCTTACGGCGTGTGAGGAAAAATGCCGTTAAAATAGCCAAATCCCCGACTTTCACCGCCCTGCGCTTTGTCGCAAAACGCAAAAAGAGGCGACAGTGCAGACGTTACCGCCGCACTGTCGCCTCTTCAAAAACTCACACGTCGTGTGAATAAGTATTTTTCAGTGGCTGAAAATAAGGCAATCAGGGCATTAAAATTTATCAATAAAAAAAGCAGTTAAAAACTATTGCAATTGTAATTACTTTGTGATAAAGTAAGAAAATATAAAACCTATGTGCGAAGGAGGATACTGCGTTGCCGGATAATAAAGCACGGAAACCGATGGAACATCACAACATAGGTGACTTTCTGAAAGGTCAATCCTCGAAGATACTCACCGCTATTTCGGACGCAGACAAGACTGCGTTTGTCCTTAAAAATGGAAAACCAATAGTCGTGGTCATGTCCAATGAACGCTATGAAAGGCTTCTCACAGCAGGGGTTGACATCAATGATTATTAACACGGAGGCATACAAAATGGCTAAAGCTCGGATTACTGAGGTTATGATGGATGACACCAGCATCAACGTCAGCAAAGAAGTTGACCTTGTTTTTTCAATCGCAAACAGTCTGCGAGGAGCATACAAGTCTGACAAATACAAAGATGTAATTATTCCGATGATAATCATCCGTCGCTTTGAGTGCGCCCTTGCGAAGACGAAAGACGCGGTGGTGGAGGCGTTTGAAGCCAAACGCGACATCCCGCCGCAGATTCTGGAGTCCAAGTCGGGTTATAAGTTTTACAACACCAGCCGTTTCACACTTGCCGAACTTTTGAACGACGCGGACAACATCGTCTCGAATTTCAAGAGTTACATTGAAAACTTTTCGGCAAACGTCCAGAGTATTATCCGCAACCTCGATTTTGAGAAGGAAATCGACAAAATGGATAAGAACAACCGGCTCTTGGGCGTAGTCCGCAAATTCTCCGAACTCGACCTAAACCCCAACACCATTGACGGCATTAAAGCGGGTTATATGTTTGAAGAAATTATCCGCAAGTTCTCTGAAAATGCCGAGGCAGGCGACCACTACACACCGCGCGAAGTTATCCGTCTGCTTGTCAGCATACTTTTGGCGGAAGGCTTGGACGACCTCTATACCGAACGCCGCGTCGCTACCGTGTTGGATATGGCTTGCGGTTCCGGCGGTATGCTTTCGACAACACATAACGCGATTACTCGAATGAATCCCGATGCCGAAGTCCGTCTTTTCGGGCAGGAAATAAATCCGGAATCCTATGCTATTTGCCTTGCCGATATGCTTATCAAGGGTGAGGATGCCAAGAATATCCATTTGCAGGACACGATGAAAGCCGATTGCTTCGAGGGGCAGGATATGCGTATCGTCATCATCAATCCTCCATTCGGGCAAGCTTGGGGCGGCAAGGACGCAGCAGACGGAGTAGAGTCGGCGGTTAAAAAAGAACACAAAAAAGCTGAGAAATACGAGGGCTCTGAGAAAATGGAATACAGCCGCTTCCCGTGGGGTTTGCCGACTTCCGGCGATATGCAGCTTCTGTTCATGCAACACGCCATCCACAAATTGAGCAAGGATGGACGCGCCGCCATCATCAGCAACGGCTCGCCGCTGTTTTCGGGCAACACCACAAGCGGCGAAAGCCAGATACGCCGCTATATGCTCGAAAACGACCTCATTGAGGCGGTTATCGCCTTGCCTACCGACCTTTTCTACAATACAAGCATCGGGATTTATGCGTTCATTTTGTCAAAGAATAAGCGGCCAGAGCGCAGGGGTAAGATTCAGCTTATCAACGCCGTTGATATGTACAAGCCGCTTCGCAAGTCTCTTGGCAAGAAACGCAAAGAAATCTCCCGCGACGACATCCGCTGTATTACCGAGATTTACTCTGATTTTGAAGCGGGCGAATTCTGCAAGATATTTGACAACGAAGAATTCATGTACAAAGAGTATGCCGTCTATCAACCGCTCCAGCGGAGAGGTTGGATTTCCGAATCGACAATCTCGGTCTTGAAGTCAAGTGTGCTTTTTACCTCAAACGCTCATATTTTTAATGAAGCGGAGTACGAGGTACTTCTCGAAACCGACCCGCGCGAGGGTGACGATGAGAAGAAGTTCCAAAAGTTTCAGACTGGCAAAGAATTTACCGAGACAGTCATTTCCGCCTTGACTGAATATTATGAACGTGAGTTGATTTGGCAGCCCGCCGAATACGATGATTTCGCTGAGTTCACAAAGAAGCTGAAAGAAATCATCGGCGGCATCGACGGCATGACGGACAACCGCCTGAACAGCATTGCTATGGAAATGTCCGTGATGGACAAAACCGCCGTGGTACAGAAGGACAGAAACGGCAACGTAATCATCGACTCGACTACGAAAGACACCGAAATTATCGGCCTACGGATTGACATTGAGGAATACTTCAAGCGCGAGGTCTATCCGCACGTTCCCGACGCGCTCTACGCCTACGAGTACGACCCGGATAAGAAAGCATCATCCACCAACAAGGAGCGACTTGGCGCGGAGTTCCCGTTCACCCGCTATTTCTACGAATACAAAGCTCCTGAGAAAGCCGACGACCTGCTCGCACAGTTCGCCGAGATTGAGCGCGGACTCACGGATAAGGTTGCCGCGCTGACGGGGGGTGGTCATTGATGACTGTTATCAAACCCAGCGGTATTGCTTGGATTGGGGACATTCCGACAGACTGGGAAATGAAAAAAGTCAAATACATCTCCACCCTGAAAGGGCGTATCGGTTGGCAAGGGCTGACCTCGGACGAATACACAGATGAGGGCGCATATCTGATAACCGGCACGGACTTTGACAACGGCGGGATTAACTGGGAAACCTGTGTACATGTCCCGATGAAGCGTTGGGAGGAAGCCAAGGACATACAAATTGAAAACGGCGACCTTTTGATTACGAAGGACGGTACGGTAGGCAAGGTGGCTATTGTCAGCGGACTTAATGCGCCTTGCTCTCTGAACAGCGGCGTTTTGCGTATCTCTACCCGTGAGGGCTACGACAGGCGGTTTTTGTTTTGGGTTCTCCAGTCCGAGGTGTTTTGGACTTGGTTTTCCAACAAGAACGCGGGCAACAGCACGATACTCCATCTGTATCAGGGCGACTTTGCCGAGTTCAATTACGCTATCCCATCCCTCGCCGAGCAACGCGCCATCGCCGCTTTCCTCTACGACCGCTGCGGCTATATCGACGGAATCGTCGCCGCCTTGGAGCAACAGGTGGAAATCCTGCGACAATACAAAAAAGCCCTCATCACTGAGACGGTGACAAAGGGCTTGGATAAGTCCGCGCCGATGATTGCTGTTGGCTTCGATGTTGCAAATGAAATGCCTCAGAATTGGACAAAGACGAAAGTAAAATATCTATGTAGTATGCAAAGTGGCGACGCTATCACTTCCGAGGAAATAACCGAGGACGACGACTACCCGGTATACGGCGGGAATGGGCAGCGTGGCTATTATAGCAAGTTCAACACCGAGGGCGAGTATGTCTTGATTGGTAGGCAAGGTGCTTTATGCGGTAATGTTCACATGGTAAGTGGAAAGTTCTGGGCTTCTGACCATGCGGTCGTCACTTATCCGTATTCGAATGCAGTAAACAAATTCCTGTATTATCTGTTCATTGCCTTGAATTTCAATCAGTATTCGACCACAGCCGCACAACCGGGATTGGCTGTCGCCACGATTCAGCGTGTTTCGTTAGGTGTCCCGCCGAAGAAGGAGCAATATGAAATCGCTGACTTACTCGACGGCAAGTGCGCCAAGGTGGACGCACTCGTCTCTGAGAAGGAGCGTTCGATTGAAACTGTGCGACAGTACAAGAAGTCGCTGATTTACGAATACGTCACGGGCAAAAAGTGCGTGGCAACAGGAGGGGCGGTGCGATGAAAAAGAAGAAGAGCGAAATCACCATCCGCAGTTCGGCGGCAGAATACCTGACCTATGTAGCCGCGACGGGCGACAACGAACAGAGCTTTGAGATGCGTTACCAAGACGAGAACATCTGGCTCACGCAGAAGATGATGGCGGTGCTTTATGATGTCAGCGTTCAGAACATCGGACAGCACATCAAGAAAGTTTTCGCCGACAGCGAGCTTGACCGCGCGGCAACTATAAAGAAATTCTTTATAGTTCAAAAAGAAGGCGAGCGCGAGGTTTCGCGCGAAGTGGAGCATTACAGTTTGCAAATGATTATCGCCGTCGGATTCAAGGTCAACAACGACCGCGCCGTGCAGTTCCGCAAATGGGCGAACCAAATCGTCAAGGACTTCACGATTCAAGGGTGGGTCATGGACGAGGAACGGCTGAAGAACGGCGGCACAATCCTGACGCAGGATTACTTTGACAAGCAGCTTGAGAAAATCCGCGAGATTCGCCTGTCTGAGCGGCGGTTCTATCAGAAAATAACCGACATATATGCCACCGCGCTCGATTATGACAGGACAGCGAAGACCACACGGGGGTTTTTCGCAAAGGTGCAGAACAAACTGCACTTCGCCGTTCACGGCAATACCGCCGCCGAGGTCATATACAATCGCGCAAATGCCGAGCGTGAGCATATGGGGTTGACCACTTGGAGCGACGCGCCGGAAGGGAAAATTCAGCGGAGTGATGTGATCATCGCCAAGAACTACCTGACGGAAACGGAAATGCAGTCGCTTGAACTTATCGTGTCGGCGTACCTTGACCTCGCCGAGCGGCGGGCGTTGTCACACGTCCCGATGACGATGGAAGACTGGGCAAAGCACCTTGATCTTATCCTGCAAGCAGATGGGAACGAACTGCTGACGAACGCCGGCAAAATCTCGGCGCAGATTGCCGAGCAGCACGCCCTGACCGAGTTTGAAAAGTATCGTGTCATACAGGACAAGCTGTTTGAAAGCGATTACGACAGATTCATTGCCCAGTTGAACAGCTTGGAAGATAAAGCCAAGCGCGATTAACCATAACAAGGAGGATATACGGCAATGCCTATTCGAGCCGATCAACTTCAAGAGAAAAAGGATTACCAGCGGCTTATTTTGGAAGAATTGCGTGATCATAACGGCTACGTTATCCGCAACGCACAGACGGACTGGAGCGCGGATTTCGCAATGGACACAGGTATTCTCTTTCAGTTCCTTGACGATACACAACCCGACGAAATGGCGAAACTGCGTAAGTTTTACAAGGAAAAGACAGAAAAGACGGTTGTCAGCTATATCAACCGTGAGATTATGAAAGCAAGCCGCTCTCTCGTGGATGTGTTCAAGAACGGCGTCGAGTTTGATAACGGCGTGTCCATCAGGCTGATGTATCGCCGCCCCGCTACGCCCTTCAACGAGCGACAAAACACGCTTTATGGGAAAAACATCCTCTCGGTGATGGAGGAAGTCTATCACAAGGACGGCGAGAGAATTGACCTTGTGCTGTTTTTGAATGGGCTTGCCATCTTCACCGTTGAACTCAAATGCAATACCTCCGGGCAGAGCTATGAAAACGCTATCAACCAGTACAAGCATGAGCGTGACTTCAACACCCGGCTTTTCAAATTCAAGAGCGGCGTGTTCGCGGCGTTCGCTATGGACTTGAATGAGGTCTATTTCTGCACCTCGCTGAAAGGCGCAAACTCTTTCTTTATGCCCTTTAATATCGGGACGCCGAAAGCGGCAGACAAGCCGTACTCTATCGGCAAAGGGAACCCACATAACGAAGACGGAATCAATGTCTCATATATGTGGGAAAACATCTGGACAAAAGAGGAGGTTATCCTTCTTATTGAGCGATTCATATTCATAGAGAAAAAGCGCACGAAGAACGCCGATACCGGTAGGTACACACAAAGAGAAACCGTCATTTTCCCGCGCTACCATCAACTTCGGGCGATTGAAAAACTGACAGCGGACATCCGGGTTAACCGCACAAGCCAAAATTACTTGATTGAACATTCAGCGGGGAGCGGCAAGACTAATACCATAGCGTGGCTCACGCATATTCTCGCCTCGTTCCATGATACGACCGACCGGAATATATTCAGCAACATCATTGTCATTACCGACCGCATCATTGTTGACCAACAGTTGCAGGAGGCGATTAAAGGCATTGATCACAAAAGCGGGCAACTTAAAGTCATGGATGAGAAATGCGACTCGAATGACCTCGCTGCCGCACTGCGCGGCAATACGAAAATAATCGTTACCACCGTGCATAAGTTCTTTTACATTATCGAAAACAGTCTGCTCGGCTCGCTGAAAGACAAGACATTTGCCGTGCTGATTGACGAAGCTCATTCCTCAACTGAAGGTGACCTTATGCAGTCGGTCACTCATGTCTTGGCGGGCGGCAAACTTGAGGATGCCCCTGATAATGACGGCGAGGACGATGGCGAGGAACTCACGACCGAAGAGAAAATGAAAATTGAGCGGGCGAAATCCGGTAAGCAGCCGAACGTCACGATGATAGCGTTCACCGCCACGCCTAAACCCGGTACGATTCAGCTTTTCGGGACGTTGAACGATGAGGGCAGAAAGACTTGTTTTGATCTGTACTCTATGCGTCAGGCCATTGAGGAAGGCTACATCTTGAACGTCCTTGACAACTATGTGACATGGAAGACCTACTTCACGCTTAACAAGGCGATAGATGACGACCCCGAACTCCAGTCAATTACCGCCAAACGAAAGATTGCCCGTTTCATCGACTTGCACGACACGAACATCTCACAGAAGGTAGAGATTATCATTGAGCATTTCCGTCAGAACATTGCCGGTAATCTCGATGGCGCGGCAAAGGCAATGGTTGTGACCTCATCGCGCCCCGCTGCCGTGAAATATATGCTGGAGTTTGAAAAATACATTGCCAGAAACGGTTATACTGACATTCACGCATTGGTGGCGTTTTCCGGCAAAGTGACGCTGAACGGCGAAACTTATACCGAAGTCGGTATAAATGGATTCAGTGAGGAATCCTTGCGGGAAGAGTTCGACAAGAGCGTCTGGCAAGTGCTTATTGTCGCCAACAAATATCAGACAGGGTTTGACCAACCGCGTCTTGTGGCTATGTATGTTGACAAAAAACTGAAAGGCGTTTCTGCGGTTCAAACACTTTCCCGTCTGAACCGTATTTACCCGCCGTATGATAAGAGGACGTTTGTTCTTGACTTCAAAAACAAGGCCGAGGACATCCTCAAGGCGTTTGCGCCATTCTATGAAGAAACTGAGTTATTCGACACCATTTCGCCGTCCGACATTCGCAAGTTGGAGGAGGAAATTGAATTTTATGACATCCTCACCGAAAATGACATCGACGAGTTCAATGATTTGCTGTATCTGTCAAAGCGCAACGCAAAGCAAAAACAGCGCATGTGGGCGCTGCTTGATAATGCCGCTCGTGAAGTTCGCAAAAAGAATATTGATGAGCAGTTCGCTATTCGCACGACAATTCGGCGTTTTCTGAAATCCTATTGTTTCTTGATTCAAGCGACTTGCTACGAGAACCTCGAATTGCACAAACGGTACAACTACCTCTCGTATCTGGTCAAGGAACTGGATATCAAAGGGGGCAATGATTTTGACATCGCCGACAAAATCACAGTCAGTGGATTCAAGCAGGAGCAAACAGGCGTGATGGCAACCCCGGAAATCGAGTCGAAGCCCGAACTGAAAATGAAAGCCCCGCGCCCGGCACAACCGGAAGTAGAGCAACTGAAAATGCTCTCAATCATTATCGAAGAAATCAATACGATTTATGGCAGCAAGGGCGATACGAATGTCAGAACAAAAGCGGCGATGCAGATACGCGACATCCTTCTGCGTGACCCGCGCCTGAGAGCGAGCGCGAAGAACAATCCTTTTACGGACTTCAAGTTCACCTATAAAGACAGCGTGTCTGACGCACTGGTGGCCGGATACGACGAAAATGTAGACTTTTATACGCTTCTCCTTGGCAACGAGGAATTGCGGGACAAAATCACCGACGTGTTTATGGAGGAAATCTATAAGGCTCTTCGAGAAAGTAACTGAACACGTTGCCAAGGAGACAGGGTTAATGGAGTATGTTTACGACAAAAAGACGCTTGTCCCGGTAAACGTAAACAGGGACAACTATGATGAAGTCGCAGCCGACTTTTTGACACATTATGGTTGCACCCGATTTCTGACGATACCGATGCCGGTGCCGATTTTTGATATTGCCCGAAAGAGAATGAGCCTAAAGGTTTACACAAATCAGCAACTGTCTGATAGTTACGACGTGTTAGGAACTATTGCTTTCTTTGATGGCGATATAGATGTTTATGATCCCGGCACGAAAAGTTATATCGGGTTCCCTGTGAAAAAGGGAACGGTCTTGATAGATTCTACCATTGGTCATGATGGCAGAGTGAATAACACGATGGCGCATGAGTGTATTCACTGGCATATACATCGCCATTATTTCAACAACCTTCGCAGAAAAACAACCGATTCAGATATCGCATTCCGTTGTCCGATTAAAATTCCCGATGGCGACGATGCTAACCTTGACGAAGAACGGATGGAGAAACAGGCTCGCGGAATCGCTCCCCGTATCTTGATGCCGAAAGAAGCGACAAAGAAAAAGCTAAGAGAACTCTTTGCTTCCCGTGTCATTCCACAAAACGGCCAGCGACGGCTTGTTGTGCTTACTGAAATAGTGGACGAATTGGCGGCGTTCTATCGTGTTTCCAAAGTCTCGGCAAAATACCGTATGGTCGATTTAGGCTTTATGGGTCGCGAAGAAGGGGAAGAAATCTACAATTTCGATACCAACTCGGCGGCGTGGGATTTTTCGGAACATCCATTGACGGTCAAGACCAGCAACCGTTCGCTGACACGCCACATTTCCCTTGAGCAGGTTATCTACGAATTTGGCAGGAATCCGGCTTTCAGAGATGTGCTACATAGTGGATTGTTTCGCTTTGTTGAGGACGCCTTTGTAATCAACGATCCGAAATATATCAGTATTGACCATGATGGTAAAGCCCATCTTACGTCCTATGCAATAAAGCATCAGCAAGAATGTACACTTATATTTGAATATACAGTTGCTGTCAGCCATAATTACAGCAACACCAATACAGGAAATTTTCAACCCAAAATGATGTATTTGCTCACAACGGGCTTTCTCACGAGGATAGAAACAGAATATAAGAAACTGCCAAGGTATACTGCAAATGTTCAGAATGATAAGGCTTTTGATGTCGCAAAAGCCTTGGATGCCGTGAAGGCGGACTTCGATAGGTTTACCACTGAGCGCACTGCTTTGGCATCGGCGACAGACTTCTGGGATAGGGTCGAACAAATCAAGACAGCAAAGGGCATGAGAAACAATATATTCAAAGACCATTCAGGTCTTGATGACGCAACGATAAGCAGGATCAAGCTGAAAAAGACAGCCGTGACCCTGCGTGTTGCCATCGCTGCCTGTTTTGGATTAGATTTGGATTTGGCAGAGTCAAAAAAACTGCTGGCGCTGGCAAAGTTGGCGCTAAATGATGAACCGGAGTGCCTCGCTTACGAGTTTGTGATAATGAATTTTCAATTTTGTCCATTATTTGAAAAGAACGAAGTCTTACAGAAATTCGGCGTTAAACCTATCGGCGTTCATACAAAAGAAAATTGATTGGGGAGTGAATCGCAAAATGATAAATGAGGTTTCCACTATGAGTAAGAAACTGGTAGCGTATTTTTCGGCAAGCGGTGTCACCCGCAAAGTGGCGGAAGCACTGGCGGAGGCAACAGGCGCGGACTTGTATGAGATTAAGCCACAGACGCCGTACACAAAAGCCGATCTGGACTGGCAGGATAAGAAATCCCGCAGTTCCATTGAGATGGGCGATAAGTCCTCGCGTCCCGCAGTCGCTGACAAGGACGCAAATGTCGGCGCGTATGACGTGGTGTTCGTCGGCTTCCCGATATGGTGGTACATTGCGCCAACCATCATCAACACCTTCCTCGAAAGCTACGACTTTGCGGAAAAAACCATAATCCCCTTCGCCACGTCCGGCAGCAGCGGTATCGGCGAAACGGTGGTGCGCCTGAAAGGGAGCGTAGATGCCTCCGCTAACATCTTAGCCGGTAAGATGTTGAATGGGCGACAGAGTAAAGAAAGCCTTGCCGCTTGGGTTGACAGCTTGGATGTGAAGCAGGAGACCATGAAGGTATGACGAAATATATATCGCTCCTGCGGGGCGTAAATGTGGGCGGGAAAAACAAAATATCCATGCCGGAACTCAAAACCGCGTTCGAAAAACGGGGATTTGAGAACGTCGTCACCTACATCAACAGCGGCAATATCCTGTTCGACAGCGACTTGGGCTTGCAGGAAGCGAAAGCGGCTTGCGAGAACCTGATCGAGGCGGGCTTCGGGCTGAACATCGCGGTTGGGGTCATCACTGCCGGGCATTTGACGGACGCCCTCGATCACGCGCCGGAGTGGTGGAACCGCGACGCGGATTCCAGGCACAATGCGATATTCGCAATCCCGCCCGCGACAGCGGAGGAAATCCGCGCAGCCGTCGGCGAGGCGAAACCGGAATACGAGAGTATTTCCTGTTACGGCAGCGTGATTTTCTGGTCCGCGCCGCTCAAGACCTTCTCGCGGACGCGCTGGTCGAAAGTCGTTCAGAGCAAGGCCGTTTATCATTTGATAACGATCCGGAACGCGAACACGACGCTTAAATTGGCGGCGCTGGCGAAGGGATGCAACGCGAAATGACGGAAATCCACAGCGCCATCGACGAGGATATCGACGCCCAAGTGGCATTGCTGAAGTACGCCAATCATGGAAAAGGAGGCCCATCATGATCACGCCCTATCTGACATTCAACGGCAACTGCCGGGACGCGCTCGATTTCTACCGCGCCGTCTTTCCCTGCGGCGAGCCGAAAATCCTGCCCTACGGCGATTACATGCCGGAGGGGTCGAGGACTCCGCCGGAGCTGCTCCGCACGTGGGTGATGCACGGCGAAATGGCCGTCTGCGGGACAAACGTCTGGTTCGCCGACGAAGCGGCGCCGCCGGCAATCGGCGACAGCGTCAAGCTCTCCGTGACAGTGCCCACGGGAAAGGAAGCCTCGGCAATCTACGCGTCGCTCTGCGAGGGCGGCCGCGTGACCCTCCCCCCGACCGGCACCTTTTACAGCGTATTCCATGCCGCCGTTACGGACAAATTCGGCGTCAACTGGAACGTGGTCGCCGAGGAAGCGCCCCAAAGGTGAAAATATCCCCGCCCGTTTTTTCATACGCGATTGAGGTACTGCGATGATACTCCCCGAAATCCGCGACCCTCGCTTGATTACGCTGCGCCGGGGCGGTGCGCTGACCGACGGGGACCACCGGCTGCTTGCGCTTTGGGCTGCGGAATGCGCCGAACGCGTCCTGTCCCACTTCGAGGCCGTCCACCCGAACGACGACCGGCCTCGCCGCGCAATCGAAGC
>JAISBV010000013.1 GCA_031266025.1 Eubacteriales Family XIII. Incertae Sedis bacterium
CGCGATCAGCGAGCCTCCGAACAGCACAAAGGACAGCAGGACGACGAGAAGCACGAGACAGACGGTGCGAAAGGGTCGCCGCGTCAGGTTGCCCGCGGCGATGTCCGAGAAGGACGGACGAAATGAACCGCGCATTTTAAACCGCCTCCGTCTTTCTTCCGCTGCCGAGCAGGTAAAACGAATTGATCGCGAAGCCGAGTACCGTGAGCGCGCCGATTACCGTAATCGCCGGAAAGGCGACGCGGCGGCAGGCCATGCTTTCCATCATGCAGCCCCCGATCAGCACCGACGGCAACAGCAGGGCGAGTATCCCGGCCAGACAAACGGCCAAGCTCAGACCGAGCCTCGTTCGATCCGATGAAAACAGCAACAACCCAAAGCCGAACGCGGCGATCAGCAGCCCGACGCCGATCTCGGCGCAGCCTGTCCAGTGGCAGGTCATAAAGTGCCCATCCTCCGCCTGCGGACAGAGTTTGAACATATATTGCGGCCCAAGCGCCAAAAGCAATCCCGCGGCGCCGGCGCCAAGCCCCGTAACAATTCGATTTTTCATAAAAACCCCATTCCGTTCGCCGGCGAGAACATCCGGTTTTGTTCCGTCCAAAAACATTCGTCTCGGCCAACGCGGCCCGTAATTACACGCCTATATTGTAAGCCACAGCTAACCGGTTGTCAAGAAAAAAAACTTGCAGACCAACACCTTGACAGACGGTCAAAATATGGTACAATAAATGAGTCATGGCGGCGCTTGCCGCCGCGTGACACAGAGCGCGGAGAAGTACTCAAGCAGGTTGAAGAGGGCGGTTTGCTAAACCGTTAGGCCGGGTTACCGGTGCATGGGTTCGAATCCCATCTTCTCCGCCATCCTGACGTCAATCGTTTTTTATCCTACGTCAATATCTGATTTTTCCCGCATGAGCATCTGTAATTTCTAAGATTTTGACCGAAAACTTTCACAATATCCATAAACACGTTTCACAATTTAAATTTTATCGCAATGTCTTTGTTGGTCAACAGACAAATTGCATCTGTATATATTGCATTTGCCGCGAATTCGTGTCATTATATTGACATATGACAAACAAGGCGGCGAGCCGGGAAGGGTACGGAACATAATGGCGAACAGAAACACAAAAAGGAAGAAGCGCTTACGCGCCGGAGCGCCCGCGCGCAGACGGGGCGAGCAGCGCGGCCGAAAAAGGCGAAACACGGGGCGTGAACGACGCATGCCTGAATTTGTGGGCGTGTTTGTGCGTGAGCGCAACTTAGGCGTCGTTACCCCTTATGACAGGAACGCGCCCAAGGAGATATCGGTGGCAAAGGGCGATTTTGGCGGCGCCGCTTCCGGCGACAAGGTATTGGTCAGGCTTAAAAAACGGCTTGACGCCGTGACCGAAGCGGAAGGATGTATAGTCGAGATCATCGCGGCGGCCGATGAGCCGGGCGGCGACATATTGGCCGCTATCAGGCGTTTTGGTTTATCGCAGAACTTTCCGCGAAATGTCGAAGCCGAAGCTGCGCGTATCGGCGCGAATCTCTCGGCGCAGGACTTGGCCGGCAGACGTGACCTGCGCGGCGAGCGCATATTTACAATAGACGGCGCGGACGCAAAGGACTTTGACGACGCCGTTTCGATCAGGCGGCGAGCCGACGGTTACATTCTTGGCGTTCACATAGCCGATGTGAGCCATTATGTCAAAGAAGACAGTCGTCTCGATAAAGAAGCTTTGCTTAGAGGCACGAGTATATACCTGTTAGACCGAGTGACGCCCATGCTGCCTCTGTCGCTTTCAAACGGGATATGCAGCCTGAACGAAGACGAGGACAGGCTCACGCTCTCCGTCGACATTGCGGTCAGCGCGGCCGGCGAGGTGACAGGCCATACGGTATACGAAAGCGTTATACGCTCGAAGGCTCGTCTCGTCTATACGGATGTTTCCGATATGTTGGAGAATGACGTGCCGGCGCTCGCGGAGCGTCTCGGTGAGATACGGGATGATCTGCGTATGATGGCCGAGCTTGCGGAACTGCTGAAAATGAGACGCGAAGCACGCGGCAGCATAGACTTCGACATTGATGAAGCGAAGATCAGCTTGGATGAAAACGACGTTCCCATACTTATATCTGTGGCCGAACGGCGCGTTGCGAACCGCATGATAGAGGAATTTATGCTTCTAACCAACGAATGCGTAGCGGAGGAATACTGTCGCGGAGAATTCCCCTTTATTTACCGCGTGCACGAACGCCCGGATGCGGAACGCATGGATGAATACAAGACGTTCATAGGAGGATTCGGTCTCACATTCAAGGGGGATCCGGCGAATGTGCGTCCTGCCGCGTTGAACGGGCTTTTGAACGACATAAAAGGAAAGCCCTATGAAAACGTCGTGAACACCGTGACGCTGCGCGCTATGCAAAAGGCGTTTTACAGCACGGAATGCAAAGGACATTTCGGCCTTGCACTGCTCTATTACTGCCACTTCACATCACCTATCAGGCGATACCCCGATTTGATCGTTCACCGTATTATCAAGGAGAATCTGCACGGCGGCATCACATCCGCGCGAATCGGGGCGCTTAGAGAAAGCGTCGAAACGGCGGCGCTGATTGCCTCGAAAACAGAGCGCAGGGCTATTGAATTGGAGCGCGACGTGGAAAAAAGAAAAAAGGCGGAGTACATGAGCCGCCGTATAGGAGAGGTTTATGACGCCGTGATAAGCGGTGTGTCCTCATTCGGTTTTTTCGCAGGTCTTGCGAATACGGTTGAAGGTCTTGTGCATATGAATACGCTTAATGACGATTATTACATCTACGATCCGGCGCGTTACAGGCTCGTCGGCGAACGCACGAAAAAGATGTTTTCCCTCGGCGACGCGGTGCGGATAAGCGTAGCAAAAGTGAATGCGGACAGGTGCGAGATAGACTTCGTTTTGGCCGAATGAGGGGAACGCCCTTGCTAAATACGGGATAATGCATTACAATATATATGCGTGACGGCGGATAACGCGGTTGTTGCGCCGATTGTCGTTCCGACAGCCGAATATTGTCAAGAATGCGATTACTGAAAGGATGTGATGGAGAAGTGGTTGAACTGGATCAAATCAAGTACGAGCTCGGCGACGCAACCGCCGCTCTCAAAGAATTGGGTGATTCCCTTTGACTTGCCGGATTTGACGGCGCGTCTTGAGATTGCTGACGCCGAAATGAGCGCGGAGGGCTTTTGGGACGATCATGAGACGGCTCAGCGCGTACTGAAGGAAAAAAAACGCTGTGAAGCCCGTATAAACGAGTTTTGCAGAATGGAAACCGCTCTCGACGACATCAAATCGCTCATAGAATTGACGGAAGAAGAAAACGACGTTTCTATGGCGCTCGAAATACAAAAGAGTTACGCCGACTGGAGAAAAGAACTTGACGATATGCGCGTCGGCGCCTTACTCAGCGGAGAATACGACGCGAACAACGCCATACTTTCCGTTCACGCGGGTTCCGGAGGAACGGATGCGCAGGATTGGGCCGGTATGCTTCTGCGCATGTACACGCGTTGGGCGGAAGCCAAGGGTTATAAGGTCAAAATGTGGGATATGCAAGACGATAACGAGGGCGGCGTCAAGAGCGCCACTTTCCTCGTCGAAGGGGATAACGCCTACGGATATTTGAAAAACGAAAAGGGCGTTCACCGCATTGTGCGTATCTCGCCTTTCGATTCCTCGGGCCGGCGGCACACATCGTTCTCTTCGCTCGATGTCATGCCCGAGCTTGACGACAACATTCAAGTGGAGATCAATCCCGACGACCTGCGCATAGACACGTTTCGTTCGAGCGGGGCGGGCGGACAGCATGTCAATAAGACGGATTCCGCCGTGCGTATCACACATATACCTACGAATATCGTCGTTTCCGTGCAGAATGAACGCTCACAGCATCAGAACAAGGAGGTCGCGATGCGTATACTGAAATCGCGGCTCGTGGAATTGGCGGAGCGTGAGCACAAGGAAAACTTGGCGGAGTTGGCGGGCGATTACGGTCAGATATCATGGGGG
The DNA here is from genome assembly GCA_031266025.1 of Eubacteriales Family XIII. Incertae Sedis bacterium. Taxonomy (GTDB): domain Bacteria; phylum Bacillota; class Clostridia; order Peptostreptococcales; family Anaerovoracaceae; genus JAITLA01. The sequence goes on from JAISBV010000013.1 coordinate 4,044, forward strand.
AATCAGATACGCTCATATGTGTTTCACCCTTATTCGCTCGTTAAGGATCATCGCACCGGAGCGGAGGTCGGAAATGTGTACGCCGTTATGGACGGTGATTTGGATTATCTGATCAATGAAAAATTGAAGATGAAAGATGCGTAATATGGCAATAAATATCAACGAAAAATTGGCCGAAGAATTCAAGATAAGGCTTTCGCAGATTGAGAATACGGTGGCGTTGATAGATGATGGCAATACCATCCCCTTTATCGCGCGATATCGCAAGGAGGCCACGGGCGGACTTTCGGACGTCGAGCTTCGCGATCTGGACGAAAGGCTTTCGTATCTGAAGAATCTCGAAGAACGCAAAGATGAGGTCATAAGGCTGATAGACGAACAGGGCAAGCTCACCGATGAACTCACCGCACGGATTCAAGAGGCCGAGATATTGCAGCGCGTCGAGGATCTGTACAAACCATACAAACAGAAGCGCGCCACCCGCGCCTCAAAGGCCCGCGAAAAGGGTCTCTCGCCCTTGGCGGATATCATTTGGTCGCAGCAGGCGACGTCGGGTGATCCGCTTGAGATCGCGGCGGCTTATATAGACGCGGAAACCGGCGCGGCGAACGCGCCTGAGGCGCTTGTGGGCGCGCTTGATATCATTGCTGAGATGATCGCGGACGATCCCGACATCACGGCCGCGTTGCGTGAAAAAACGTTGAAGGAAGGGCAAATCGTATCCGAAGCGGCGGACGCGTCCGAGAGTACGGTGTACGATATGTACTACGAGTACGCGAAACCCATCGCGAAGATTCCCGACCACGGCGTCTTGGCCGTAAATCGCGGCGAGAAAGAGAAAAAGCTGAAGGTACACGTGCGCACTGCCGCCGAAGCTTTCCTGTCCGCGATAGAGGACATCATAATCACGAACAGAGATTCTGTCTTTACGGATTTGCTTCGTGAAACCGTCGCGGACAGCTATAAGCGGCTTATCGCGCCCTCGCTCGAACGCGAAATGCGCGCTGCGTTGACTGAACGCGCCGAAGCCGAAGCCGTAAAAGTGTTCGCCAAGAACACGGAAAGTTTGCTTATGGCGCCGCCGGTCAAGGGTCTGCGCGTTCTCGCCATAGACCCCGGTTTCCGAACGGGATGTAAGGTTGCCGTGCTTTCGGAAACGGGAAAGCTGCGGGCCTATACAACGATATATCCGACGGAACCCAAGAACGACATAACCGGTACGGAAACGACGCTGAAGAAGTTGATCGACAAATATGATGTGAACGTCGTCGCCATAGGCAACGGCACGGCCTCGCGCGAAACGGAAGAGGTCGTGGCCGCATTCATAGCCAAAAACGGACTTGACGTTCGATACACCATAGTCAACGAAGCCGGCGCTTCTGTATACTCGGCGTCAAAGGTCGCAACGGAGGAATACCCCGATCTCGACGTGACGACGCGCGGCGCCATGTCGCTCGGACGCAGGTTGCAAGATCCGATGGCGGAATTAGTGAAAATCCCGCCGCAGAGCATAGGCGTGGGACAGTACCAGCACGACATCAACAAGGGACTGCTTGACCGCGCGCTCACGGGCGTCGTGGAAAACTGCGTGAACCGTGTGGGTGTGGATCTGAACACGGCATCCGCTTCGCTGCTCTCATATGTGGCCGGCGTCAACGCCGCGATAGCGAAGAATATCGTAGCATGGCGAGAGGAAAACGGGCGCTTTGACGACAGACGACAATTAAAAAAAGTACCTAAATTAGGAGATAGAGCCTTCGATCAATGCGCGGGCTTTCTGCGCATATCCGACGGCAAGAATCCATTGGACGGCACGTCGGTGCATCCGGAATCTTATGGAGCGGCCGCCGAGATATTGACGCGGACGTCTGTGGGCGAAAGCGACATCTCCGCCGGAGGGGTTCCGGATATTGAGGAACGCATTTGCGCCGCCTACGCGGAGCGTAAGGCGCCGAGCGGAGACCGCGCGCGTGTAAAAGGCTTCGCCGCCCTCGCGCCGCTCATGACCGATGATCGGCACAGCGAAGCCAAGCTCGGCGAGTGTTTGAAAAAATTGGCTGCGGACATAGGCGTTGGTTTGCCCACTCTGCGCGATATCGTGGCGGAGATAAGAAAGCCCGCGCGCGACCCGCGCGAGGACGCGCCGCCCGTTGTATTTCGCCGCGATGTAAAATCCTTCGAGGATATGAAGGTCGGTATGGAGTTTACGGGAACTGTGCGCAACGTCGTAGACTTCGGCGCCTTTGTGGATATCGGCGTCAAGAACGACGGTCTCGTGCATATCTCTCGCATGAGCGACCGATATGTACGCCATCCGATGGATGTGGTCAGCGTAGGAGATACTGTAAATGTGTGGATTGTCAGCATCGACGCCGAAAAACAGAAGATAGGACTCAGCATGCGGAAGCCGCAGTGACTAAGGGATAAGATTAACCGAATGAGCGTGAATACGATATTGTTTGACTTTGACGGCACCGTTATGGACACGAACCGGGTGATCATCAACTCGTGGCAACATACATTTCGTACGCTTACGGGCGCGGAAAGACCGGTAGAGGACATCATTGCCACATTTGGCGAAGTATTGTACGATACAATGGCCAAATTTTTTCCCGATGTGCCGGTCAACGAGGCCGCAGAGATATATCGCAGTTATCACAGGAACAATTTCGGGCCTATGATCTCGGTATTTCCGGGCGTGCGAGAATTGATTAAAGAGCTCAAGGCGCGCGGCTATACGCTCGCCGTTGTAACGTCGAGACTGCCGTCAACTACGATGGAAGGGCTTGAAAAATACGGGCTCTCAGACTATTTTGATCTGGTGGTAACCTGTGAGGATTGCAGTAAGTTCAAGCCGGATCCGGAACCTGTACTGATCGCGCTCGAAAAGTTGGGCAAAAAACCCGAAGAAGCGCTGATGGTAGGCGATACGCTGTACGACATCCGCTGCGCACGCTCTGCAGGCGTAAAGTCGGTGTTAGTCGCTTGGGCCGTCGCCGTGTCGGAAGAGGACAGAAACGGCGCCGACGGGCCGGATTACTTTATTGAAAAAGCGGACGGTCTTCTTGAGATACTGTCCGCCCTGTCTTAAGCCCAACCGATGGTTTTTCGAATACCGGCGTCTTGGCCGGCAAGCCGGACGCGGAAAGGAGTTTTGCGTTATGTTGCGTTACATCGACGGCGAAAAGATGGGCAGAAACGCCTATGACGGCATTGAAAGCCGGCATCATTTTTCGTTTGCCGAATATTACAATCCCTCGAACATGCAGTTCGGAGATCTTCGCGTACTCAACGACGATTTGGTCAGACCCGGCGCGGGCTTCGACATGCATCCGCACAAGAATATGGAGGTGCTGTCCTATGTGGTAAACGGCGAGCTCACGCATAAGGACAGCATGGGAAACAAGCACAGCCTGACGCGCGGGCAGGTGCAGTATATGAGTGCGGGTACGGGCATCTTTCACAGCGAGTATAACAACAGGAGCGATGAAACGCTGCGTTTTCTGCAGATATGGATACTGCCTGACCGGAACGGACACGCGCCGAGCTACGGCGACTGCCGGTTTGGCTTCGATGAGAGGATAAACCGCTGGCTGTCCGTGGCCTCGGGCGCGGACAACGCCGATAACGGCGCGCCGATCAAGATGCATGCCGACATATACGCCTTTGCTTCGATATTGGAGAGGGATAAGAGCCTTGAGTTCATCGTATCGCAAAACAGGCAAGCGTACATGGCGCTTATAGAGGGCAAGGCCGAAGTCGGCGGTATAAATCTCTCTGCGGGCGACGCCTTGGAAATAACTGAACAAGGGATATATATCCGCGCCTCCGAAGACGCGCACATGTTTCTCATCGAAATGGCGAAAAGTATTTGAAACGGGCATATTCCGCTATTGACTCCGCTCAAATTCCTCAATCAGCCGCGGGATCATGGTGCGCGCGTTGAGTACAAAGGCTTCCAACGGTTGATACCTGTTGGCCGAGCCGATGAAGAATTCGGCGGTATAGCTTTCTATTATTTCATCCAAGCTTTTGCCAAGTTTGTGTTCCGCCAATATCCATTCGGCTACGGCTTCGGCCGCCGCGCGGGCGTCTTTAAAATACTTTTTCACGCCGTCGCCGCTCTCGGAGCCCGAGTGAGCGATCAGTATGCGTCGTGGCGCCATGCGTTCCGATCTGTCAATAGCCTTGATCACGTCCCTGTAGCTGACGATGAAGGTCGGAGACACGTCGGATGTTACCGGCCTGATGCCCGTGCTTTCGCTCAAGACAAGCAGATCATCTTCACGAAAATAATAGCTTACGGAGCATTTTGTATGGCCCGGCGTTTCCATCACCGAGATTGATATGCCGTCGACGTACAATACGTCGCCTTCTTTTACAGTCCTGTCTACCGCAAATCCCGCTGTAAAATCTTCGCGCATCGCGATGCCGCCGCGTTTGGCGGCGGCTTTGTCGTCTAACGAACGTATCACATCGCGCGCTCTGCGGCGAGACAGTATGTCCTTCGCGTAGCGGCTCGCGACCACTTCGGTCTTGGGCCAAGTCCGGCGCATTGCGGACAAGCCGCCCACATGGTCGTAATGAGAGTGCGTCAACAGGATATAGTCGAGCGTGCGCGCGCCGAGAGCGTTCGCGATGTTTTGCGCGGTAGCGTCCGCGCAGAAAGCGTAACCTGTGTCCACAAGAAAACCGTGGTTTTCCGAAACGAGCAGATAACATTCAGATCCCGTACAACCCGTTACAGGAATTATTTCAATCATAAAAGACTCCTTAAAGCTGAAAAGACAGTCCGGCATACAAAAATAACGTTCCACTGTGTATTCCGCAGAATATACCCTTGAGCAGTTACATTAACGGTGTATTAATTATAACGCATCAGCAGAAAAATTTCGAGTGTAGAAATTTTTCTTACATCTGTGCGTTTCAACGAAGCGAGGGAGATGCCAATCGCTTGTTGCGGGAAGCGAAATCCGATTGGCTTCGCTTGAAGCGGGGGATCAGTAGCGAAGTTATAAGTTTTTTTTGGCATTTTGTCTACGGAAGCTTCATTATGTGATATAATAACTGCAAGGAACGCGGTTATTATATAGATTTAAATGCCGTGCGTTTTCGCCCGGAGGCGAAAATGCACAGGGCGGTATCATAAATGACTCCGCTGCACTTCGCATTTATGATATAAAAACCGCAAGGGACGCGGTTATTATACAAATACAAATATAAATACAAATGCAAGTGCCGTGAAGGGCGCGTGATGAAAATCATCAATCGCACGTTGTTTGTGCTTTTAATATTTACTATACCCACGACATGCATATTGACCGCAGTGAATCTGAGCGCGCGGTTGCCGGATATCTATCGTTACGAGTTCAACAGAAGCGAAATCATAAGCGAAATAGGACTCGGCGTAACGAGCGATGAACTTGCGCGATTCTTCTCGCAGTATATGCTCGGGACGTTGGATGATTTTCAGTATACCGACATAAAGCGTGATCGCCCTATATTCGGCATCGGCGAGGCCGTGTTCATGGATAGGCTGAGGGATCTTTTGAATATGAGTCTGCTCTGCCTTGTCGTGATGATTTGCGTCATTTTGTTTGCCTACTGGTTTCTTTTGCGGCAGGATCGAAAAGAAGCGGTGAGCATTGCGTACAGGGCCGGATCGGTTCTGTATGCGCTTATGGCTGCCGGGATCGCGTTTCTGCTTTACAACCGCTATTTGCCGGAGCGCGTGTTCGACAGTTTTTTCCTGTACAAATTCGAGGAAACGGATATGGTTCCGCAGCTTTTGCCGTCCGTCATCGTACTCGAAAACGCGTTTGTCGCGGCCGGGATTTCACTTATAATTCTGTTGGCCGGCTACTCAATCACGAAAAGGCTTACTAAGGTCGTGGGTATGTTTTATTGAAGACGCGGCGCTTGTCGTGTTTTGCACAGTATAGCTTCAACAAAGGAGGCGTTTTGCAATGGTATATCTGTTTTTGGCGGACGGCTTTGAGGAAGTCGAGGCTCTTACGGTCGTGGACGTGTTGCGGCGCGCGGGCGTTACGATAAAGACGGTCTCGATCATGAAGGATCTAACCGTAACCGGCGTTCACGGCGTTGCGGTTGTGGCCGACGAACTTTTTGAGGACGCGGATTGCGTTCAATGCGAGATGCTGATCTTGCCGGGCGGCGGTCCCGGTACGGAGCGTTTGTCCGCTCACGCCGGATTGAAAACCGCGCTTACGGATTTTGCCGCGGCGAACAAGCGAATAGCGGCAATATGCGCCGCGCCGGCGGTATTGGCGCGGAGCGGTCTTTTGAAAGGGAAAAAAGCTACTGTTTACGACGGTATGGAAGACGAGTTGGCGGAAGCCGATTATGTCAAAGAAGATGTGGTTATTGACGGGAAGATCATAACGTCGCGGGGACCCGGTACTGCCATGCCGTTTGCGCTCACGCTCGCGGGTCTTTTGGCGGGCGACGCCGTCGCCGGCAAGGTGCGTTCCGATATGCTGTTTTAACCGCGGAGGGGTTTAGCCTTATGGATATCAAAGCAATATTGAAAGAAATCGTTGAGAAAGGCGCTTCGGATGTATTCGTGATCGCGGGCCGTCCGATCAGCTACAAGTTGGGCAGCCGAATTGAATCGCTTAATGAGGAAATGCTGCTTCCCGCAAAGACGGACGAGTTTATTTCCGAAATCTACGATATGGCGCCGGATCGCGACATAGGTCGTCTGCGCACGCGCGGCGACGACGACTTCGCTTTCGCCATTCCGAATGTTTCGAGGTTTCGCGCCAACGTGTACAAGCAGAGAGGCTCATTTGCGGCCGTTATACGCGTCGTGGCCTTTTCGCTGCCGGATCCGGTCAAGCTCAACATAATCCCGGAAGTGTTCGATCTGTCTGATCGCACGCAAGGGCTGATACTGTTCACCGGGCCGGCCGAATCCGGCAAGACGACTACGTTGGCCTGCTTGATCGACAAGATCAACAGCACGCGAAACGGACATATCATAACGCTTGAAAATCCGATAGAATATCTGCATCGTCATAAGATGAGCCTTGTGAGTCAACGGGAGGTGTCGCTCGATACGGAAAGCTACGCGGCTGCGCTCAGGGCCGCGCTGCGGCAGAGTCCCAATGTTATACTGCTTGGAGAGATGCGCGACGCGGAAACCATTTCTACGGCGCTTACCGCCGCAGAGACAGGGCATTTGGTCATATCCACGATGTTTACCGTCGGCGCCGCGAACGCAATCGACAGACTTGTCGACGCGTTTCCCGTCGCCCAACGCGAACGCGTGCATACACAGCTGTCGGCGGTTTTGCAAGCCGTCGTTTCGCAGCAGTTAGTGCCGACCGTCGACGGCGCCGTCGCGCCCGTATTTCAGTTTATGACCTGCAATAACGAGATACGCGCATTAATACGCGACGGTTATTCAAACCGTATCAATCAGACCATAGACGCTTATATCGCGGACGGCATGATCTCCATGGATGCCGGGATTTTGAAACTGTTCAAAGAAGGCAGGATTACGGCGCGCGACGCGCTGACGCGTTCGATCGACCCGGACAGCATGGCGCGGCACGTAAATTCTTCGGATAAGATATACTTTTGATACACAGAGCGGAAGGCATTTGATTATGCAAACGGGTTCAATACCCGTCCGGGCACGCGTACCCCGCAGTTTGTTCGGCCGCGCGGCTATTTGACGGGATGTTGTTGCGCGCCGTCTCTTCCTTATACAGTTCAAATTCTTCTGCGGGGATGACGTCGGGCGCGCCGTTCCCGAGACATATGGACAGATAATACAATTTTGCCACATCCTCTACATATTGCGCTTTGAGCAGCGTCTCTTCAATAGCCCCTCCCACTACCAATACGCCGTGGTTTTTGAGAAGGCATACGTCCGCGTCGCGAAGCGGATCGACTACGCTCTCGGCGAGACGCGCCGTTCCGGGTCTGCCGTACTTCGCTACAGCTGTGCGAACGCCATAGAAAAACGCCTCGAATACGACGGGTTTTATGGGTTTTCCTTTAACGGCGAAGACCGTCGCGTACTCGGAATGCGTGTGTATAACGGATGAGATGTCGGCGCGTGTTTCGTAGGCTTTTATGTGCATTGGGTATTCCGTGGAAGCTCTTGCCCTTTTTCCCTTCTCGACAATGTCGCCGTTCATCGATATAACAGGGATGTCGTCAATTTCTATTGTATTGCGATCAAGCGCGGAGGGGGAGATGACTATCAACCCCCGCTCACGGTCTATCATGCTGAAATTGCCGGATCTTTGTCTGCACAGACCGCTTTGTTCCGCCGCGACGGCGCTGCGGATGATCCTTAATTTCAAATCTTCAAGCATACAGTCTCTCCTTTTGGCCGGCTCGGCCCTGTATTATTTCCGACTTGTGGTTATTGTACCATGAATCGTGAAGCGAAGCGAGCAAAAATCACCGCATATCGAACGCGCGGCAGCGTGTGCATGTGGCGTGTCGCCAAGCTATTGCAAAGACCGGATTTCGCATGTCGCAAACACAAAAATTTCTTTCAAAAAAATCAAAAAATATCTTGCATTATCGTTTCCCGTATAATATACTGAAAAGGCTTGCGAACAAAACCGCTCCGAAAGCGGATCGCCTGCGTCCGAATTGCGACGTGACAACGTGCGAAAACAGGAGGAATGCGATGAACGAGAAGCAGAAGATAAGGATAAGGCTGAAGGCGTACGATCACAAAACCTTGGATCGTTCCGCAGCGCGTATCGTTGAAACGGCCAAAAGTACGGGCGCCGATGTTTCGGGACCCATACCCCTTCCCACAGAGAAAGAGGTTGTGACGATATTGCGCGCCGTGCATAAGTACAAAGACTCGAGAGAACAGTTCGAACAGCGTACGCACAAGCGGCTTATCGATATCTATCACACGACGCCCAAGACGGTGGATTCGCTTATGAAGTTGGATTTGCCGGCCGGTGTGGATATTGAGATCAAATTATAGATGACGGGGGCGTCGCTCAATGTTGGCTCTGTCCAACATTGCATATTTGTATGATTGCCGCGCGCCGGCGCGAGGTAATCCGCTGCGAGAATCCCATAGGCATACCGCTGCGCAATTCGATTCGGCCGCTTTCCGCCGAGTTTGCCGGCGGGAAGACCGGCTCGACGCTCGGTCGTATGCGGATTCCGGGAAAGGAATCGTAACAGGAATTATGAAAACAATACTTGGCAAAAAAATAGGCATGACACAGATATTCTCCGATAACGGCGAGGTTGTTCCCGTGACGGTTATCGAGGCCGGCCCTGTGTCGGTGATTCAAATCAAGACGAAGGAAACAGACGGCTACGACGCCGTACAGATAGGTTACGGCGAAGTTAAGGAGCGGCGGCTCAACAGGCCGGAGAAAGGCCATTTCGACAAGTGGGGCGCTCCGTACAAAAAACATCTTGCCGAGATTCGTCTTGATGAAGGCGAAAGTTATGAGCAGGGCGCGGTCATCACGGTCGCCGATTTCGAAGAGGGAAAGAAGCTTGATATAACGGGCGTTTCCAAAGGCAAGGGCACACAGGGCAATATAAAGCGGCACGGACACCACAGAGGCCCTATGACGCACGGCTCAAAACACAAGAGACTGGCCGGCGCCTTGGCCGCCGGTACATATCCGTCTCGCGTATTCAAGGGAAACAAAGGCCCCGGAAGGATGGGACGCGATACGGTCACGGTTCAGAACATCCTGCTTGTAAAGGTTATTCCCGACAGAAATATTTTGCTTGTGAAAGGTGCGGTTCCCGGCAACAGGGGCGGCTTGCTTCGCATAAAGTACGCGGTAAAAGGACAGTAACTATTCAAAGGTCAAATCAAGACTACTCAAACGCCGCGTCAGTTTTGTTCAGGCCGGGTTTTGAGAGCTGATTTGGCTCCCCGGAACGTACTCGAAGCTACGTGAGGAAGGCAAATCAGCTCTCAGGTTCAGGAATGGGCAAAAATCACGTGGGGTTTGAGTAGTTACAAAAGGACAGGAGGGTAAGTGATGGCAAAGGTAAAAGTATTGACCATGTCCGGCGAAACCGCGGGCGAAATAGAATTGAGTGACGAGATATTCGGCATAGAGATTAACCAAAACGCCGTTTACGCCGTCGTCAAGAATTATTTGGCAAATCAAAGACAGGGCACACAGTCCGTCAAGACGCGCGGCGAGGTCAGGGGCGGCGGCAAAAAGCCGTTCAGACAAAAGGGTACGGGCCGCGCGCGCCAAGGTAGCAGCGTGGCGCCCAATCATGTCGGCGGCGGCGTCGTATTCGCGCCCAAACCGCGCGATTACCGTTATACATTGCCCAGAAAACTGCGCAGATTGGCGATGCGCTCCGTGCTCTCGTCGAAGGTCGCGGAGAATGAAATCATTGTACTGGACAGCTTGAGCTTCGAAGCGCCCAAGACAAAGGATATGATAAAGGTTTTGGAAAATATCGGCGCCGCGAAGAAATCGCTGATCATACTGCCAGAAAAGGACGAAAACGTCGTTCGCTCCGCGCATAACATACCGGGCGTGCGAACGGCGCTTGCCACGACCATGAACGTATACGAGATCATCAACCATACGAGCTTTATAGTCACAAAGGATGCCGTGAACAAGATCGAAACTATGTTTTCAAAGAAAAATAAGGTCGAGGAGGTGTCTTCCGTATGAAATTGGCCTACGATATAATATTGAAGCCCGTGATTTCCGAAAGGAGCATGGACGATGCTCGGAACAGGAAGTACACGTTCAAGGTCGCGGTCGACGCGAACAAGACGGAAGTGAAGCACGCCCTCGAAGAGATATTCGGCATAGAGATAGAGAAAGTCAATATCATGAACGTGAAGGGCAAAGTAAAGAGAATGGGCAAAAACGTCGGACGTACGGCCGCTTCGAGGAAAGCGATCGCAACCCTTACCGAAAAGAGCAAGGAGATCGAATTCTTCCAAGGCTTATAACGAGGCTAAAGAGATTCCCCGCCTGTCTGTATGGGCGGCGGGCACAATTCCCGGGGCAGGCGCCGGCATATTTCCCGCCCCGTTGAAACGCACAGATGTAATACTAATCTTCGATTAGTTTATCGACAAATATAATTTGTCGATAAGCGCCGCCGGCGCAAGGTGACCTTAGTATTAAATTATTCTCTCGTTTAAAGCAATGATTTAATAACTATGGGTGATGCTTTAAACGGAGATTAATATAAGATTTTTCCCTACAGTCGGAAAAAATCCACAAAAGCGTTATAACGAGGAGAGCGTGATATGGGCATAAGAAAATACAATCCAACCACACCGGGCCGCAGGGGCATGACGGTTTCTACTTTCGAAGAAATCACTGCGGACAAGCCGCAGAAATCCCTTACGGTCACGCTCAAAAAGCACGCGGGCCGAAATGTGCGCGGCAAGATCACCGTTCGCCACAGAGGCGGCGGCGTGAGACACAAGTACAGAATAATAGATTTCAAAAGAAAGAAAGACGGCGTTCCGGGCAAGGTGGCGACTATAGAGTACGATCCTAACAGGAGCGCGAATATAGCGCTTATAGTCTACGCGGACGGTGACAAACGCTATATCATAGCGCCGAACAAACTCAAGGTCGGAGATTCGATAGTGTCGGGCGCAGACGCCGACATCCAGATCGGCAACGCTCTTCCGCTGAACAATATACCCGTCGGCACCGTCATACACTGCATAGAACTGAAGCCCGGCAAGGGCGCGCAGATGGTCAGATCGGCAGGCAACGGCGCGCAGCTCATGGCCAAGGAGGGCGATTACGCCTCAATCAGACTTCCGTCAGGAGAAGTCAGGCGCGTCAGGATCGAATGCAGGGCCACGATAGGCGAAGTGGGTAACCTCGATCATGAGAATATCAAGATCGGCAAGGCCGGCAGAAAGCGCCATATGGGTTGGCGCCCCACCGTAAGAGGCAGCGTTATGAATCCCAACGATCACCCGCACGGCGGCGGCGAAGGCAAGGCCGGCATCGGACGCGTCGGCCCCGTAACCCCTTGGGGACGCCCCGCGCTCGGATACAAGACGAGGAAAAAGAACAAACCTTCCGACAAATATATCGTCAAACGGCGTAATCAAAAATAGGAGGAACGGGATCTATGGGTAGATCTTTAAAAAAAGGTCCGTTTGTAAATGAAAAGCTCTTAAAAGCAATACACGATCTGAACGCGGCCAATGACAAGAAGGTGCTCAAAACTTGGTCCAGATCCTCGACTATTTTCCCGGAGATGGAAGGGCATACTATAGCCGTCCACGACGGGAGACGTCATGTGCCGGTATATATTACCAACGACATGGTGGGACACAGGCTCGGTGAATTTGCCCCCACGCGGAATTATCGCGGACACGCGGCGGACAAATCCTCGAAGGTCAGAAGGTAGCAGGGAGGAATATAAATGGAAGCAAGAGCAATTTCCAAGTACATAAGAATCTCTCCTATCAAGCTCAAGCCCGTCGTCGATTTAGTGCGCGGTAAGGACTTGAAGGAGGCGCTGACCATACTCAAATTTACCCCCGGCAAGGGCTCCGAAATCGTTGAAAAAGTTGTGAAATCCGCTGCGGCCAACGCGGAAAACAACTTCGACATGAACCCCGACGACCTGTATGTCGCGGAAGTATACGCGAATAAAGGCCCCACGATGAAGAGATGGCGGGCGATCGCGCGGGGCAGGGCGTCCAAAATCCTGAAAAGAACCAGCCATGTGGGCGTTACTCTGAGGGAGAAGGGGAAGGAGAGTTAATATGGGTCAGAAGGTAAGCCCGCACGGCTTGAGGGTCGGTATTATAAAGGATTGGGATTCCAAATGGTACGCCGACAAGGCGCATTTCGCGGATTTTCTGATTGAGGATAACAAGGTCAGGGAGTACGTCAAAAGAAAGCTTTACGCGGCCGGCGTTTCACGGGTTCTGATAGAGAGAGCAGCGGACAACCAGATCAAACTTACGGTGCTCACGGATAAGCCGGGCATGGTGATAGGCCGATCAGGTAACGGCATAGAAGAATTGAAACTGCCGCTCGAAAAAATGACGAAAAAAACCGTCGCCGTAAACATCGTTGAAATTCGAAGATCCGAGCTCGACGCCCAACTCACATCCGAAAGCATCGCGCAGGCTCTGGAAAAGAGGATATCCTTCAGACGAGCCATGAAGCAAGCTATAGGCAGAACTATGAAGTCGGGCGCCAAGGGCATTAAGGTCATCGTTTCGGGGCGTCTTGGCGGCGCTGAGATAGCAAGAAGCGAAAAATACAGCGAGGGCAATGTGCCGTTGCATACGCTCAGGGCTGATATAGATTACGGATTCGCCGAAGCGGATACCACTTACGGAAAGCTTGGCGTCAAGGTATGGATAAATCACGGAGAGATTCTTGAGAAAGGCTTGAAGAATCCTATACCCGAGGATAAGCGCGAAGGAGGCCGCCGCAGCGACCGCCCTGATCGCGGCGAACGCCGCCCGCGCCGGGACGGAGATCGCCGGCCCAATGACCGTTCGCGCAGAGACGGTCCCGGCAGGGGACCGCGTGACAACAGGCCGGAGATACAGAGGGGCGTGAATCCGCGCATGAGAAAGGCGCCGAGACCGGCGCCCACGGAAGCTCCCGTGTCCGCAGGAACCGTCGCTCCCGTCTCCGAAGAGACGCCGCAGACGGAGTAGGATCAGTAACGATTAAGGAGGTACAACTGCTATGTTGATGCCAAAACGCGTAAAGCGCAGAAGGGTCCATCGCGGACGGATGAAGGGCGTGGCAACCAAAGGCAACACGATTACATACGGCTCCTACGGTCTTATCGCTCTCGATCGCGGTTGGATTACTTCCAACCAAATAGAATCGGCCCGTATCGCCATGACAAGATCTATAAAGAGGGGCGGTAAGGTATTCATTAAGATATTCCCGCACAAGTCCGTGACGAAAAAGCCTGCCGAAGTCCGCATGGGTTCGGGCAAGGGCGCGCCCGAGTTTTGGGTGGCGGTCGTGAAGCCGGGCAGGGTTATGTTCGAGATCGAAGGCGTCACGGAGGATCAGGCGAAAGAAGCCATGCGGCTTGCCGCCCACAAGCTTCCTGTAAAGTGCAAATTCGCCCTGAAAGGCGAAGAATTGGCGGAGGGCGGTGGAGCGTAGATGAAAATAGAGAAAATAAGGGAATTGAGCGCTGCGGAGCTGAACAACGAGCTCATGAAGATGAAGAAAGAATTGTTCAATCTGCGTTTTCAGCACGTGACGGGGCAGCTCGAAAATCCGATCAAGATGCGCGACGTCAAAAAGGAGATCGCAAGGGTCAAAACCGTGATCAAGGAAAACGAGATCAAGGACGCGCGCGGCTGATACAGGGAGGGTGTAAAAAATGGCGGAAGACAGAAACAGGAGAAAGACAAGGGTCGGTCTCGTTGTCAGCGACAAGATGGATAAGACCGTCGTCGTCGCGGTCGAGGACTTCGTCAGACACTCTCTTTACGGCAAGGCGGTGAAGAGGACGAAGAAATTCAAGGCTCACGATGAAGAAAATCAGTGCAATATCGGCGATAAAGTGAGAATTATGGAAACGAGACCGCTGTCAAAAGATAAGCGTTGGCGACTTGTGAGCATAGTCGAAAAGGTGAAATAGGAGACGGTCAAATGATTCAGACTGAAACGAGACTTCGCGTCGCCGACAATTCGGGCGCAAAGGAATTGCTTTGTATCCGCATTCTTGGCGGAACCGGCCGCAAATACGCCGATATAGGCGATATAATCGTATGCGCCGTCAAACAGGCCACGCCGGGCGGCGTCGTCAAGAAGGGCGAAGTCGTGAAAGCGGTTGTGGTAAGAACCAGAACCGGCGCGCGCCGGCCGGACGGCAGTTATGTGAAGTTCGACCAGAACGCGGCGGTGATTATCAAAGAGGACAAGAATCCCGTCGGTACCCGCATATTCGGGCCTGTGGCAAGGGAGCTTCGCGAAAAGAGCTTCATGAAGATCGTGTCATTGGCGCCGGAAGTATTGTAGGAGGCGTGTGAGATGCGGATTAAGAAAGATGATATCGTACAGATAATTACCGGCAAAGACAAGGGCAAACGTGGCAAGATTCTGAAAGCGATGCCCAAGAAGGGTAAGATCATCGTCGAGGGCGTGAACATTCAGACGAAGCACGCGAAACAGACGCGCAAGACCCCAAGCGAGATCAAGCATCAAGAAGGCCCTATAGATGTATCCAACGTCATGTATTACGACAGCAAGGCAAAGGCGCCGACGCGCATCGGCTATCGCTTTGAAAACGGCGAGAAGATCAGAATATCGAAGCGGACGGGCGCGGCGATCGATTAGGAAAGGAGGAATATGTCTTGGCGTCAAGAATGAAAGAAGCATATCTGAAAGAAGCCTTTCCGGCCCTGCGAGAAAAGTTTCATTACAGCAACGCAATGCAGGTTCCGAAATTGGAGAAAATAACCATTAACATGGGTCTCGGTGAAGCTAAAGACAACGCGAAACTCATGGAAACAGCGGTCGAGGAGCTGTCGCTTATCAGCGGACAGCGGCCCGTGGTGACGAAGTCCAGAAAGTCCATCGCAAATTTCAAGGTCAGGCAGGGCATGCCCGTGGGCTGCAAGGTCACGCTCAGGGGTGAGAATATGTACCTGTTCGCGGACAAGTTCTTCAATATTGTGCTGCCCCGCGTGCGCGACTTCAGAGGCGTAAGCAAGAATTCCTTTGACGGACGCGGCAATTACTCGCTCGGAGTCAAGGAGCAGTCCATATTTCCCGAGATCGTTTACGACAGGGTGGATAAGGTCAAAGGAATGAACATTATCTTTACAACATCGGCAAAGACCGACGAGGAAGCTGCGGCGCTGCTCTCTCTGCTCGGTATGCCGTTTGAGAAATAGGAGGCGTCGAAATGGCAAAGACTTCTCTCAAGATCAAACAGCAGAGGAAGGCTAAGTTTTCTACGAGGGCATATACCAGATGCCGCATATGCGGGCGTCCGCATTCGGTACTGAGAAAATACGGAATATGCAGGATCTGCTTCAGGGAACTGGCTTACAGAGGCGAGATACCCGGCGTGAAGAAGGCAAGTTGGTAAAAGCCGATCCTGTTCGCTCGGTTCGGAAATTCGGTTAAAGCCGTCTGATAGACGCATCGTCGCAAACGATATTATCCGAGAAGCCCGAGCGGCGTTCGAACAGATACTATTATTAGGAGGTGCATGGCAGTGACAATGACTGACCCCATTGCGGATATGCTCACGAGGATAAGGAACGCGAATACGGTAGGGCATGACAGCGTCGATGTTCCGTCCTCAAAAATGAAGAAGTCCATAGCCGGAATCCTGACGGAAGAAGGATATATAAAGGGTTTTGATGTTATCGAAGACAACAAGCAGGGTGTGCTTCGCATTGAGATGAAGTACGGCGCCGGCAAGGAAAAGGTGATCAGCGGCATCAAGAAGATATCGAAGCCCGGTTTGAAGGTATACGCCAAGGCGGGCGATGTGCCAAGGGTGCTCGGCGGTCTCGGCATAGCAATTATTTCCACGTCAAGCGGCGTGATCAGCGACAAAGAGGCCCGCAAGCTCGGCGTGGGCGGCGAAGTGATCTGTTATGTTTGGTAGGAGGAATTCAGATGTCAAGAATCGGTAAAAAACCCGTTGAAATCCCTGCCGGCGTCGAGATCAAGGTGACCGAGGACAATACGGTTTACGTGACGGGCCCCAAGGGAGCGCTCAGCGAAAAGATAAGCAAGCTTATATCCGTGGAGCTGAAGGACGGCGTTTTGTCGGTGACGCGCGCGGGCGACGATAAGGCCGCGCGTTCCGCGCATGGGTTGTCAAGAAGCCTGATCGCCAATATGGTGACGGGCGTCACAGCCGGTTTTGAAAAAAAACTTCAGATAAACGGCGTCGGCTATAAGGCGGAAAAGAAGGGCGACGTACTCGTTCTGAGTCTTGGCTATTCTCACCCCGTCGAGCTCAAGGATCCCGAGGGACTTTCCACTGAAACGCCGGCGCCCACAGAGATAATCGTAAAGGGCGTCAGCAAGGCGGCTGTGGGCAATTACGCCGCCATCGTTCGTGCTTTCAGACCCCCGGAACCGTATAAGGGCAAAGGCGTCAAGTACGAGAACGAGGTGATACGCAGGAAAGAGGGCAAGACCGGCAAAAAGTAGGAGGATGATATAAAGTGGCGAACGAAAGCAGAAACGACAAGCGTCTCGCACGGCACAGAAGAGTAAGAAGAACTTTGAGCGGCACGCCCGCAAGACCAAGGCTGTGCGTGTTCAAGAGCCTGAAAAACATGTCCGCTCAACTTATAGACGATGTGAGCGGCGTTACGCTTGCGGCGGCCTCAACGCTCGAAAAGGATATAAAGGCGAAAATAAAGACCGGCGGCAATATCGAAGCTGCAGGTTTGGTCGGCGAGGCCATAGCGAAGAAGTCGCTCGAAAAAGGCGTTCGTGAGGTCTCGTTTGACAGGGGCGGATTCCTGTATCACGGACGCGTTAAGGCATTGGCCGACAAGGCCCGCGAAGCCGGACTCAAATTTTAGGGAGGATCATGTTATGATACGGCAGAATACCATCGACGTGTCCGGCTTGGAGCTGAAAGAATCCATAGTCAGCATCAGGCGCGTCGCCAAGACGGTCAAAGGCGGCAGAAATATGCGCTTCAGTGTTACCGTCGCGGTCGGCGATGAGGCGGGACATGTAGGCGTCGGACTCGGAAAGGCCCGAGAGATACCCGAGGCCGTCCGCAAAGCTATGGAGGACGCCAAGAAGAAAATTATACGCGTTCCCATGATCGGAACCACGATTCCTCACAGAACGCTCGGAATATTCGGAGCGGGGCATGTGCTCATCATACCTGCGGCGCCCGGTACCGGCGTTATAGCGGGCAGCTCAGTGCGTACGGTGCTTGAGCTTGCGGGCGTCAAAGACGTGCGCGCCAAGTCCATAGGCTCGAACAACGCTTGCAATATGGCCGGCGCGACGATAGAAGGGCTTCGCGGCCTCAAGACCGTCGAGCAGATAAGCAGACTCAGAGGCAAGACCAAAGAAGAAATCTTAGGATAGGAGGT
The DNA here is from genome assembly GCA_031266025.1 of Eubacteriales Family XIII. Incertae Sedis bacterium. Taxonomy (GTDB): domain Bacteria; phylum Bacillota; class Clostridia; order Peptostreptococcales; family Anaerovoracaceae; genus JAITLA01. Next base: position 22,102 of record JAISBV010000013.1, read on the forward strand.
TACGCGAAATGGCCGATAAGCTCATCAGGATCAAGCTCACGAAGAGTCCAATTGGCGCTAACCCCGCTCAGCGGAGGACTGTTGAAGCGCTGGGGCTCAGAAAAATGCAAAGTGAAGTTGAACTGCCGGATACGCCACAGACACGCGGCGCCGTCAACAAGGTCAGGCATCTTGTGACCGTAGCCGACGTAGTGGATGAACAAGAGGAAATACTATGAAATTGCATGAACTGCGAAAACCCGCCGGTTCGACGAAGGCGCCCAAGCGCAAGGGAAGGGGTACGGCGACCGGACAGGGCAAGACTGCGGGTCGCGGCATGAACGGCCAGAATTCCAGAAGCGGCGGCGGTACGAGACCCGGATTCGAGGGCGGACAGATGCCCCTTTACAGGCGCATACCCAAGCGGGGCTTCACAAATATATGGAAAAAAGAATACGCGATATTGAACGTCGATGATCTAAACCGTTTTGAGCCGGGCTCAGTGATCACGCCCGAACTTCTGCTCGGGCAGCGTATCGTGAAAAAGGCCCCCGACGGCGTCAAGATACTCGGCGAAGGAACACTGGAGAAAAACCTCATCGTGAAGGCCCACAAATTCAGCAAGACCGCCGTGGCTAAGATCGAGGCCGCCGGCGGAAAGGCAGAGGTGATCGTAGGATGAATATTTTTAAGACGATTGTTCAGGCCTGGAAGGTCGTCGACATCCGAAAAAAGATGATATTCACGCTATTGATGCTTCTTGTGTTCCGTATTGGCGCCAATATACCCGTGCCGTTTATCGACAGAGGCGAGCTTGAACAGTTGTTAAGCGGCGGCGGCGGACTCTTTCAGTTTTTTAATTTATTTTCGGGCGGAGCTTTCAGCAACTTTACGATTTTCGCATTGAGCATAACGCCGTATATCACGGCGACCATAATACTGCAGCTTCTGACAATAGCGATTCCGTATCTTGAAGCCTTGGCAAAGGAGGGTACGGAGGGCAGGAAGAAGATAGCGCAGTATACGCGCTATTTGACTGTAATACTGGCCTTTATCCAAGCTATAGGCATGACGGTCGGGCTGTTCAGGCCCGCGCTCGTATATACGGACTTCTTCTCGCTCTCCGTCATAGTGCTCGTACTTACGGCAGGCACGTCTTTCCTGATGTGGCTCGGCGAGCAGATAAACGAGTACGGTATAGGCAACGGTATATCGCTGATCATATTCGGCGGCATCATAGCGCGCGCGCCCGTCGCCGTATACAATTCGCTCGTGCAGTACAGGGCCGGAGAGGTCTCGCTTATATCGCTCATATTGTTCGCGGTATTCGCTCTTGCCGTAGTCGTGGGCATCGTCGAGGTTCAGCAGGGTCAGCGGCGCATACCCGTGCAGTACGCCAAGCGCGTCGTCGGCAGGAAGATGTACGGCGGACAAAGCACGCACATACCGATCAAGGTCAATCAGGCGGGCGTTATTCCCGTCATATTCGCGCTCTCCATACTGCAGTTCCCGCTTACGATCCAGTATTTCATGTCGCCCACTTCCGGAGTTTCGCAATGGATCACGAATTGGCTTTCGCCGGCGGGTACATACGGGGTATGGGTATACGGGGCGTTGAACGTTATACTGATAATGTTCTTCACGTATTTCTATACGGCCGTTACGTTTAACCCCAAAGAGGTTTCGGACAATATGAGGTCGAACGGCGGCTTTGTTCCGGGCATCAGGCCCGGTTGGGCCACGACGGAGTATCTGAACAGGGTCATGACGCGCATAACATTTGTCGGCGCGGTTTTCCTCGCCTTGATAGCGACGCTCCCCACGCTGATTCAGGGTGTGACCGCTTTGAATATCCAGTTCGGCGGCACATCGCTGCTCATAGCTGTGGGCGTCGGTCTCGACACTATGAAGCAGCTTGAATCGCAGATGATAATGCGAAATTACCAAGGATTCCTTAAATAAACTGCTCCGCAGCAAGACTGCGGGGTATCAGAGAGCCGGGCAGTTTGATACAATAGGAAGTATTTGCAGTGGGTTCAATACCCTGCGTTATGAATAAGGAAACGTAGCAAACTACGTGCATTGAACCCGTTTTCGTAATAAACCGGATTCGACGTTTGGGCAGCCGCCGGCTGCAACGGAGACAAAGATGAATCTTATAATCTTGGGCGCTCCCGGTTCGGGAAAAGGTACGCAGGCCGTAAAGTTAACGAAGCGATTCGGCGTTCCGGCCATATCGACGGGGGATATATTCAGAGCCAATATAGCGGGCGGCACGGAATTGGGCAAGAAGGCGAAGGCGTATATGGATCGCGGCGAGTTGGTTCCCGATGAGATCGTTATAGCTATCGCGCTTGACAGGATAGACGAGTGCGACTGCAAGGACGGTTTTCTCCTTGACGGCTTTCCGAGAACGACAGAGCAGGCCGACGCTTTGGAACGGCATTTGGCCGTTTCGGGCAGGTCTCTTGACAAGGTTATACTCATAGACGTTCCTGCGGACGAACTCGTGCGCAGGATAGCGGGACGCCGCACGTGCGCGGACTGCGGCGCGTCATACCACATACCCGATATACTGCCCGCGAAGGACGGTGTGTGCGACGTGTGCGGCGGCGAGCTAAAAAGGCGCAGCGACGACAATGAGGCGACGGTCAGAAACCGCATAGAGGTCTACAACGCGAATACGGCGCCTCTTGTTGATTATTACGGCGCCAAGACGCTGCTTGCCCGTATAGCGGGAACGACCGGGCCGGACAATGTTTTTGCGGATACAGTCAAGGCTTTGGATAAATGATCATAATCAAATCACCGGACGAGATACAATTGATGCGTGAATCCGGAAGGGTTACGGCCGCTATATTGCGTTCGCTTGAGGATATCGTCAAGCCGGGAATCAGCACAAAGGACATAGGTGATTACGTCGAAAAAACGATATTGGCGCACGGTATGACGCCGACGTTCAAGGGCTATAACGGATACCCCGCAGGCGCCTGCGTTTCTGTGAACGATGAGATTATTCACGGTATTCCCCAAAAATCGAGACTGCTTCGTTCAGGCGATATCGTCAGCGTGGATATAGGCGCCACATGGAAGGGATATGTGAGCGACGCGGCAAGAACGTATGCGGTCGGAGAAATAAGCGATGAAGCCCGCCGCCTTATAGAAGGCACGGAGGCCTGTTTTTTTGAGGGTCTCAGGTATTGCCGCGCCGGATGCAGACTGTCGGATATTTCGCACGCGATTCAATGCAAGGCCGAATCGGCGGGTTTTTCGGTCGTACGTGATTTCGTCGGGCACGGCGTCGGGCGCGATATGCACGAAGAACCACAGATTCCGAATTACGGCAAGCCGGGCAGAGGGCCGAGACTTGCAAAGGGCATGGTATTCGCCATAGAACCCATGATTAACGCGGGCGGCTGCGAAGTGGAAGTGCTTTCGGACAATTGGACGGCTGTTACGGCGGACGGAAGCCTGTCCGCGCACTACGAGAACACCGTTGTTATTACGGAAGGTGAGCCGGAGCTGCTTACGCTGGAAGGAGTCTTGTAGATATGGCGAAAAAGGATGTCATAGAAGTGTTCGGCACTGTGTCGGAGGCTCAACCGAATGCCATGTTCATCGTAAAATTGGAAAACGGGCATGAAATTTTAGCGCATATTTCCGGCAAGATCAGAATGAATTTTATCAGGATATTGCCGGGCGACCGCGTTAAGTTGGAATTATCGCCTTACGATCTGACAAGAGGCCGGATCACATGGCGAGATAAGGGATGAATGGATTTTATGGCGGCGGACAGCCGCAACGGAGGCGAAGATGAAGGTCAGGAGCTCAGTAAAGCCTATTTGCGAGAAGTGCAAGGTCATAAAGCGCAAAGGCAAGGTTATGGTGATCTGCGAAAACCCCAAGCATAAGCAGACGCAAGGGTAAATAACAAAGGTAAATACTCAAATGTCAAATCAATACTACTCAAACGCCGCGTCAGTTTTGTTCAGGCCGGGTTCTGAGAGTTGATTTGGCTCCCCGGAACGTACTCGAAGCTACGTGAGGAAGACGAATCAGCTCTCAGGTTCCGGAATGGGCACTTGTGCCCGGAGCTTGCGAACGGGTAAAAATCACGTGGGGTTTGAGTAGTTACCTACCAAGAAAGGAGAAAGGTATGGCTCGTATAGCCGGTGTAGACCTACCACGCGACAAGAGAATTGAAATCGGTTTGACGTACATCTACGGTATCGGCAGACCAACGGCAACCGAAATTTTAAGAAAGGCGGAAATAAATCCCGACACGAGAGTTAAAGATCTCACGGAGGATGAGGCCGGCGCCATAAGGAAGATCATAGATTCCGAATACATTGTGGAAGGCGATTTGCGCAGAGAAGTTTCGATGAACATCAAGCGGCTCATGGAAATCGGCTGCTACAGAGGCATTCGGCACAGAAGAGGTCTTCCCGTCAGGGGCCAGAATACCAAGACGAACGCCAGAACGCGAAAGGGCCCCAAGAAAACAGTTGGCAGGAAGAAGAAGGCCGTGAGATAGCGAGTTAAGGGAGGTAATCATATATGGCTAAAGCTGTAAAAAAGACTACGGTTCGCAAGAAGAGAAGAGAACGAAAGAATATTGAAAAAGGCCAAGCGCATATCCAGTCAACATTTAACAATACACTGGTAACGTTGACAGATCTTTCAGGCAACGCGCTGTCATGGTCGAGCGCGGGTTCGCTCGGATTCAAGGGCTCCAGAAAGTCTACTCCTTTCGCTGCGCAGATGGCGGCGGAACAGGCCGCAAAAGGCGCTATGGAGCACGGGCTCAAGAACGTTGAGGTGTATGTCAAAGGGCCGGGTTCGGGCCGTGAGGCGGCTATAAGAGCGCTTCAAACCGCCGGTCTCGAAATCAGCATGATAAAGGACATTACGCCGATTCCGCACAACGGATGCAGACCCCCCAAGAGAAGAAGAGTGTAACACAAAATGGTTACTGCTCAAAGGTTCAATCGAAACTACTCAACCGGTCGAAGATTTTTTTCGGAGATTGGTTTCAAAGCGGCAAATTTGCCGCGGAGACGTACGACCTGTACGTTGAGCAGCGAATTTGACGATTTGGGGCCGAGATACGGTAAACTCCAAGCCCGCTAAAGCGGGGGGAGTTCTCGAATGGCGCCTTCCTGCCGTTTGCAAAGTACGCAAACGGGGATAGGCGCGCAACGGAAAAAAGAACGACCGGTTGAGTAGTTACCTGATAGGAGGATATTATGGCCAGGTATACGGACGCCTCATGCAGACTATGCAGGAGAGAGAGTCAGAAGCTGTTTTTGAAGGGCGAGCGCTGTTACAGCACGAAATGCGCGCTCGAAAAGAGGAATTTCCCTCCGGGACAGCACGGGCTGAGCAGGAAGAAGACCTCTGATTACGGCTTGCAGCTGCGTGAGAAGCAGAAGGCGAAGAGATTCTACGGCATTTTGGAAACGCAGTTCAGAAATACGTTTGACAAGGCGGCGCGGAAAAAAGGTATCACAGGCGACAATCTGCTGATTATGCTTGAAACCCGCATGGATAACGTTGTATTCCGCATGGGCTTCGCCTCGTCGAGAAAAGAAGCAAGGCAACTTGTAACCCACGGGCATTTCCTTGTTAACGGCAAAAAGTTGGATATTCCGTCGGCCGAGGTTAAGCCGGGGTCTGTCGTAAAGGTTAAAGAAAAGAGCCAAAGCTCACCAAAATTCAAGGAAATCAAGGATATGTCCATTTCCGTGCCCGCATGGATAAGCGTGGATCCGGAAAAGCTTGAGGGCAAGGTATTGGCCCTGCCGAGACGTGAAGAGATAGATACGCCCGTCTCCGAGCACCTTATCGTTGAATTGTACTCCAAGTAATGTTTTCGACCTATTGTTTCGGCGGCGGACTTTATGGCCGGAAAGGGGGTTTTGCGCTTGATAGAAATAGAAAAACCGACTATTGAATGCGTTTTTTCGGACTCGGATGCGAATTACGGAAAATATATTGTGGAGCCTCTCGAAAGGGGCTACGGAACCACTCTCGGAAACAGTCTCAGACGGATACTGCTGAGCTCGCTTCCCGGGACAGCGGTCACATCCGTAAAGATAGATGGGATATTGCATGAGTTTTCAACGATTCCCGGCGTCAAGGAAGATGTTACCGAAATCATCCTTAATTTGAAAAGATTGGCCGTAAAGATTATGGGTGAACCCATAAAGCAGGTGTTCATAAACGCGAAAGGTCCCGCTGAGGTTACGGCGAACGATATCATAATAGACGGGGAAGTAGAAATATTCAATACCGATTTGCATATCGCGACGCTTGAGGACGGCGCGTCGCTACTTATGGAGATCAACCTTGCCAGAGGCAGGGGATATGTCAGCGCCGATCAGAATAAAACGGAAGGTATGCCTATAGCGGTCATACCCGTGGATTCGATCTACAGCCCGGTGCGCAAGGTCAATTTCAACGTCGACAATACGCGTGTCGGACAGGTAACGGATTATGACAGGTTGAGCCTTGAGGTTTGGACCGACGGCAGCGTCTCTCCGGGTGAGAGCGTTTCCATCGGCGCGAAAATCATGCAGGATCATCTGAAGCTCTTCATAGACCTGACCCACGGTGCGGAAGCCATGGAGATCATGGTCGAGAAGGAAGAGGATCAGAAAGGGAAGGCGCTCGAAATGACGATAGAGGAACTTGAGCTTTCCGTCAGATCATTTAATTGCCTGAAACGCGCGTCTATCAATACCGTCGAGGAATTGACGCACAAGACGGAGGATGATATGATGAAGGTCAGAAATCTCGGCAAGAAATCCCTTGAGGAGGTCAAATTTAAGTTGGAGGAACTCGGTCTGGGATTGAAGCCGGGCGATGAGTAAGGTCAGTAAGAGGAAGGAGCTGTGACGGAACCATGCCAGGATACAGAAAATTAGGCAAACCGACCGCGCACAGAAAGGCTATGCTGCGGAATCTGGTGACGGATCTCCTGCGGGAGGGCCGTATAAGTACGACTGAGTGCAGGGCGAAGGAAGCGGGCCGCGAGGCCGAGAAGATGATCACGCTTGGCAAGCGCGGCGATCTTCACGCGCGGCGGCAGGCGCTGACGTATATATACGACGAAACCGTCGTGAAGAAGTTGTTCGACGATATAGCGCCGGGATACTCGGAGCGAAACGGCGGTTATACGCGGATATTGAAGCTCGGCCCGAGACGCGGTGACGCTGCGGAAACCGTCTTCTTGGAGTTGGTGTAGATTTTTGCGAACGGGTGCATCAATGGAGCTCATGCCCGTCAACTTGAGCAGCCGCGGTTTTGTGACGCTGCTTGATTTTTCGCGAGACGAGATTCGCGCGCTTTTGGATATGTCGTCGCGGCTCAAGGAACGCCGGCGCGAGGGTCGCGCGGGCGGTCTTCTTGCGGGCAAGAATATCCTCCTGCTCTTTGAAAAGACCTCATCGCGCACAAGGTGTTCGTTTGAGCTCGGCGCGGCGGAAGAGGGCGCGCACGTCACATACATAGGCCCGGGTGTTTCCCAGTTTGGGAAAAAGGAGTCTGCAGAAGACAGCGCGCGTCTGTTCGGGCGCTTTTACGACGCGATAGGTTACAGGGGTTTCGGAACGTCAGACACCGTTCGGGATATCGCAAACTATGCGAAGCTCCCCGTGTGGAACGGCCTGACGGACGATGATCATCCTACGCAGATATTGGCCGATCTCTTGACGATAGAAGAACACGCGCGCAAGCCGCTCAAAGATGTGAAGGTAGTGTTTTGCGGCGATACGCGCAACAATATGGCCTACGCGTGGATATACGGCTGCGCGAAGATGGGTATGCGCTTTGTCGCTTACGGCCCCCGCGAACTTGCGCCCGATCCCGCAGTACTTGAACGGGCTTTTGCGAAGGCCGAGCCGGGTGCGGATATATCATTTTCCGACGACGACGTCTGTCTCGCGGACGCCGACGTGATATATACGGATATATGGGCCTCCATGGGCGAGGAAGACAAAATCGCGGAAAGAGCCAAACTGCTCGCGCCCTACAAGGTGACGCGGGAACTGCTTGCGAAGACGGGCAACGACAATGTGCTGTTCATGCACTGTCTGCCGGCGTTTCACGATTTTGAAACGGCTGTGGCGGCCGAATATCGCGAAATGGGCGTCGACATACGCGAGGTCGACGACGAGGTGTTCAACGGAAGGCACTCCATTGTGTTCGACGAGGCGGAAAACCGTCTGCATACGATCAAAGCGGTGATGGTCGCGACGCTCGCCGCCGAGAAGCGGCTCTGAAGTCGAAGGACTGTTGCGGAATATGTGTTTTTGAGACGGTATGACGCAAGTTTAACAATCGCATATTTTTTCACGGAGAGATGGCTGAGCTGGTCTAAGGCGCACGACTGGAAATCGTGTTCGGGCTTATACCCCGACAAGGGTTCGAATCCCTTTCTCTCCGCCAATTTGCACATGAAGGCATCTTTTATATAAGTTGCCTTTTATGTTAACTGACGGAACAAGGGGCAAACGATATGAAGATACTTTTTCTCGGCAAGGACGGCGACGCGCATTGCGAAAGGGCTCTTGCCTTTGTGCGGAAGAATTTTGATGATACGGCGGCGCATCTCGGGAAGTGGGGCGATCCTTTGCCCGATGGTATCAATCTGTGGGAGGGCGACTATATCATATCCTACCTTTCGCGATGGATCGTTCCGGCGCGTCTGATCGAAAAAGCGCGGAAGGCCGCCGTCAACTTTCATCCCGCCTCTCCCGACTATCCCGGTATAGGCTGCAACAATTTCGCGCTGTACGAAGGCGCCGAAGAATACGGAGTCACATGCCATTATATGGACAAGGCCGTCGATACCGGCGATATCATCGCCGTCAAACGCTTTCCGATATTTCGGTCTGATGATGTGGCGTCCCTGCTGTCGCGCACATACGATTTTCAACTGGCGCTGTTTTATGAGATCATGGGCGGTATTATAGACGGTAAGGAACTGCCGTCGTCGTCCGAAGCATGGACGAGGAGACCGTTTCTCAGAACGCAATTCAATGAGCTGTTCAACATCACGCCGGATATGGACGACGCGGAAATAAATCGGCGCGTCAGAGCTACTGACTACATGGATTTCAAACCTGTTGTAAAGTTTGGCGGATATACGTTCGAATTAAAACGTCTGTAAATTTTTTTCACGACATACTTCCGAGATTGTCAAAAACCATATTGCTCCAACAACTGAATATGTAAATAACGCTATAAAAATTTTTATTGACATGCAATTTTCGTTGTGATAAACTAAAAAATTGTTTTCTTGACATAATGCTGAATGATCGCTATACTGATATACAGGGGTTTTGTGTAAAAAGCATACCGGATCGTTTATCTATTATACACAAAAGCAAGCTACTGCTCAAAGATTAAATCAAGACTGCGCAACCTTCACGTGGGGTTTGCGCAGTTACGAAAACAGGGTCGGGTATTGATTTTTGGAGGGTAATATGTTTGTCATAGGCGATAGAATCGTATATCCGATGCACGGCGCCGGCGTTATAGAGGCTGTCGAAGAACGCAGAATCCTCGGTGAAACCCGGCGGTATTATATATTGAATATAGCCTTTGGTGATATGAAGATCATGATTCCGTGCGACAGCTCTGAGCTTATCGGTGTTCGTGAGGTTATCACAGCCGATGAAATTATAAACGTCATGGATGTTCTTTCGATGGATTCTACCGAGATGTCGGACAATTGGAACCGGCGTTACCGTGAAAATATGGCGAAGTTGAAAACAGGCGAAACCTGCCGGGTCGCGGAAGTGGTAAGGAACCTCATGCGCATAGACAGAGTCAAAAAACTATCGACGGGCGAGAAGAAGATGTTGGTGAACGCGAAGCAAATACTGATCAGCGAGCTGATTCTCGCCGTGAATGAGGGGGCTGCGGAGCTCGAATCCCGTATAGAAAAAGCGGTTTGCGGATAATACGTTGCGCAGTCCAAAGCATGACAGGCAGGGGGGTAGTTTTATAGTTGATCAGAAAATTAATACGAATTATAGCTACAATTATCGGCGTTATCGCGGGATACGGATTTTTCCTGATTGTAAGCTTTGTCGGAGATTTGACGGGGCTTTATGATCTGTCGTCGAAGGGTTTGCTTTATCAGGCGATTGCGATTGCGGCGTCTTCAATTATATTCGGCTTTTTGTTTTTTATAATGACTCCCATATTCAGCAGGCACGGCGCGCGGATGGCAAAGAACATCGAATCCGACCTGCAGACGGTTCCCGCGAATGACCTCGTTGCGGGGACTGTTGGGCTTGTGATAGGTCTTATTATCGCGTTTTTGATCAGCCCGATTTTTTCGGATATGGGATCTCACATCGGCGTTGCGCTGAGTATAGTCGCCTATATTATGTTGGGCTTCCTCGGCGTCGTCATAGGTACGAGGAAGGGCAAGGACTTGATCCCCGCATGGCTTTCCGCGCGGCGGGGAGGTTCGTCGCCCAAGGGCAGGGGTAAGACCGCCGACGCGTCACCCAAGATACTTGATACAAGCGTCATCATTGACGGCAGGATAGCCGACATCATGAAGACGGGATTCATAGAAGGCCCCGTTGTGATTCCGGAATTTGTACTTGTTGAATTGCGGCATATAGCAGATTCCTCTGACGGTCTGAAGCGAAATCGCGGACGCAGGGGGCTTGATGTCTTGAACAGGATACAGACCGAACATGGCGTGGATATCTACAACACAGAGTCCGACAAGGCTCTTGAGGAGATACCCGAGGTGGATGTCAAACTGCTGAAATTGGCGCAGATGCTGCACGGCAAGGTGGTCACAAACGATTTCAATCTGAATAAAGTGGCTACGATCAAAGGCGTCGATGTGCTGAATATAAACGAGCTTGCCAATACGCTGAAACCCGTCGTGCTTCCGGGGGAAGATATGAATATCTTCCCGGTCAAAGAGGGGAAAGAGAACAATCAGGCGGTAGCTTATCTTGACGACGGCACTATGATCGTGGTCGAAGAGGGCAGACGTTTCATAGGAAAAACGGTGGACGTGCTCGTTACGAGCGTACTCCAGACGTCCGCCGGGCGCATGATCTTCGCAAAGCCCAAGGGAAAACAGTCGAATGTATCGTGACAAACGCGTAGCGGTCGTCATAGCCGCCGCCGGCGCGGGTTTGCGCATGGGCGCGGATATACCCAAGCAGTTTATAAGGATCGGCGGTATACCTGTCTTGGCAAGATCAACGGAAGCGTTTGAAAATAACGCTTCCGTTGATGATATTTATATAGTTGCGCAGCGCGGCCGCATACGTGATTGCCGCGCCGCTTTGGGCGTTTGCGGAGCGAAGCTGCGGGATGTGATTGAGGGCGGCGCGACGCGGCAGGAATCCGTTCGCGCGGGGCTTTCGGTTCTGCCCGACGATGTTGGGATCGTTTTGATTCATGACGCCGTAAGGCCCTTCGTGTCGCAAGGATGTATAGATCGCGTGCTGTGCCTTGCGGAGGAAAAAGGGGCGGCCGCCGCGGCTGTACCGGTCAAGGATACGATAAAGTCAGCGCGTGACGGGGCGTTCGAGGAAACATTTGATCGCAGCGCGCTGTACGCGGTACAGACGCCGCAGGGCTTCCTGCGGGCCTTGCTGTGCAAGGCCCACGCGGCCGCCGCGCGTGACGGCTTCATGGGCACGGATGACGCCGTCTTGGTTGAAAGGACGGGCGAAAAGGTGTATCTTGCGGAAGGCGATCCGGGCAATATAAAACTGACGACGCCGGAGGATATGGAAACGGCGCGAGCGGCGGCGGCCCGGCTTGACGCCGATCGAACCGGCGCCCGGAGGGCCTGTGAAACCGGCGCCCGCGACATGTTTCGCGTCGGAAACGGCTATGACGTGCATCGCTTCTCGGAAGGACGGCCCCTGATTCTGGGCGGCGTCCGCATTCCGCACGACCGCGGGCTCCTTGGACATTCCGACGCCGACGCGCTTACGCACGCCCTTATAGATGCTCTGCTCGGAGCGGCCGCGCTCGGCGATATAGGCGGTATGTTTCCCGATACGGAAGAGCGCTGCAAGGACATATCGAGTCTCGTGCTCCTCAAAGAAGCTTTCGAGACGGTCAGAGCCCGAGGATTTATGCTCGCGAACGCCGACGCGACGATTATGGCGGAACGACCGAAGTTGGCGCCGTACATCGGAACCATGCGCGAGCGGATTGCCGACGCGATGGGTACGGCGCCGGAAATAATCTCAATCAAGGCGACGACGACCGAGGGACTCGGTTTTGTCGGAAGAGAAGAGGGCATAGCGGCGCACGCAACCGCTCTGCTTTTCAGCGTATAAATATAAGCTTCAATCAAAACTACAGTAATCAATTATTACTGCCGCCTGTTGGCGGCTGAACGGAGCATATCATATATGAGATTATCCAAGATGCACGTCAACACCCTGCGTGAAGCGCCCGCCGAAGCCGATATTCCAAGCCATATTTGGCTTTTGCGCAGCGGCATGATACGCAAGCTCGCCTCCGGCATATACGGTTTTATGCCGATGGGCTATCGTTCCGTCAGAAAGATAGAGGAAATCGTGCGCCAAGAGATGGACGCGAAAGGCGCGCAGGAGATACATATGTCGGCCATACAGCCGGCCGAGCTTTGGAAAGAATCCGGCAGATGGTACGTTATGGGTCCCGAGATGTGGCGCTTGAACGACAGGCGCGGGCGCGAATTTTGTCTCGGTCCCACGCATGAAGAGATATTCACGGACATCGTGCGCAATGAAATCAGCTCGTACCGCCAATTGCCGATGAACTTGTACCAGATACAGACGAAATACCGGGACGAGGCGAGACCGCGTTTCGGACTTATGCGCGCGCGCGAATTTGTGATGAAGGACGCGTATTCGTTCGACAAGGACAGGGCCGGTCTCGACCGAAGTTACAATGAGATGTTCGACGCGTATATGCGCGTGTTCGCGCGCTGCGGGCTTAGATTCCGCGCTGTGGAAGCGGACAGCGGAACCATGGGCGGGAATGCGTCCCATGAATTTCAAGCTTTGGCGGACAGCGGCGAGAGCGAGATGGTCTACTGTGACGCCTGCGGCATGGCCGCGACGACAGAACGCTCAAATACCGCGGACGCGCCTGTCTCGCGTGAAGAGGCTTTCCCCGCCGAAACGGTGTACACGCCCGGAACCAAGACTATAGAGGACGTCGCAAACTATTTGGGTCTCACGGCCGACAAGACCATAAAAGCCCTGCTGTTCGCGGTTCTCAATGAGGACGGATCGACGGCCGAATACGCAGTCGCTTTCATACGCGGCGACCGCGAATTGAATATGACGAAGCTGATCAACTATCTCGGGATACCCGAGCACGCGCTCGTCTTCGCGGACGAAACCGACATAGAGTCCGTGACGGGCGCCGTCGGCGGCTTCACGGGGCCCATGGGCCTGCACGATTGCAAGATAATCGTAGACAGGGAGCTTCCGGGCCAAATGAATATGTGCGCCGGGGCGAACGAGGTCGACCGGCACATAAAGAATGTGAACTACGGCCGCGACTACACCGCCGAGCATATTACGGATTTAAAGCTGATTCGCGCCGGCGATCCCTGCCCCGAATGCGGCGCGCCCGTAAAGACGGCGCGGGGCGTGGAGGTCGGGCAGGTTTACAAGCTCGGCGTCAAGTACAGCGAGAGCATGGGCGCCTATTACAAAGATGAAAACATGAAGGATCAATTGATCGTGATGGGCAGCTACGGCATCGGCGTCACGCGCACCTTGGCGGCCGTCGTGGAACAAAATCACGACGACGACGGCGTAATATGGCCCGTTTCCGTGGCGCCATACCATGTGATAGTGACGATAGTGAAGCACGGCGACGCCGCGCAGACGGCGCTTGCGGAACGCATATACGCGGAGCTTGAGGCTGCGGGCTTGGAAGTACTGCTCGACGACAGGGACGAGCGCGCGGGCGTAAAATTCAAGGACGCCGACATATTCGGCATACCCGTCAGAATCACCGTCGGCAAGAAGGCCGGCGAGGATATCGTCGAATACAAGCTGCGGCGCGAGAACTTCTCTTCAGAAAAATCATCGGCCGTCGCCGTCAAAGGCGCAGTGGAATTTATCAGGGCGGAGTTGCTCGGCCCGAGCGACGGCGCCTTCCGCGCAGGCGGAGGCCGCGCGGCGGATATAGTCGGGGCATGACACGGCGCGGCACGGAAAGGATGTGCGACCATGTGGACAGGCGGCGTAAGGGTTATCATCCAAGGCGACGCGGGCAAAATCCTGCTCGTGCGGCAAAGCTGCGAGCAAGGCGACATATGGATGCTGCCGGGCGGCGCGATAGAGGACGGCGAAAACGCGAGTCGGGCCGCCGAGCGCGAGACGTTTGAAGAAACGGGTCTCGTCGTTAAGATCGGCGCACTTGTATGGCATGTGGAGGAAACGTCTTCCAAAAGAGGACAGCGCTTCGTTAATTTTTTCCTTGCGGAGATCGCAGGCGGAGCGGCGGTAATCGGCTCCGATCCCGAATTCGACTCGGAACATCAGGTGCTGCGCGATTTGAAATTTTTTTCCCGGAAAGAAATACACGCGCTTCCGCGCGTGTATCCGCCTATGCTGCGCGATGAGGTTTGGGAGGTCTTGGCCGCCGGCGGGGCTGTTGGCGATGTATTTCGCGTCAGAGAAGGCTAATATGACAGGTAACTACTCAAACGCCACGCCATTTTTGCCCATCTCGGAACCTGATTCGGATTTTGGCCTTCTCACGTACCAAATTCGTACGCTCCGAGAACCAAAATCCGTCTCAGAACCCGATCTGAACAAAACAATCGCGGCATTTGAGTAGTTTTGATTAGAATATTTTGTTAGTATCGTCCAAGGGATAGGAGGCAAATGTGAGCAAAATCGTCAGGATCGAAATGAAAAACGGCGACGTGATGCGAGCGGAACTGTACCCCGACGTCGCACCGAACACGGTGAGAAACTTTGTGGAATTGATTGAATCCGGTTTCTATAACGGTACGGAATTTCACAGGGTCATACCGGGCTTTATGATACAGGGCGGCGCGGGCGCTGACGGTCGCAGGTCGGTCTCCATCGCGGGCGAGTTCACCGAAAACGGCTTTCAAAACGATCTTGCGCACGACAGGGGCGTACTCTCCATGGCAAGGACGAGCGATCCCGATTCCGCCTCCTCACAGTTTTTCATTATGGTAGCAAAGTCGCCGCACCTTGACGGCAAGTACGCCGCCTTCGGCAGGCTGATCGAAGGCATGGAAGCGGCCGACGTGATCGTCGCGAGCGAGCGGGATTACAAGGACTGCCCTCTTGAGCCCGCTGTCATGGCGCGCGTGAGCATGGAGGACGGCGGGGAGTAAGCATTCGGCTCAATCGAGAAGAACGTCAAATGCGCGACTTGCGCTTATCTATGTGAAAAGCCCCTCGGCGGCGATGTCCGACCGCAAAGGGGCTTAAATATTTTCGTGGAATTGTTCAAACACAATCTCGCATTATCCGTTCAGACAATGAGAGGATTGCGAATAAAATCTACAGCGCCGGCGACACGATGTCAGATTATTACAGTTGCGAATTGCGGAAAGGGTGAGATGATGGCAACTGTCACGACGCTTCATATTGGCAAGACGATGGAGTGGCTTACGCTCCGAACGCGAACAGCCTTAACTGCAGAAAAACTACAGATTGCCATGCTATTCTTTTTAAGAGGTGATACGCTTGTCTATACGAATTTTGCTTGTCGAGGACGACGAGAATATTTGCAATACCGTTAAAGCCTTTTTATCCGACGCGGGATATAAGGTGGACGCTTGCGCCGACGGCGACGAAGCATATACTGAATTCTATGAGAACACATATCAACTTGTCATACTCGATATTATGCTGCCCGGTATGAGCGGTTACGAACTGTTAAGGGAGCTTCGCAAAATGAACAATACTCCTGTTTTGATGATGACCGCCCTTTCCGATTATGAAAACGAAATCATGGCTTTCGACGCGGAAGCGGACGATTATGTAACAAAACCTTTTAAGATACAACTTTTGCTGAAACGCGCGGAAGCTCTGTTGCGGCGCAGCGGAGCGCTGGCAAAGGAACTTCACCGCGGCAAGCTGACGCTTCTGCCTGAGGAATTCAAGGCGGTATATGACGACACGGAGCTGACATTGACACTGAAAGAATTTGAAATACTCATGCTGTTGGTTCGGAGCAAGGGCAGAACC
>JAISBV010000080.1 GCA_031266025.1 Eubacteriales Family XIII. Incertae Sedis bacterium
TCTTCGACGGACGCGGCCTGCTCGGAAGCGCCCTGCGCGAGACTCTGCGCGCCGTTCGCTATCTGCTGAGAACCGCCCGAAACCTGACTTGAAGCGACGTTGATTTCATCGAACATATCATTCAGATTACTAACCATCGTCGTCAGCGCGTTGCCTATCGTATCCGAGACGCCTAGCGTTTCTACGCGCACGGTCAGGTCGTGGGCCGCAACTGACTGCAACGCTGTGCCGCATCTTATCAAGTGTTCGAGCATCCTGACGAACGCGGCGAGGGATTGGGATGTCTCGTCTCTGTACTTCATGGATTCGCGCATATTGCCGAGCGCTTCTTCCGAAAACGTGAGATTGCCTGTTTCGCCAACCTGCCGCAAAAAGCCCATCATCAGATTTACGGGCTTTGATATTACGGAAGAAATATAAAGACCGAGCAGTATGGCGATTGCAACGGCGATCACGAGTATAATGACAGAAATTATTGTAACCTTCTCAGCAGTGGCCTCAACATCTGCGGCTTGCTTGTCGGCGACGGATTCTATAAAATCGGTCAGGGACACAACGTTTTCAACTAAAACACCCGCAGTGTCTCCTACGCTCAAAAGCGCGCTCCCCACATCCTGACGTATTCTGTCCACGCTTTTGAGACTCTCGGACGGATCGTCGTTCGTCATAGCAAGGCGGCGCGCCGATACATCATCCATAATCGCCATAAGTTCTTCACGTTTTATCACATAATCCGCATACACAGTTTTTATGTCGCTCAAACGCTGTTTGGCTTCATCCACGGTAAGCATGCTCTCCAGATCATATACCAGTCCGTCAAAATCATCCGCCAACGAGCTCAGACTCTCCTTGTACCTCTCAGCGTCGGCATATTCCTCGATCTCATCGAAAGCCACGACGCCGAGATATGCGGCGCGCTGCTGATTTACATTGCGTGCAAGCCGTACCGACAGTATAGCCATAGTAGCGCGCTCGTTGAGCAATTGCGTTTCGTTCGCCGTAACCCGGAGCGAGTATATACCTATACCCCCGACTATTGCCGTAAGCAGGGCGAGAAGCAGGAAACCTGTCACTAACTTTGTCTTGATTTTCATGTTTTTCATTTTCTTAACCCCTTTTTTTAATTCCCTTTTGTTTTTGATTATAATAACGACGTTTATTCGATCACCGCATAGATCAAAATACTGATCCGGCCGATCTACGCGTTACATTCGAACAACACTGCCGTATATTCGATTTTATGGCTGCACATAAATTTAAAGGCCGGCGGGGCAGTTTATTGCAATCAGGCCGAATGTTGCGCGTTCTTGAACACGGCAACAAAGGCATCCATAATAACGGGATCGAATTGACGCTCCTTGGACTCACACATTATGTGCAACGCGTTCTTATGTGAAAACGGTTCTTTGTACGGGCGCTTGGATATCAGCGCGTCATAGACGTCGGCAATGGCCATTATACGCCCTTGCAGAGGAATGCATCGCCCCGAGACGCCGCGAGGATATCCCGAGCCGTCCCATCTCTCGTGATGAGTTCCCGCCATGATCTTCGCGTGGGTCAGGAACGCGTTTTCGCGAGTATTCCTCTGTATTCTGTCGATGATCTCCTCACCGAATACAGCATGTTTTTTCATCTCGTCGAATTCATCGTTCGTAAGCTTGCCCGGCTTTAAAAGTATACTGTCATGTATGGATATTTTACCTACATCGTGCAGCTGCGAGGATTGAAGGAATAATTCGATGTCCCAAGACAGAAGCTCTTCCGCGTAAATGTCATTGGCGACCATTTCCTTTACAAGCAAGCGCATGGTATGAGAGGTGCGCTCGACATGACCTCCCGTAACGTCGTCCCTGCACTCCACAAGTTCGCTGACCGTCGCTAACACGGCGTTTTGCAGTTCCGTCACAGCGCTCGTTTTCTCGTCCACCATGCGTTCCAGATTTGCGTTGATATATTTAAGTTCTTCCTTCTGCGCATCCATGAGCATGTGTGTTTCGACTCTTTTGAGCAAGAGCTGCGGAATAAACGGTTTGGCAATATAGTCCACGGCGCCGAGCGTCAGACCTTCCATCTCGCTGCCCATGTCTGATTTGGACGTCAGAAATATGACGGGGATATGCTTTGTGATTTCGTTGTTCAGCATAAGCCGCATCGCTTCGTACCCGTTGATATCCGGCATCAGAACGTCGAGGAGTATCATGTCCGGCAGTGTTTTTTCGAGAAAGATAAACATCTTTTCCGCACTCGGAACCGTGAATACGTCATAGAATCCCATGAGTGTGTTCCTTGCCATTTTCAGGTTGACGGGATCGTCGTCAACAAGAAGTATTTTTTTTCTGTTGTATGACATAATGCACCTCCTCCGAAAGCGGTGCGCACGGCGTGCGGCGTGAACAAACAGAAACGTCGTCCCGATTTGTACACCGCGCCTGCGCGTTCTGTAACGATTTATGCAATTCGGCTATTTGTGGCAAAAGATACTCAGTGCGTCGCAAAGCGCCGCGCGGCTTTGCTTTACGGCAAAATACGCGACAAAACGCCCCGGGCAAAAAATACGATGATGTTTACGGTTTGGATACTTTGGAAGATATGCCCTTGAGAGCTTATAGGTAATCTGCTCCGCCGAGGCAAAAAACAAAAAATGAGAACAGAAGCTGTATGACAATGATCTGCGCGATCACATATAACCACAAAACGTTAACTGGCAATTTATATACAACGCGGATTGCTCCGCAACCGTTAATTCATCGTATTTTACGCTGCTATTATACTATAAGGGCTCTGTATAAGTAAAGAGGATTTAAGATACGCGCAAATAAAATTTTTCATTTGTGGTTACTACTCAAACCCCACGTGATTTTTGCCCATCTCGGAACCTGATTCGGATTTTGACCTTCTCACGTACTATTTTGTACGTTCCGAGGGCCAAAATCCGTCTCAAAACCCGATCTGAACAAAACTGACGCGGGGTTTGAGTAGTTTTGATTGAAATCTTTGAGTAGTAGCCATTTGTGACCGGTCTCATAAGAAATTGCAAAATTTCGTTGAAAAGCATAAACAATGATGGTATAGTTATACTGTTATCCATTGAGATTCCGCTCAAAACGATTGGGGAACAGTTGCGCGCCTATCCCCATTTGCAACGTAAATGGCCGGAAGGCGCCGTGTGAAAACTCCCGGCGGCAGCCTGTTTTACGCGGCTTCAGCCGCAATGCAAAACAGGACAGCGCAGTGAGCGTAGGAGTGAGACGCAGCCGAACGTTACCGGTTGGAGTTGACCACTGAAAACAGTATTTACCGATCCGCTTTAAATTGCAGATTGATATTATACTGCAAACCGGCATCGCATCGGCTACCATAGGAGGAAATTTTTATGTCGAACAGTAGCAATAACAGTAACGGTAATGATAACAACGCGGCATCCCAAAACGACGACAGCGAATTCATCACTTTGGAATTTGATGATGGGACGACTGTCGAATGCGAAATTATGGGCGTGTTCGATTGTGACGGCAAGGAATATATCGCGCTTCTTCCCGACGACGATTCCGACGACGCATATATTTACGGTTATAAGGAGATCAGCGACGACGAATTTGAACTGATTGATATCGAAGACGATGCGGAATTCGAAAAGGTCATTGACGAGTTTGAGAGCCTGACCGCCGACGACGAATAGCTGCGAATGATATACGACATAATTATAGTTGGCGCAGGCGCAAGCGGCGTCTTCGCATCTTATGAATTGACCAAACTGAAGAGCAACGCCAAGGTGCTTATGATAGATAAGGGTACGACGCTCAAAAAGCGGATTTGCCCCATCAATAAAGGCGCTGCGGCTGCTTGCGTAAAATGCGACCCATGCCATATCATGAACGGCTACGGCGGCGCCGGAACCCTGTCCGACGGAAAGTACAACATAACCACGAAGTTTGGCGGAGACCTCCACAGATATATAGGGCAAGATGAAGCTCTGCGCCTTATGGAATATGTGGACGAGGTTTTGTGCGGCTTCGGCGGATCAGAAGCAAAACTCTATTCCACGGCGGAATCCGACTTAAAAACCGTTGCGCTCAAAAACAATCTGCATTTGCTTGACGCGAAGGTGCGGCACCTCGGAACCGACAGGAATGTGCGCATATTGGAGAAGATATTCGATTACACGAAAGCACATGTTGAAATGCTCTTCGAGCGCACGGTAGTCTGTGCAGACAAGACGAACGACGGTTTTGAAATCAAGACGGATCGCGGTGAAGTGTTCCGCTGCAAAGACTTGCTGTTGGCTTCCGGGCGCTCGGGTTCCAAATGGATCTCCGACGTCTGCGGCAAATTCGGCATAGCCATGAAGAGTAACCGCGTGGACATAGGTATTCGCGTTGAACTCCCCGCAGAAATATTCAAACACATCACAGACGAAGTATACGAGAGTAAGATCGTATATAAGACCGACAAATACAATGATATGGTGCGAACATTCTGCATGAATCCGTACGGAAAAGTTGTCGCCGAAAATACGAACGGCATTGTCACGGTCAACGGCCACAGCTATGCCGATCCGAGTCTGCATACGCCGAATACGAATTTCGCGCTTTTGGTTTCCAACAAATTCACCGAGCCTTTTAAAAACAGTAACGAATACGGCGAATCCATAGCGCGGTTGTCCAATATGTTGGGCGGCGGCGTAATTTTGCAACGCTTCGGCGATCTGATCAAAGGAAGGCGCAGCAGCGCGAAACGCATGGAAAAGTCGTTCACCGTTCCGACACTCAAGGCAACGCCGGGCGATCTGAGCTTGGTCATACCCAAACGCCAGCTTGACAATATCATCGAAATGATCTACGCACTCGACAAGATAGCTCCCGGAACGGCGAATGAGGACACCCTGCTTTATGGAGTCGAGGTGAAATTCTACAATTCGGAAGTTGAGGTGGATGAAAATCTCGAAACGGCCGTCAAAGGCTTATACGCTCTCGGAGACGGTTCCGGGGTAACGCATTCGTTGTCACAGGCATCGTCCGCCGGCGTATGGGTCGCACGGCGCTTGGCCAACAAAGGCGGACGGTTAAAGTAAACGCAACCCTTGTCCACTCGTTACAGTTCACAGGTATGTTGACGGGGTATGTAAATGGAGAATTGTTCATTCATTTTGTTGCGCTCCTATCCCCGTTTGCTTGTTTTACGCGGCTTCAGCCGCAGTGTAAAACAGGA
>JAISBV010000109.1 GCA_031266025.1 Eubacteriales Family XIII. Incertae Sedis bacterium
TGTCCCACTACGATGCAGTAAATACGGAGAACCTACTGGCGTATAAGGGATACTTACTGGAGCGTTTCAAGCCAAAAACCGTAAATCTGCGGATACAGGCAATCAACAAGTATCTTGAGTTTTTAGAAGAGGATAAGCTCAAACTCAAATTCATCAAGATTCAGCAAAAGAACTTCCTTGAGAATGTTATCAGCAACGCCGACTACACATTTCTCAAAAATTCGCTGAAAAAGGACGGCAATACGGAATGGTATTTCGTTGTGCGGTATCTTGCCGCAACAGGCGCGAGGGTCAGCGAACTGGTGCAAATCAAGGTTGAACATGTTTGGATGGGGCATATAGACCTTTATTCAAAAGGAGGCAAACTTCGTCGTTTGTATATTCCAAAACGCCTAAATGATGAAACACTGGCTTGGCTTGCCGAAACGAACATGACTTCGGGTTATCTGTTTCTAAACCGCTTTGGTAATCGCATAACCACGAGAGGGGTGGCGGGTCAGCTGAAAACCTACGCCAAAAAATACGGGCTTGACGTGAAAGTAGTTTATCCGCATTCGTTCCGTCATCGCTTCGCCAAGAACTTCCTCGACAAGTTTAACGACATCGCTCTGCTCGCCGACCTTATGGGACACGAGAGCATTGAAACAACGCGGATTTACTTACGGAGAACAGCAAGTGAACAGCAAGCCATAGTTGATAAAATCGTGACTTGGTAACAATAAAAGACACGCTCCCCGCAACAGGCGAGTTCTCAATGCAATGATATCCCGGAACGCGCCCGCGCTATGCGCGTCTTTTGCGTTCGCGTCGGCGCTTTTCTCTTTTTCTTCGCAACAGCAATCACTCCCCGGACACTTTATCCATAATCAGCAGGACGGAATTGCAGACATCCTCAAAGGAAATGTCCTTCGCGTAATCAAACTCCTTGCGGTATTTCTCCCAAAAGCTTTGCATCTGCGGGTTTGCCTTTATGCTCTCCACGATTTCACGATAACGCTCCAAGACGGGCAGACTGCCGCGCTTGCGAGCGGTTTCGTCAAGCGCTCGGTTCAGCGTCGCCGCGCCAAACTCCCTGCCGCGCAAGGCATGGAGGATATGAATGTCGTAGAAATCCCTCGGTCTCGTATTCACTATGTTGCGCGAGAGCACGGTTTCCAGTTTTTCCGCCAGTATCGTTTCAAGATTATACGCCAAGACCGATATGCTGCGGTCATCAAACAGCAGTTTGAATGAATACTCCACTTCGCGGGGCGTGATTTTGTCGCCTGTGGTCACATCGACGGTCAGCGGCACTGCGAGCGGCGGGTAATTCGCTGTCAGCGCGACGCGCAGTCCGGGGTAGTCGTCACCCTCGCGAATGTCAACCGTCCGCATAACCGTAAACGCGACATCATCATCCACCTTTACGGCGCAGACTTCCTCGAATATCCTGCGGATCGTCTCATGCGTCAGGTCAAAGCCTTTTATCGTCGTGTCCAAATCCATTGTGGCGCGTGTATCAAGCCCAACGATGGCAGCGATGAGGAAACCGCCTTTCAGGATGAAGTTTTGCTTGTAGGGCGAAAGGGATAGGCGCTCAAGAAACCGCTCCATCATATAGTTCTGCATAACAAGTTGCGCGGAGATATGCTTTTCCTCCGCTTTTTTCTTGATAAACGCCTTAAACTGCATGGTGTTTTTCGTAATCACAGCAGAACCTCCATATATCTGAGTATTTTGGGTTTCACTCGCAGACGTTCGGCGTAAGAAATTAGCTTGGCTGTATCCTTTTCTTTGGAAAAGGCGTAGGCTTTCATCGCCCGGGTAACAAGCTGAATATCGCAGCCGTTATTGCCCTTGACTATATCACACAACGTCCGCTCTGCGTCGTAGACACGGAGCGGGTTGCCGCAAGGCGACGGCTTTTCCGTTATTCCCAAATCGTAAACTTCGAGCGTAACGAATTTCGCTTTCGCGTTATGCCCTTTGAGACCCGCCGCGTTATAGCCGTGCGGGAATGTCAGCGTGTAGCTTATAGGTGTCCGGTCGGAAAGACCGTGCAAATACAACGCCGTTCCGTTTGAAAACACACCTTTGGAAAATCGGTATTGCAGGAAATACAACTCGTCCTCCCACGTTTCCGGCAGGGCGTATATGCCTCTCGCCGCGCGGTAAACGCGCCCCGCCGCGATTAGCTCGCCGAGCGCGCGCCGCTGAATCCCGGCCGCCGTCACCTGCGCGACGGTTATGAAGCCGTTGCTTTCCTCAAGCAATGCTTGAATTGTTTCGCGGTCATTCAATGCCGCCACCTCCGTTTGAACAATTACGCTTCATATTATAGCATATTGTAGTGTAAAAGTTCAATGGCTTTTATGAACTTTTTGAGAAGTGAACAATTACGCTTCAATTCGTATTTGCTTGAAGCGTAATTGTTCGTCAGACGATTGAAAAGCGCGAGATGGTTAACGCAACCATGAGGGAGTGCGACAAAGCGCTTGTTTTCTTACGCAAACTCGGCGGCGATGCTGTCTAACCTCGCGAACATTGTTTCTATCACTGTTACAATGCGGCGCTGCTCGGCGAGGGGCGGTACCGATATGGCTTGCTGACGGACAACATCGGTGGTAATGGCTTGAAAGGTTGTGCCTGTCGCCTGTTCAATAAGGCTCTGCTGTAACGCCGTAAGCCAATGAAAAAGGAAGTCAACCGTCATACCGCCCAGTGGTGTAAGCGAACAAAGTCCGCGACCGATAGCAATTTCGCGGTCTGTAATGTTCACAATGCCGACAGGGGCGCGAACGCACAGCAGAACCGAGTCTTTGTCGGCAATCTTATTGCTCTCGCTTGTGTATTGCCCCGATGATGCTAACATTCGGTCGGTAAAATAAATCTTTCCCTGATGAAACTCCATACCGTCAGCATTCGCCGTTACAGAATCACCGGACGGGGACTGTCCCATAACGATATTTGCAATTTCTCCAAGCCGCGCAGCAGCCCACCCAACAGGTAACCCTGCATAATGCGAGTTATCCCTTGTTGCGGCAGTGTCTTTTCCCCGCTTGTCAGGCTTAATTTTGCCTGCTTTAACGAGCCTTGCGCGTTCGGTTTTTATACGCTCAAGCAGGACGGAGGCGGGTTCGTCGGCGGGGTCTTGCGGAACGAGTTTGCCCTGCATAGCAAGAGATAAGATTTTAGATTTTGTATCGGCTATTACCGTCTGCAAGTTACCTTTGCTGTTTTCGATTTCGTCAATAATAGCAAAGGCAGACTCGATAACCGTTACTATGCGGTGCTGTTCGGCGAGAGGTGGGATAGGCAAAAGAGTTTTCGCAACGTGTTCTTTCCCAACTCTCTGCTGACCTACTGCTCCCGCGAACGCTCCGATACAGCTTTGTATAAAGGTTTCGCTTTTCAAAAACCACAGCAAATATAACGGCAGTACGCCGTTCTCAAAAGTGCGGAATATATGAAGTTCTGTTGTGCCTGCTCCGACACCATTCATTAAGTCTGCGAATACAGCAGACTTCCTGTTTTCAAGGCACGGTGTAATCTTAGCAAGCCCAACATCGTTTTCAGCAAAGTGAGTGAACCCCGATTTTATATCTTTCCACGGTCTTTCTTGGAACGAGAAACGGTTCGTAAAACCGTCCTCAATCAATGCCATTGGCACGAAAGAAACGACAGTATCATCGTCCACAACATTTCTCGGATTGACGATGAACACATCATTTATCGCACAAATAGCCCACCCGCTCGGCAACGCTCCATAGTGTGATCTATCGGCTGGTATAGAAGATTGTTTTACCTTTTTTGCAGCCTTAATCTTACCCTCTTTTACAAGTATCTCTTTTTCTTTTGCGATGCGCGCGAGCAGAACCGACGCAGGTTCATCATTCGGATCCTGCGGCACGAGTTTTCCTCTGATAGCAAGATCAAGGATTTTTTGGCGAAGCTGTTTTGTATTCATTCGTCAACCTTTGCAAGTATCTCAGAATTTTGAGCAGTTCTTAATTCGCCCATTGATAATGGGCGATTTCCATCATTTTCACGCCCGTCTGAATTGTCAGCCGGCAACCGGCGATTTTCGTTTTTTTCATATCCGTTTAAATCGTTCGTTATTAATGAACGATTTAAGAAAACGCCACTCCACTCCTCGTAAAATAAACGCATTTTTTTAATCGCTCCATCCGAAAAGCCGCGAAGCCCCGGCAATTCACGTTGCAAGCTGTCTGAAAGTTGGTGAATCGCGCCCTTGCCCCACGAGTTCGTGCGGGAGTTTTCGGAAACATACCTCCCGACAGCATAATACAAACCGAGCATTTCATTATTTACCAACTTTGCCGCTCGATAGCGCGAGCGGAC
>JAISBV010000141.1 GCA_031266025.1 Eubacteriales Family XIII. Incertae Sedis bacterium
CTCCTCCGTTCAAAGATTGTTTTTCTTGAAGATTACATCTTATCACGGAAAGGGGCCTTCTTCCTTCTTTTTTTGTGGATAACGCCCTTTTTATTAATCCAGAACTATTTTACACCGCCAATTTTTCTTACATCTGTGCGTTTCAACGAAGCGGGAGATATGCCTTTTTGCCCCGAAGCTCCGCTTCGGTAGGCAAAAATGACAGCGTAGCGAGCAACGCGAGCGGAGAAGTGAGCGTAGCGAATGTTGCCCACCGCTTGTTGCGGGAAGCGTGGCCGCCGCCCCGTAGCTTCGCTTGAAGCGGGGAATATTGGTAGCGAAGTTATTTCCCGTACTATGGCAGAAAGATTTGTGATCAAGTGATATGTTGCAAATGCTTTCTGTCCTATTATAGTTACAGTTCAGAGGTATGTTGACGGGATACATGAATGAGGAATTATTCATTCATTTTGTCATTCCGGGCTTGTCCCGGAATCCAAAAACAGTAAGATGGATTCCGGGACAAGCCCGGAATGACGTTCGTTGGATTTTAACGATTTAATATTTTAGTTTGCAGCTAACCTCTGAACTATAACCTATTATAACGCATCAATTGTCTTAAGTCAGTAAACAGTTGCATATACGGCGCAAAAGTGCAATAATATATATATGATGGGGGAGAAAACCGGTAAGGGGCCGGACGCTAAAACACTAAGAACCGAAAACATCACGCTGTGGGGCATTGTACAAGGTGTGGGTTTCAGACCGTTCGTCGCAAAGTTGGCTCAACGGCTCGGCATGTCCGGCGAGGTGCAAAATGCAGGCGGTTTGGCGCGGATCACGCTTACGGATACGGAAGCGCGCATCGGCGATTTTTTGCGTCTGCTCCAAGCTGAGTTGCCGCCGCCCGCCGAGATCATTCGCTGCGAGCGCGGGATTTTGCCTGAGCTTCGCGATTTCGACGGTTTTTCTATATCGAACAGCTCGACCGGCGACAATGAGACAAACATGCTGCCCGCCGATTTGCCCGTATGCGACGATTGTCTCGCTGAGCTTCGTGATCCCGCGAATCACAGGTGGTTGCATCCTTTTATAAGCTGCATGTCCTGCGGGCCGCGCTATACGATCATCGACCGCGTACCCTATGACCGTGACAATACATCCATGGGCGATTTTCGCATGTGCTGTCTGTGCAAGAGACAATACGGCGACTGCGGCGACAGGCGATACCACGCGCAGACAATATCCTGCCACGACTGTGGGCCCATGCTGCTCTGGAAAGCCGGTAAGCAGACCGCGCGTGCGGATTCGTGTTCTTCACCCGCGAACATTGTCCTCAAAACAGGCAAGCACAACGGTGTTCCTGTTCCGAAGAAACTGCTTGACAAAGTATTCGAATCTCTGACCGGCGCCGAAAACGCCATACTCTCAGGCGGCGTTATCGCGCTGAAAGGCGTCGGCGGTTATTATTTCGTCTGTTCTCCGTTTGATAAGAACGCTCTGCTCTTGCTGCGCGAGATCAAGGTGCGTGAGGAAAAGCCTTTCGCGGTCATGTTTGCCAATATGAACGCCGTGCGCGCGTATTGCCGTGTGAGCGCTGAGGAAGAAGCTCTGATGACCTCTCGCGCCAGACCCATTGTGCTGCTCGAAAGACGCGATGATCCCGGTGCGGACGCGGCAAACCGCGTTAGCTCCATATCAAAGGAAGCATATCGCAGCAGCCGGTATATGGGCGCTTTTCTGCCCGCGATGGGTCTGCAGTATATGCTGACGGAGGATATCGGCCCTCTCGTCATGACGAGCGCCAACCTGTCGGACATGCCTATGATCAAGGATGACGAAGAAATGTTTCGTCTCATGAAAAAACAGCCGCTGATAGCGGGCGTGCTTTACAATAAACGCGTCATACGTACGCGCATGGATGACTCCGTCGCACGCGTATCGGACGGAAAGCCGCAGATGATAAGGCGTTCCAAGGGCTATGTACCGGCGCCGATATTCGCGGATCGCGTAAAAAGCCTTACTAAGAATGATATGATATGGGCGACGGGCGGCCACCTGAAATCTACATTCACCCTGACAAAAGGGAATGCGGCCTATGTGAGCCGGTATTTCGGCGACCTCGACGCGACGGAGACAGAGACTGATTACCTCGAAGGCTTTGATCGAATGAAAGCGCTTTTCCGCGTCGATCCGCTCACGGTGGTATGCGATCTGCATCCGCTCTACGCGACTACGCGTATGGCCGAAACATACGCAAATCAAGGCGAAACGCTCGCGTTTTGGGGCTCGCGCGCCCTCGGTTGCGGGGACATGGCTGTCTCGAGCCTGATGCCGAGAGAGAGAAAACCTATACGGCTTTTGCGCGTACAACATCATCATGCACATATCGCATCCGTTATGGTCGAACATAATTTGGCCGGACCCGTGATCGGCATCGCCTTCGACGGCACAGGTTACGGAACAGACGGAACAATATGGGGCGGAGAATTTCTGTTATGCGACGGCGCGGGATTCAGACGCGCGGCGCATCTGCGCCCCGTGCGCATGATAGGCGGGGATACGTCCGTTAATGATGGCTTGAAATCCGCACTCAGCTATGCGTTTGCCTTCGGCGCCGCAAAGCCGAAGGACAAGGCGCGGCCGGCGCTCGCATGCGAAACGACCTGCGCGGACGAAAAACCCGATATCGTCTGCCCGGATATTTCGGAGATATTGGCGTACAGCGATATTATGAATCATCCGCTTCGCGCCCCGGTTTTCTCGGCCTTGGAAGCGGGGATAAACGCTGTGGAGAGTTCGAGTATGGGTCGGCTGTTCGACGCCGTCGCTGCGCTGCTCGGTATACATACGTTCAACCGCTACGAGGGCGAATGCGCTGTTATGCTCGAAAACGCGGCGGCCCGCGCATTGTCCATCCCCGGCAAGAGCAAACGTGACGATCTGGCTCTGAAGTTCCACAATGACTTGGCCGTCATGATACTTAACGTTTGCGAAAACATCCGCGAAAGAAGCGGCGTATCGATTGCGGCGCTCAGCGGAGGTGTATTTCAAAACCGCATTCTGACCGACGAGACGTTGCGTCTGCTCCGCGGAAGCGGATTTTCCGTATATTGCAACGTCGCTGTGCCACCGAACGACGGCGGTGTTTCGCTCGGTCAGGCCTATATAGGAATGCTGCATACGTGTGACTCAAACGGACGCAGTTACATTACAGATACAGAAAGGTGAAATATTATGTGCGTAGCCTTGCCCGGCAAAGTACTTACAATATCAAAAAATCACGCAAAGGTTGATTTCAGCGGCAATGTAGTGGACGTACACACGGGACTTGTGACGGTCTCTCCCGGAGATTATGTGCTCGTTCACGCGGGTTGCGCCATAGAAATGATGCCGCAGGAAAAGGCGGAAGAGTTGCTGTCTGTTTTCGCCGAATTAGACTCGGTTTGATCATATGGATATCGAAAGCGCAGCTGTGCTTCTGAAAAGTTATGATGGTCCGCGAATCTCCGTTATGGAGGTGTGCGGCACGCATACCGCAGCTATCTTCAATACAGGCGTGCGCAGTCTGCTGTCGCCAAAGATCAGACTGATCTCCGGACCGGGCTGTCCTGTCTGCGTAACGCCCACGACATTTATTGACAGATGTATTGAGATCGCCAAGACGGAAAATCGCGTCGTAATGAGCTTCGGTGATATGCTGAAGGTTCCGGGTTCGCGTGTCAGTTTGGCCGGCGCGCGAAGCGAGGGCGGTCGCGTCGAAATGATGTATTCGCCGTTTGAAGCCGTCGCCCGCGCGAAGCGTGATCCCGGCACGACTTTCGTTTTGGCGGCCGTAGGCTTTGAAACAACCGTTCCCGCTTATGCACTCGCCATCGAAGAAGCCGCAGCGCTCGGTCTTGAAAATATACGGCTCGTTACAGCGCTGAAGTCGGTGTTGCCGGCGTTAAAATGGGTGTCCGAAAACGGCGAGGCGGACGGTTTCATTTGTCCCGGCCACGTCAGCGTTATCACGGGCGCGGACGCGTATACGCAGCTCGCCGAAAAATATGACAAACCCTTTGTCGTCGCGGGATTTGAAGGGGAACACATCGTTGCGGCGATTTGCGCGATCATACAAGCGCTTTCGGGCAAACGCGGCGTCGTGCGCAACCTCTACCCATCTGCAGTCAGCGGCGAGGGGAACCTCAAGGCTCAGGCTGTTATCGACAAATATTTTGAGCGGGGCTCCGCTTTCTGGCGCGGTCTCGACGCCATACCCGATTCGGGATTCTACCTGCGCGAGGAATACGCGCGCTTTGACGGCGGCGGACGAGAACTCGGCGATGACGGCGCCATGCCTTCGGGTTGTCTCTGCGGCGATGTGATAGCGGGGCGCGCTGACCCGAGTGAGTGTCTCGCATTCGGCGGCGCCTGTCTGCCTGAAAACCCGCTCGGGCCTTGCATGGTATCTGCGGAAGGCGCCTGCGGCATTTGGTATCGCGGCGCCGGATCGGAAGGATGGTGACAAACATGAAGATCACGTCCGCGCACGGAAGCGGAGGGCGGGATTCCGCGCTGCTTATGCGCGATATATTCGGCAGGAGATTTTCAAATCCGATACTTGACAGGCTTGAGGACGCGGCCGTGTTGGATTCGTCTCCGTTCACACACGGTCGTCTTGCCGTCAGCACAGACAGCTTTGTCGTCACACCCCTCGTATTCAAGGGGGGCGACATCGGCAAGCTCAGTGTCTGCGGCACGGTAAACGACCTGCTTATGGTAGGGGCAAAACCACTGTATCTGACTTGCGGCTTTATTTTGGAAGAAGGGCTCGACGTCGATCTGCTTGATCTTGTCGCGGCGTCAATGGCCGAAACCGCCCAAGTCGCGGGTGTTTCCGTCATCGCAGGCGATACAAAGGTAGCCGGCTACGGCGGCGGTCTATGCGTCAATACGACGGGCATCGGCGTTGTACCGCCGGAACGCGAAGTAAGCGCCGCAGGATGCGAACCCGGCGACGCCGTACTGCTGTCCGGCAACCTTGGAGACCATCACGCCTGTATACTCAGCGCCCGCATGGGCGTCGAAAACGAAATAAAAAGCGACTGTTGCTGCCTTTACGACATAACGGACGCTCTGTATGCCGCGGGCGTTCGCATAAAAGCCATGCGCGACGTTACGCGCGGCGGACTCGGTACCGTACTGAACGAAATCGCCGCAAGTTCCGGCTGCGCCGTATCGCTGCGTGAAGAAGATATCCCTGTGGACGAAGCCGTACGCGGCTTCTGCGGGCTGATGGGACTGGATCCGCTGTATATGGGCAATGAAGGCAAGATGATCGCTGTGATCGACGGGCGCGACGAGACGAAGGCCATAAAGGCGGCGCGCAAAACGCAAAACGGAAAAAACGCCGTTCTTATCGGTCAAGTTGCGACGGGAAACGGCGTTTCAATGCAAACGCGTCTCGGAGGAACGAGACGCGTCGATGTGCTGTACGGTGAAGGTCTGCCCCGTATCTGCTGATTAAGATGTTACTGCTTCAGTTGGCCAATGCCAAACTCTTGGCCAATTCGGCGGCTGACGAAGCATCGGGCGTATACGCGTCTGCGCCGATCTTGTCGCAAAAACTCTGTGTTATGGGAGCTCCGCCGACCATGACCTTCACTTTATCCCTGAGTCCCGCCGTCTGCAAGGCCTTGATAACGGAATCCTGCTGAGCCATTGTAGTTGTAAGAAGAGCGGAAAGCGCTACAATATCCGGATTATGCTCTTTTACAGCTTCTACGATCTTATCATCCGGTACATCCACGCCAAGATCTACAACCGTAAGCCCCACGCCTTCCATCATCATGCGAACAAGATTTTTCCCTATGTCGTGCAGGTCGCCGGCAACCGTAGCGAGCACCACCGTTCCGACGGTTTTTGCGCCTTCTTCCACAAGCTTGGACTTCAAAACGGCGCTGCCCTGATTCAGCGCGCGCGCGGCTATAAGAACCTCGGGCACGAACACTTCGTTATTCTTAAAACGAACGCCCAACTCGCTCATACCTTTCAAAAGACCCTTATCCAAGATTTCCTGAGCCAAAAGACCCTGCTCCAAAGCTTGGTTTACGAGCGCCACCACATCTTTGGCCTTACCTTTTTGCACCATTTCCGAAATTTCTTCCAAGATTGCCATGTTTAACCTCCTTTGATTGGACATAGCTTTTTTCGCGAGAGAGACACTGTCAAGATCATTAACTTATGTGAAAAACTTCTTTATTGTAGCGCTCAATCTCATCCGACACAATTTGGTCTATATGGGGATAAATGGTATCTCCGGGCACCCCGTAAGTCGTGCTTGGGATGAAATGACCGCCCGGCCCGTAGCTCTCGCAGGCCCGGCGCGCTTCGATCCGTATCTCCTCTTCGGTTGAATCCGGCCTGTCCAAGTAGGCGGAATCCAAGCCGCCCATCAGCGCCATACGGCCGTCAAGTTCCTTCTGCAACCGCGCGATATCGTTCTGCGGCAGCGCGCCCTGCCATACATCTATGCCGATTTCGGCCATATCCGGCACGATGGGTTCTAAAAAAGAATCCGCATGATGTATGACCAATACATCGCGACTGTGTATATAATCGTATAATTTCTTGTATCGCGGCTTGAAAAATTCGCGCCACGCGTCGGGACTCATAAAAAGACTTGTTTTCATACCCCAGTCGTCATGTGAAAGAACCGCATCGGGTTTCAGTTTGTCTATCAGTATTTCCGCTATGCGTATGCGGGTTTCCAAAATGGCGTCACACAGATCCGCGTAAGCTTCCGGTTCAAGCAGCATATCGGTAAGGGCAGCCTCGAAGCCCATCAAAAAATGAGTGCGCTCAAAGATACCTGTGGGCATAAGCACGGTCGCCAGATAACGGCTTCTGTCTATCTTCGCGACACGCTCCGCCGTTTCATCCCAACCGACGCTAACTGCGGGCGAATCGGGAATGCGCAGTTCATTCCTCCAATTCACGATATCCTTGATTACGCGATTCTCCTCTGTGTGGAAAGGCGCCGACGCCGGCTGATCTTCAGGCCATACCAACGTAACGCCCCAAGGATCGATAAATGTTTTGCCGCGCGCCACACCCCCTCTGGTGTGTATGAGAATGGGATCCGGCAGAACCATAGCGATAGGCTCGTACTGATTAACCAAACGATCCGGTTTTCCGTCCGATCTTATCGTTTCCAGAAAATTGTCTTTCGGCGATAGCATAAATCCCTCCCTTCAATATCTATGAACCTGATCAAAAAAGCAATAAACCAAAAAACGTAACCGTATTGGGGCCGTTATTGTAGTTAAAACCTGTGTTTTTGGCCAGATTCACGACATTGACGCCGCAGGCCTCGACGGGAATATGGAGCTTGTCGGGATGACGGCACGGATCGGGATGCGCGCAAGATTCGCAGGCGCCGCATGAGCCCGCGCCCAAAAGAAGATAGTCATTTAGCTGAAATTCGCGCGCCAATATCCCGTCTATTTCCACAAGAATTTCATGGAGCCCTGCGCCGGCCGCCATCATGCCCTCAATATCAAACGAATCCTCAAGCATGGTCACGGTATTGAAAAGCAAACCGTTATTGTAAGCGCCGCATTTGGCCGCCAATTCTTCCAGGCTCCCAACATCGGGCGGACAGTTCCACGCGCGCCCGTAGCGCCCGCAACGGTTCATTTCGCACATAGCGCGTATCTCTTGATCATATATGAGAATGCCGACGTCTATGACTTCGGCCATGTTCAGCGGCAACAACCGCAAACGATCCGTCAGCTTTTTGGCAAGCATTGCAGACCCTCCGCTTTGACGGCGCGCCAATACTAAAACAGCGCCTGTTCCGCACGTGTCCAATATTGACGCCGGGCGGCGCACATATTACTTTTATAATATCACTGTTGCGATGATTTTCATAGTCATTTTTCCAATTCGATAAAAAAACACCAAAAATACTTAAGAATTTACCAAGAAGATTTTAAAGAAAAACAAACGGCCTTTCAATTGTCTAAAGTTTGAAAAAGTCGATTGATTTCAAAGATTTTTGGAGCTGCCCGGCGGACTCGAACCGCCGACTTACGCCTTACCAAGGAGACTTGCAAGGAGCCTTGGCAATTGTGTCAAGCGCAAGCAAAGTTTTAAGTCCCTGTATTTGCAACGGTTTGCAGCCGTGTTATTATGCAAACGGGTTCAATACCTCGTGGCTTGCCATGCTTCCGTATTCTCAATTGGGTATTGAACCCACTCCCAATAACTTCCTCTCATATCAAACTGCCCACCTTTCCAATATACTGTAGTCCTGCTGCGGGCAGTTTATTATGCAAACGGGTTCAATACCTCGTGGCTTGCCACGCTTCGTTTTTCTGCCGCAGGTATTGAACCCACTTAAATAGTTACCTCTCATATCAAACGACCCCGCGGGAAGCTTCTGCTGTAATACCAAGTAGCTTGCTGCGAGGTCGTTTATTTTCTCAGGTGCATATTTTGCACATGGTTATCCTTGATAGAACGGTGAACTTGTTAGCGGGAATGTTAGCAGGATCGTTCGCCGGCCATTTTGTTAGCAAGGGATGAAGCTACCCGAAGAAATGTCTTTTTCTTCGGGTAGTTTTCAATTAGCGGTGCGGTTCTTTCGTGCCCCCGGCGATACCGCAACTATTTCCCTTTCAGCGTATTCGCGATCAAAACCCGCTCGTTCCTCCTTAAACTCCAAAAAGAAAACATCCATTCTATGATCAGCAGCACGAAGAAAAACAGCAGAA
>JAISBV010000151.1 GCA_031266025.1 Eubacteriales Family XIII. Incertae Sedis bacterium
TCGGTCGGGTAATTCTCGGGCAGCTCTTTTGTGAAGTTCAATATCTCTTTGAACTCGTCGGAGTCGAAGCGCGATATGCCGGCGTCCTTATCAAAGAAGTCCTGCAAGTTCATAATGAGCTCGTAGATATAGAAGGTCATACGGGTGACGGCGCGCGGAAACGCCTGCATCTCCTGATTGCGCGCAAGCGCCGAGGCTATGTCGGCAAGCGACCAGCCCGGTTCTTCGCCTACTATATCCGAACCGCCGATCATCGACAGCACCGTAAAGCCCGGCGATATCATAATGAGCCCGCCGTCCTGCTCCAAAAATCTGACCGCCGTCGGGTGCAGTTGTATATCTGTCTCTTTGTCCAAGTACTGACGCAAATCGACAAGAATGCCCTTGTCGTTATATGATTTTATGGGAAAAGCCGAGCCGTCAAGCTGCAATATATCCGGGGCAGTCCCGCTGACGATTTCCGCGTTCAGCCT
The DNA here is from genome assembly GCA_031266025.1 of Eubacteriales Family XIII. Incertae Sedis bacterium. GTDB lineage: Bacteria > Bacillota > Clostridia > Peptostreptococcales > Anaerovoracaceae > JAITLA01. The sequence goes on from JAISBV010000151.1 coordinate 474, forward strand.
TTCAATGCCGGCAAGACCGGTGTCGCCGGCGTCGTATGTGATCGCCTCCACCTTGTATTCCTGGCTTGACCTGTTGAAGTCGATAACGGCGCCGCGCAGATAATCGCTCATCGCGCCTGTGACTGCTAACGTCAGCACGGTCTTTTCCTTGACGCTTGACGCCGGAACGCGGCTGAGCGTGACGAGCGTCGCGTTTGCACCGCCGCCTCTTATCGTCCGCGAAAAGCAGACGACGGAATCCTCGTCCGCGCCGAGAACGCTTACGGCCTGATAATTGAGGTTGCCGTCAAGCCAATTGAACAGGCTCTTTCGTTCTTTTGAGTTGTTATCGACGCTGTCGAGCGTCAGCGCGGTCGTCACGAGCAAATCGTTTCCGGAAAAACATTCGGAGGCCACAACGTCGACAGGGAGCTCATAAAGCATATCCCCGAAGCGCCCGGTTTGGGCGTTAAACGGCGCAATGCCGCGCTTGCCCGTCATCGTCATAATGTACGCGCCGAGCTTGTCCCCCGGCATTGCGATGAGCGTGACGAGCGAACCGTCGGCAGTGTTGAACGGCACGGTTTCGAGCTCATCTCCGGTAGATAAATCGACCTTGCAGAGCTCCATCACCATAGTCTGATCCGATTTCGCTATCCAGCCCGTGCCGTCGCCGAGCGCGGCGAAGCCGTAGATCCAAGGCGTGTTGAACGCGAGCTTCGCCGGTTCCTCGTCCCCGAGCTTGTACGCGTACAGGCTTGAGCTGAAGTCTTCCTCGTTTTGAAAGAAATAGATCGTGTCACCCGCCATACTCGGCATATCGACGATGGCGGGGATCGGCAGTTCCTGTTCCTCGGTTGTCCAAACGTATTCACCCGAGGCGGGGGCGGCGGAGCCTTTCGGGGTCTCGGTTTTGGTCTTGCCGCAGGCGGTGGCTGCGAGCAGCATCGCGGCGGCGGTTATTAGCATGAAAATCCGTCGGTTCATGGCGTGACCTCCGTTATGTATTTTTGATGGCGTTTATGACTCTCGGCTGCACGCCGTGTTCATAATATACTCATAATATACCTTGGCGCGCTAAACGTCAAATATCTGTTTCAGGAGCGTTGCTTCCGCTTCTTTTACGGTTCTGAGCGCGGATTTTACTCTGTCGAGCAGTTCGGGCTGGCGTTTTATATTGTATTTTAACAATAAGTTCCGGGCTTCTACCGCCGTATCCCGGACTTTCTCATATTCCGACAGCAGCGGTCGTTTATCGCCTCCGATACAGCCTTTCCCTATCAAATATTCAATGCGGCTCACCATCAATTCTTTATGGTCGCACATACTATGGATCGGTCTGTGGTCGGAGGGGTATATTCCAAGCTGCTGTTCAATGTCTATGAACTCAATAAAAAAGTCGTATGCGTTTATACCCGCAAACACTTTTGCGTGCCACCTCATCGGGGCGAAAAATGACGTGGAATATTTCTCGAATCTTTCCGCACGCTTGCTGTCGGGATACAGATATTCCTTCACCGAATCGAGTATGTAGGAATAGTCAAACTTAAAAGAGGCGTTGTCGGTGTATTGAATCGAGGCTATTGACTTGATCAACGGCAGTTGATAGCGGTTGATGCCCTTAAACGCCGCCTCAACTTCTTCATAGGAGCATTTTGCAAGCGTATATTTGCCTTCGGCTAAAAAATCGGCAAAGTTGAATTCTCGCGTTTCGTCGTCGTATCCGTAAATAAATACAGGGTGGTATGACATCTCCGTCGGGGCGTCGTAGCCGTATTCAAAGATTTTTGTGACATCCCCGAATCCGAAGGTATACATACCCATATCAATATTTCGCTTGATATAGTTTACAAAGGAAATATCGAATGATGAAATCAAGTCCAGAGGCGTTTCGAAAACATTCAAGTACGGGCAGCCCTCCCGGTTGAGAAACACGTTGTAATTGATACTGCTTGCTAACCTCCGATTGTCGAAGTCCGCGAAAAAGTTCGGCGCGTAACCTATGGTCGGATTGTAATCGTTGAAATCGTCAACGATCGTTTGCGTCGCGTAAAATTGCAAATAATGCGAATAGAGCCAGTCTAACGCCTCCTCGTGGCACGCGAGTATACCGAAGGTTTCCGCGGTCCCGCCGAAGCTGGTGATTAGCGGATATTTGAACGGTAGAATTTTCTTTGACATAATCTTACTCCTTTTTTTCTTGTTTTTTATATTACTCGCTTCGTGCGTAGTTTTTCGCTTGCGTTGAGTACATTTGTGCGTATTTGCCGTTCTTGTCGAGCAATTGCTTGTGCGTCCCTTCCTCGATCACGCGCGCGTCGTCCATCACATAGATATAGTCGGCGTAGGTGGCGAGGGACAGCTTGTGCGAAATGAATATCACAGTCTTGTTCTCGCACAGCTTCAGCATACGCTTTATTATTTCGTCCTCCGCTATCGCGTCGAGAGAGCTTGTCGGCTCGTCCATTATCAATATTTCCGACTCTTGGGCGTAAGCGCGCGCTATGGACAACTTCTGGAGCTCACCGCCCGAAAGCACGACTCCGCCGTCGTCAAATTCCTTTGTGAGCGTCGTGTAAATTCCTTGCGGCAGTCTTTGTACTCGCGCGCGGAGACCGGCGACGTCGATCGCGTCCCAAACGAGCTTTACATCGTCCTCGCCTTCCGCTTCGCGCATAAGTATATTTTCGGCTATCGTCAGCGCGTAGTGCTGGAAGTCCTGAAAGACTACGGAAAACTTCCGCCGGTACTCCTCCGCGTCAAGCGTCCTGTAATCTTGCCCTTTGTAATAAATGATACCCGAAACCGGGTCATAAAGCCGCAGCAGCAGCTTCATAACGGTGGATTTGCCCGCGCCGTTCGTCCCTACGATGGCGACCTTTTTGCCCTCCGGGATTTTTATATTGACGTTGACCGCGGTGAGCAGCGGGAATGAAGCATAGCGGAATGATACGTTTTGCAGAACGAGCAGATCATCTGTGCTGTCTGGTGTTTTCGGCTCGGGCAGCACCTCGGTTTTGATCTTCGACTCGTAATTTAGCACGACGAGCAGGTTGTCGATGAACATACTGTGCATATTGAGGTCAGGAACAATACTGATTAATTCCGAAAAAGCCACCGCCATTTGGAGCGCACCAGTTATTATGACCATAAAATCGGCGACGCTAAGCTTTTGATTTATTATCATTGAGGCAACTAAAAACAGCATCCCGTTTTGAATCAAAAGGGAACCTACCATACTCCAAATGGAGATACTATACATTTTTCCGTGGTTTTTCTTCGTTATCTTTATTTGCTCGTCGGCAGCCTCATCAAGTAGCGCTTCAAGCTTTTTCCCGATACCAAAAAGCCGTATTTCCTTGGCGTAGTCCACTAAGTAAAACACCCGGCGTATATATCCTGTTTTACGAGCAGGTGTGGCAATCTCAAATTGTTGCTTATACGTGATTTTACTTTGTAAAAAAAGAAAAACAATGGAATTCAATATCGCTGCGCCAATGAAAATAAAGAATATCGGATCAATGGAGCCAATCAACGCGCCGATACTTATAACGCCTGCGATGGAGGAAACACAACCCGATAGTGTAGTTCCCACGGCAATAACGCGCGAATCCACCTCTCCGGACGCCCGTACGTACTTGTCGTAGAATTCCGTATCGTCATAAGCAGAGAGGTCAATTTCGTGCAACTTCCTGTTGAATATCGTTTGCATATACTTCTGGATTTTGATCGAGGCGACAGGACTGTACTTTTGTATTGCCCACTGTGAAAAGAGCACAGTGCTTGCCCTGACGGCAAGGTATACGAGGACTATCCACAGCACCTTGAGCAAACTCGGCGCAAATGATATTGTCTCCTCCATAACAAGTCGGTAATAGTAGAGTTGCCCCGTCTGCATAGCGGCGAGAAACGCACCCGACAGGCAAGTTATGACCAAATATGTTGGCGCCGCCTTGACAAGCAACTTGAGGATATAAATGTTGTTTTTGAGTATATTTTTCATACGAAGTCCTTTCTACTCTATGCGGATTGATTCGAGCGCGGCGGCTTGCATTCACAAATCGCCGCGCTCTTGTATTGCATAATTCATAGTGTAATAACTCGCGTCAGAATGGTTGCCGATAAAAACAATTATACGGTTGATAGCACTACATTTTGCAACACGCGACAGGAAACCGTTTGGTCTACTTTATCATAGAATAGATGGCGTAGCCAAGACCTAAAAGGGTTGCAATATCAATAGCTAGTCGCCAATATGGGTTCTCTACTACCGTAACTACGTGCGATTGCACCCACGTAGCTGCAGTCTTGATTTGATCCTCTATAGAATAGTATTCAAGTGATACTCCTACAGAAAGCAACGGCTTGGAAAGCTCAACGTATGTCATAACCATTCTCCTTTCTTTTAATCTGCCATTCTGACTTTATAATTGTTTTCCTAAATAAATCAGCTCATTTGAGCTCCACCAATTGGCACTAAAATGTATCCTAAAAATATCTTTGCGTTGCTGGGGGCCTTGAGCATTATATATATAGCTCGTATAACATCTATGTAGGAACTGCCGATATTCATCGCCAACGACAACAAGAAGAAAAAGTTAAACAAGGTGTTGTTAATTAGCAAACGGCAAATAATGAAGAAACCGCTTAAGAAAATGAAAGGACATATAGAAATAAATACTTCGCGCAATTTACTTTTGCATTCGAAATTCACAACGCCAATGCCTCTCGGCAACTCTAAAACAATGTAGGTTATTGAGTTCTTCTTAACCGTATGTGGGATTGCGATAAAATGTAGTAGCTCATGAATTATCGAAGTTATAATTATGGAGAGCATATAAACAATTACTAAAATAAAAACCAACCCAATTTTGGTAAAACCCCTACTATCGCCGATAACCTGAATATAATGCATAGAAATACGATATACCGCATAAATCATCAGAGGGACTAAAATCACCCCCACTAATACTGCAAACCACCCATATTTCATACGAATTACTTTATTTTGCAAGGCAAAAGACGCATCTATCTCTTTATACTTGAAATCTTTTTTTTGCACTATCTTAATATTGCCAAACACATTTTTCCCTTTCGGCAATAAGTTCTGTATGACTTTTGCTAATGCATCTAAGTCGCGAAAAGCATTATCTGCCAAGAGTTCATCAGGAAACTCGACGCCGAACGCTTCCTCAAGCTCAACGATGATAGCCAGATATGATACCGAGGACATTACATCAACGGATTCCGGGGTATCGAATCCGAACGCCGTCAACTTTTCGTTTATTATTTTTATAATTTTGCGTTGTTTCATTTCCCTTCCCCTATTATACAGCTTGTGAATTTTTCGCGGTAGCGAAGAAGTTAAGCATATCCATTCCCAATTGATTCACCTCGTCGTCAATATCAATGCGGTATAGTTTAATATTAGCTTCTTGGTATTCCCGTTGAGTCTCGACGTATCTCGCTTCCCAGCCTTCATTGCTGAATTCGGGGCCTTTCAGCGACGGTATAATTGCGCAGGAACCTACTGTGCAGTTTACAGCGCTTTCTATAAATCTGATCGTGCGCTTAACATAGTCGAACGAATCAAAAATATTGACGCATAGAATAACGTAATCCGGCCACGTGCCCGTCAGGAAGTCGTATTGATTGTTGCAAAACAGTTGTATATGATTGTTTGCATAGGTCACAGTACCGGACTGGCAGCCAGTGAGGATTATGCTCGGATCAGATAGCTCACAGTTATGTACTGCTTCATTCAAAGCGGAAACCGAGGTCTCTCCGCGAAGTGATACAGAACTATTATAGCCCATAGGGTAAGCGAATTCCGCGCCGAATAAATATGCCGACGGTTCAGAGCCGATAAACGCAACCTTATATCCAATTTCGCGAAGCTTATGCATCAGCGTCATCTGCAACGTATGCTTGCCTTGCTTCTGGCTTGTCCCATAAATTCCGACGACAGGCGTATGCGGCTTCCAGAGTTTGCCGAGATTTGTTGTGTTCACGTGCCTCACTCCCACATATGGCGCGAAAAACAGCGGCTCGCCCGTTTCAACGTAATCATAGGCGTACAGCTTCTTTCCGTATTTTTTACATAGCTCCAATACTTCCTGATTAAGATTCCGATTCAATATTCCATTCAGAATATCGCAATGTCCGAGGATAAAAAGGTCGAAATCAGCCGACCAATCCAGCTTGTCAAAATCCCCGATAATTTTCGTGTTCTCCGTGTGTGGGAGCAGTTTATTGACCGCGAGCCCGACGCGCCCGCTTTGCCGCACGTCGTAATATTCAACGCTTTTGACGACAAGCATATCTTCAAACGCCGCGAGTGAGTGCGCCTCCTTCGCAAACGGAAACACGACGGCTTTTTTCGCACCCGCGAGAAAGTCCCTGCCTCTTGTGTCGGGCAGCCACGGCTCGAATTCAATAACCTGCTTCGCTTTCGGCGTCAGCTTTGCCGTGACCGTTTCCGGCGTAACTGCGCCGTGCGTGATTCTTATATCGCCCAGTTCTCCGACGATCTGCGAGGTCAAAAACGCCGCCGTGAAGCTGCTGCCTCTCTGCGTTATTCGCTTCCCGTCGATCCATTGGACTCTGAAAGACGTGCCCGCGCCGATTATATTGATTTTGCTGTTGGTGACGACGATGAAATCCGTGTTCTTTTGCAGACCGTCGGTCGCGTCAACTCCGACAACGCCGTCAAACGCCGCGGGGTACGAAAGCGCCCCGCCGTTGTCAAACGCGGAAACGATCAACGCGCCTTTTGCGGAAACCTCGCTGACGAGCCGTTCGAGGTCTTTGACGGAGGTCACGACTTGGATGCCCGAACTGATATGTACTATGTCGCACTGCCGGTTATCGCGTACGTATTCCAGCGCGTACGTCAGCATTTTCGACGAGGTCTGGTGCGTATCGTCGTAAACCCGCACCATATATATTTCGGCATCGCAGTTTTTGCGGATAATATCGCATACGGCGGTGCCGTGACCGATTCGGTCTTGGAAATCGTCCGACACGGTGTACCCGCCGTCGGCAACCGGGATAATGGCGCACCCGTCAATATCGGGGAATGCCGCCCTGTCCACGCCGGTATCTATTACTACGATTCTTGCCATACCATCCACCTCTCGAAAAAATCGCCTGAAAGTTTTTTATCCCGGTTTGAGCTTTCGGCTCAAACCGGAGGCGGGCATTTCCCGTTGCTATACCTCTATTTGACATTGCGGGAAATGCCCGCCGATTCCTTCTTTGTGGCAATATACTACATAAAAACTGCCTTGTCAACACTTTTTTTCTATTTTCCGAAAATTTTTTCAAAAATTTTTTTCTGGGAATTTAACCTCGCAGACCTTCGGGACGGCCTGCGCCTATACCGTCCCGAAAATCAGACCTGCCACGGTACGCTCCATCGACCTCACCCCGATATTTTTATAATGATGCCGCCGATTCATCTAACACGCTTGGCGCGCTTTCAGGCTATTCCGCCAATATGCTCTCGCACAGTATCTGTACCCGCGCCTGCACGTTAGTCCGCTTAGCGCTGCCCGCGCCGTAGGTCGCCATATATTCCGGCTTGTCCTCCAAGCTCTCGAAAAACGCATCAAGCCTGCTCCCGAAGGCTTCGGCGGGCACTCCGCCGTCCTTCGCCAGCCGCGCCGCGAGCATCACTCCGGGTATGTGCGCTTTTTTGAGATACTGCCGTTTTACCGGCAGAGCGGCGTCCAGATAATCCAAAAGCCCGGCAGTATCCTCCGCCGCAAGCTCAGCTTCTCCGTTCTTTATATCATCACAGAAATTCATGATCTCCGATCCCGAAAAGCCCATTTCAGACCGCTGGCGGAGAATCAAATATTGCAGCAGCACCTGCAGATCAGTGTGCTTGCGGCGCGCGGGCTCCGTCATCTTTATTTTTTGCCGTATGAAGTTATGGCTGCGCAGCAAGTCAAATGCGTTCATCGCCTCTTCGCCGAGCACGACGAGCGACAGATCCATCTTGGAGAGACTTATCGCCTGATTCCGCATAAAGAACACCGTCGCGCGCTCCTCCGAATCAAGCGGGCGCAGAACTGATATTGACAGCTCATATTCTCGAATTCGCGTTTGCAGCTCCTCCGGAAGCTCGGAAAATTTCTTGCCGGCGAGCTCCGTGCCGTCCATCTCCTTTAGACGTATCTTCGGTGAAAGAGCGAAACCGTCGGAGAGATACGCGCACAGAGACAGTGTGCGCTGCTTGCCGTCGAGTACGTTGAGGCGCTTACCTCCGGCTTCCTCGAACAGCAGACTTTCGACCGGGATATCCAGCAGTATAGAGACGATGAGGTTGCTTTTTCGCTCCGCGTCCCAGACTTCTTTTCGCTGGATCGAGATGTTTTTGTTAAGCAGACCCTTGTCGTCCTGTGATTTCAGCCAGCTTACCGTGTGTTTGTCGAGATTGCTTTTAATCGCCATATCGCGCGCCTCCAATTTTATTTTATGGCACGATAATACAGCTTTCGTCAAAAATATGCAAGTTGTTTTTTGAGGCCGAGCCGTTTCATATATCCTCCCGCCGCGGCATATAGTCTAAGTATGATTATTGCCGAAAGTGGAGTGATGTTTTTGAAAACCAACATCGAGGAACGCGCCTGTGATTTGGCGGCATACATCATAGAGAGCCGGGCGACAGTCCGCGCGGCGGCAAAGCGCTTCGGGGTCAGCAAAAGTACGGTACA
>JAISBV010000088.1 GCA_031266025.1 Eubacteriales Family XIII. Incertae Sedis bacterium
CGAAGCAAGCGTTCAACTGTTGTTTCGTTGGAAACCGCATGACGATGATCATATCGGGTATGCTGCCGTCGGAAAGCCAACTGCCGGATACGGGCGTTACTTTCTCGCCCCGAACGATAATCTCCCCTCCGAAAGCCTCAATGACAGGTTTCGCTTCGTCGAGATACTTGTTGTATACCAGACGGTCTGCATCGTTTTTGATTGTCACGCTTACCACGAAAAATGCCGACATAAGGCTGTTCCTCCAATCTTTTATCTTAGGAACTGTTGAGAAATAACCTCACCATTTGGCTTGCCTTTTTTCCGTCGGGCTGCGTTGATGGAACCCGTTGATACTTATAGTATCAACGGAACCCATCGCCTTGCCGGACGAAAAAAATTCTGCGCCAAATCAGGCAAGTTATTTCTCAACAGCTCCTAAGCATAAAATTTGTGTAATTCTCGGATTCCCCTATATGCTATAATACCGTGCATTGTCACATATGTAAATTTCCGATAAGTCATTGCATCATGCCCAAAAGTAATGACAGACCGGCGGCGCCGCGATGGGTATTTTTTTCAGTCCGCGGCGATCACGGCCGCGCCGAGCGCCGTGCCGTACTCCGGATCATCCGGGATCGTGAAGTTTGCTCCTATGCGTTTTTGCAAGGCGTTTACGGCCGCGCCGTTCTTCGCGAGCCCGCCGATGAAGACCGTCGCGTCCTTTGAAACTCCGACCTTGTCGTATAAAATCGAATGAAGCCTTACGGCGACCGCTTCGGTTACGGCGCCCGCGACGTCTTCGCGTGACGCGCCTTTGTTAAGCGCTTCGAGCGCGTCAAGCTCGGCAAATACGGGGCAGCCGTCATTGACGACTGTCTCGCCGGCTTTCGCGCGCGCCATCTCATCCAAATCCCATCCAAGCCGATCCGCGATCACTTCAAGCAATAGTCCGAGACCGCCCATGCACTTTTGATTCAGTACGACTTCTTCTATATTCGAGTCTTTCCCGATTGTCACGACGCGCGTCTTTGCCGCGCCCGCGTCCACCACGCTTTTTGCCGTAGGCAAAAGAAATTTCGCCGCGCGCGCGTCCGCTATCGGTTCCGTCACAAGCTTGTCCGCAAAGAGAACGTCATTCTTTCCTTCGCCCGTCGCCACAACTTTGCTCACATCGCCTTTGCGCAGTCCCGACGACGATAGCGTCTCTTCCCACAATTTCTCTATCGCCTTCGCGCGTCCGGCACCGCCCGAAGGCGCGATTCCCTTCGCCGCGATCTTTCCGCCGTCCAAAATCAGGATTTTGATATTTCTGAGACCTGCATCCACTCCTGCGGTAATCATCTTCACTCCTCCTTCATTTGCTCCAACCGTGCAAACGCGTCATGCCCGGTTTAATCATACTGATCAGCGCCTCGACTCCGAGTTTTGTTTCTTCATACGGGAGTGTGGTATCGCGCTCAAATGTGTGATAGGGGATGTTGCGTTCACGGAGCAGCTTCCAGACGGCGTACATATCAGACCCATGCGGATGACAGTAAATTTGTTTTGCTATTATAACTCCGTCCGCTTGAAAATCTTCGTACAATTGATAGATATGTTCCGGTCTGCGCCGCCATACATTGTCTTTCAGAGCGCTGTGGGGTTTCCCGAGATAACGCAGCCCAATGGCCATAAGACGATTTTTCATTGGGATCACGTCGTTCAGGATATAGGCGGTTCCGTTGTCCAATTCATCCGTGACGATATTCGCGCCGAGCGATTCGACAAGTTTTTCCAATTTGGCGTCATAGGTTTCGCTTCCGATCAACATGAGACGGACGCCGTCTTCCTGCGGCGCGCGCGCTTCCAGTTCGGGAAGCAAACTCTCAAGCATTACATTCGCTTCAGCCTTATCCATCACTTGATTCGCGAGCATAATTTCCATGACTTCCGAACCGAGCACCGCCGTACGGTCAAATCTTCGCAGTTGATACAGCTGCCTAAGCAGCGCGCGGTTTTTGTTGTATACATCAATAGCGTTGTCGAGCGCTTCGTCCGTAACGGTTTTGCCAATCCATTCCTCAAGGCGTTTCACGAATATTTTCAACTCCGAAAACACCGCGTCTTTCGACGTGCGCGCGTCCACATAGTCAGTCGTGAACAGGTAATGGCTCCAAAGTTCCGGGAACTCTATAAGCGTCGTATCAAACGCGTTGTACCACCACTGACAGCTCTCGATGCTGACGAGTCCGTCCACATAATCGTAGCGGCCCAACATAAACTGATTGAATATGTCTCGCGTGCAGTAACAGTTACCGTACATCAACCTGTCCGTCAAGGCGTCTTCACAGTGGGAGGCAAGAAGGCGCAACGGCAACAGCCCCGCCGCGTACGCGACCTCTTCCGGAAAATACGTATCGTAAAAACCAAGAACTTTCCCTCCCGTACGCGCTTTCCAATCCTTCGCGTACGCGTGCCTGTTTTCCAAAATCTCCTTAAATGTTTTCATAAGGGCTCCTCCTCCGCTCATGCCAACAGGGCCGCGCCGATCGCGCCCGCAAGGGCGGGATCGTATTCGCTCGTAAGCGCCGTCACGCCAAGTTTCCGTTCGATTCGCTTTGTGACGCCGGGATTTTTCGCGAGACCGCCCGTGAAACCCAATTCCTTGTACACGCTGATATCACCGATATCGAGCGGACACAGTTTGCCTACGGTTCCCAAAACCCGCCACGCGACTGTAAACAGATGGGTTGCCAACACGTCGTTTTCGCTGTAAACCTCTTCTTTGTAGCCATGCCGGAACAGCCCTACCGTTTCCGGAAACGCAAAATTGTAGCAGGTGGTGGAAACCGGTTCGGGATCCGTTTCAACCTGCAGCGACTTTTCGCCGATTTCGGTAATCGGTACTTCGAGCAAATCGCAAAGCACTTCAATATGACGGCCAAATCCCGTCGCGCATTTGTCGCTGATTTTGAACTCTTGCACCCTGTCCCAATCATACAGACGCACGGCTTTAACAGTCTGACCGCCCAAGTCGACCACCGTATTCACATCTTTCCCGTACAGAAACCGTGCGCCTTTCGCGTGCGCCAGAACCTCGTCTGTTGTTCCGGTCGCGTACACCGCGTTGCGGCGTCCGAAACCCGTCGCGAAAATACCGGAAAAATCCGATGCTTTCAAGCCGGAATTCCCAAGCGCGAGCGCAAACGCTTTGTCGGCGGCGGCTTTAAAATCGTATCCCGTGCGGATATTCGCAAAACCGCAGAGCGCGCCGTCCGCCAAGATCGCGACCTGCGTGCTCGTCGTGCCGACGTCCGCGCCGCCCGTGATTTTTTTTGCGGATTTCCAAATCGCTTCGCCGCCCGTCCACGCGCTTTCCGGCCATTTTCCGTATTCCTGTAACATTTATTTTCTCCTCTGTTTCCCCCTAAGTGTTGATCAGGCTAATTTTTCAAGACCTTGGCTTTCCATCCAAATATCAAGCCTATCCAAAAAGTCATGCTCATCGAGATCCGTGCGGTCGCCGGGTTGAGCTCCTTCGTAGTGCAATACGCGCACGCCCATTTCGCTCAGACGAAGCCCTTGCTCTTTTCGAGTCAGCGTGCAGCCGACGCCGGCGCGCCAAAGCGGCATGATCGCGCCGTCGACATGGAACGCTTTCGCGAAATCCGTGATGACGTGCTTGCGAAAATACTCGTCGTCCTTGAAACGCTCCCCGCGCGCCTCCCTGAATATTGACCTTAGGGCATCTTCACGCGTACGGATTTTCTGCCCTTCCGGAACCTTTACCTGCTCTTCGCGCCCTATAGTGCCGTCGTCGTTCAGCTTGAACGGCTCAACCAACATATGACTGTACTGCGAACCGATGCAGACCGCCCCATACTGTTCCATATAGCGAAAATACCTGAGGAAATGCCACGGCGACGGATGCGCTTCCATCCAACGATAGCGCTCGGTCGCGACGGCCGCGATCTTGTTGTCGACGCGCCATTGCACTTCATCGACGAAGGCCTTCCAGAAATCCAACATTTCTTGCGGATCTATCTTCGTCAGCACGCTGAGAGTGTAGAACGAATACAGTTCTTTCAAGCCGAGGGGCGCCGGCACGTTTGCCATCAACTGCGCGATTTTTGTGACCAGTACCTGTACCCTCGGTACGATGTCCAATACATTGAACAACTTTTCGTCGTCGTATTTTTTCCCGAAAATCCGTTCGATTTCATTGATGACGTGCAGTATGCACTGCACCTTGTGTTCCACGAGAGCTGATTCCCGTTCAGGATCGATCGGGCCCAGATACATCGGCCAATCAGCGCCGAAACGCGGAATAGGCGACAAATCCATACATTGCTGTCCGCGCTTCGCGTGCTGATCACAGGGATCGGGAAGGGGAACGCTCAGTTGCCGATACGGAAAAGGGGCGCCGTCGGGAGAATCATATCCCAAAAACTGACACCCCCAACAATTGTTCACATATCCGCAGAGTTCCCGCCCCCAACCGCGAATCTCGGACGCCAGCCGGGCCTCTCTCGAAAAAGAATCGCTTCGGCTTGCCATTATAGCACCGATAGGATTGTCCTCAACGACATTTAACCCGTCGAAGCCAACGCTCCAGTCTACGCCTCCCGTATTTCCGTGGGCGAGCAAAGAATTCGGAGAGGCCGCGGCTTCGTTGATGGCTTTTTGAAAATTCGCCCTAAGTTCCTTTGCTTTGCCCCATATCTCAAGCGGTCTTGTTTCCCATATTTGTTTACTCATACCTCACTCCTTGTATAATAAGTATTGTGCAGAAGACCTTTGAATCAGTAACTACTCAAAAATCAAATCAAGACTACTCGAACGCCGAAACAGACGTGGGGTTTGAGCAGTTACTGATAGAAGGTTCGTCCATATCGGTTGTATTCGTCGGTAATCCAGCCCGCGCGGCGGGCGACCTCCCCGTCGCTTGGGCCGTAAACGCTGCCCCAGAACATAAAGCCGCCGCCGGGCGCGTAGTTGTCTATGCACTTGCGAACATCCGACCGCACAAGTTCTTCAGGGGCGCCAGACCATCCGGCGGGACCCGAAGAGTCCCAACAGCCGCAAAGGATCAGGCTGTTGCCGTATTTCTTCTTTATGCCGGGGAGATCATTCATCACCTGCGCCGGGTTCCAGAGCCGAACGCCAATCTCCCGCCAGTCGGGAATCGCGTCTTCGCAGCGACCGCAGTTGTGCATACTTATGGGTACGCCCGCGTCGTTGGCTATGTCCGCCAGTCTCTTGTGGAATGGCTTTATAAGTTCGCGGTACATACCCATGGAAATGAATGGGTTGAGTGCGGTAGCGGTATCATCCGCAATGCTGAAGACATCCGGCTTCAGGTAATAAATCACTTTCTTTGCTACAGCGTCGTAAAAATCGGCAAGGTACTCAAGAAGCGCATAACATTCATCCGGTTCCTCGGCCATTGCTATAAGTCCGTTTTCAAAACCCATGAAGTTCATAAGATGCTGAAAATATCCCACATGCGATCCTTGGGTGACGGCCGTCTCGTTCCGGTCAATGTCTTTCACGGCCCTGTCGCAGGCCTTCTCCCAGTCGACGCCCTCCAAGTCGGGAAGCTTTATCACGTCGCGCCATTTCGTAATATCGTCAAGTATGTGTTTTCCGGGCGCCGGCAGCGCTATACCGCCCATACTTTCCGTGCCTGTAAATTCCACGCCGAACATGTCTATGAAGCCGCCGTTTTGAAGATGCGTGACGGGATAGACGTCGAACATGGCCCATGCTATCGCGGGCGGATATGTATCGGTATCCCCGGGCCATTTCACGGGAGGCCCCATGCTGAACCTGGGCACCCAAGCGGGTTCCTCACCGTTTATAACGCGCAGAAGATTCTCTTTTTCGGTCAATGTCGCCACCTCCTTTTGACCGCCGTAATAACTTCGCTACCAATGTTCCCCGCTTATAATCAATCGAAAAGCCCCATACGCCCGGGCGTGAAAATGCGCGAATCCATCGTCTTCAAGCTGTCGCTGATCAAGGGTTCGAATTCCATCCGCGCCAAAATATCTTTCTCAAGATCTATGCCCGGCGCTATTTCCGTCAGCATGATCCCTTTGTCGGTCAGTGTGAAAACCGCCCGTTCGGTGATATAGACCGCCTTGCGTCCGTCCTTTGCCGCAACTTGTCCGTTGTATGTAATTTGCGCGACATGATTGACAAATTTTGGGATCGAACCTTCGCAGTCAATGACAAGCTTGCCGTCAACAATGCGTTCTTTCAGCCCTTTTGCCGTAAAATAGCTTACGTAAACGGCTTTTTTACTCGTCTGGCTGATGTCGATGAAACCGCCTTGCCCCGCGTTTCTTCCGCCTATTTTGCTGACGTTGACATTTCCGTCCCGATCAACCTCCGCGGTTCCGAGAAAACAAATATCCAATCTGCCCGCGTGGTAATAATCAAACATGTTTGTATGGGAAAGGAAAGACGTCGGATTGCACGCCGCGCCGAAATCCTTTATCGGCGTCGGCACCCCGCCGAATGTGCCAAGCTCAAGTGTGAACGTCATCCTGTCCATAACGCCTTCCTGCTCCGCCACAAGGCCGATGCCGGCGCCGATGCCGACGCCGACGTTCACGACGCTCCCCGCGTCCATTTCCGCCAAGGCTCTGCGGCAAATGACGTCTTCCGCGTCAAGCTCTTCTTTGAACGGAGCGATGTCGCCCGCAGGCTTTCTGAGTTCACCGCTGTAATAGGGGCTGTAGTACGTGTCCTTTGTCTGGCGGTGATATTTTTCAGGCTCCTCGCACACGACGACCGCGTCGACCAATTCGCCCGGAACAACGACGTCTTTTGCCCGCAGGCTCCCTTTTTGGGCAAACCTTTTCACTTGCGCGATCACGATACCGTTTTGCGACTTTGCCGCCAAAGCGATTTCCAGAATTTCAAGCTTCAGCGCTTCCTGTTCGATCGTGAGGTTGCCGTCTTCGTCCGCGGTCGTTCCGCGAATAAGCGCGACGTTGATAGGCTGCGCTTTGTAATACAGCCATTCTTCGCCGTCGATTTCCATCAGGGACACAATTTCTTCCTTAGACTTGGCGTTGAGCCTGCCGCCGTCCTGTCTCGGGTCGACATATGTTCCGACCCCAATTTTTGAGAGAAGGCCGGGCTGTTTTGCGGCGCTCGCGCGGTAGAGCATCTGAAGTATGCCCTGCGGTATGGAATACCCCTCGATCTCTTCCCGGACGAGTTGATCCATGATCGGCGCGGCGGGCATCGGGTGCGAAGAGAAATAACGTTTCAACAAGCCGGGATGATGTCCGAACTTCGCATCGCCCGAATACGGATCAAACGGAACGGCGTGGCCGCAGCCCGCGAAAACCGTCAGATTTTTCGGCCGGCCCGTCGTTTTATAGCGTTCCGCCAAGGCTGCTGAAAGAAACTCGGGATACCCGACAAGGCCGCCCGAAGAAATAGCGACCGAATCGCCGTCCTTGACCAAGGCCATTGCGTCCTTCGCGTTCATTACTTTGTTCATGTTGCCACCATTCTTTTCTATGAATAAGAGTCTGCGTCAATGCTATGTTCCGTAGATCAGCGCGGGCAAAAATGTCACGACGTCCGGCCAAATCAGGAAAACAGCCGTCGCGATGCAGTTTGTCGCGACAAATATATAGACGCCGCTGAACAACCGCGTGACCGTCGCCTCGGGGTCGTAGGACAGGCAGCCTCGCGCGATAAAGACGCCGGAACCGACGGGCGGCGTCAGCGCGCCTATGGAAATAACCATTGTGATTATGATGCCGAACCAGATAGGGCTGTATCCGAGCGTATCGCAAACTATTGGGAAAAAAATCGGCATCGTGACGAGCGTCATAGACAGCAAATCCGTGAACATGCCGAGTATAAAATATATGACCAAGATGACGGCCATGATGCTGACAGGCGCGGCGTTGAGACTTTCAACATATTGGCCGAGCGCGATCGGGATCTTCGAGACGGAGAACATCTTCCCGAACACGTTCGCGCAGGCAAGCAGCATGAACACCATAGCCTGCAGACGCACGCCGGCAAACAGCGCGTTCTTGAATTTCGTCCAGTTAAGCTGCCGCGATAACAGCGTGATGATGAAAAGCCCGAACGCGCCCACGGCGCCCGCTTCGGTCGGTGTGAACAGGCCGGCGAACATGCCGCCCATGCTGAGCACGAATATGATTATGATGTAAATCAGTCCGCCGTTTTGCAGAGACTTGAACCTTTCGCCCCAACCGTGACGTTCGCTGACCGAGCCGACCCATTTCGGGCGCATCTTGCCCATGAGCAGGATTCCCAAGATGTTGAGGGCCATGACTATCAGTCCCGGAACGATGCCCGCCATAAACAGCTGTCCTATCGACGTTTCCGTAACGATGCCATAGACTATGAAGTTGTTGCTCGGCGGAATCAGGACGGAGAGTCCCGAACCTGCGATTATAGTACCCGCGGCCATTTCGGGCATGTATCCGCGTTTTTTCATTTCCGGGTAGGCGATAGCCGAGAACGTCGCCGTCGCCGCGGGCGGGGAACCGCAAATAGCGCCGAAGCCGGCGCCCGCGACCTGAACCGCGTTGGCCAATCCGCATTTTCTGTGTCCGAACGTGTAGTTCATTGTAACGAACAGCTTTTCCCCGATGCCCGTATAGCTTGCCAAATATCCCATAAGGCCGAACATAGGGCCGACGGTCAGCGCGTAATTCGAAAAAGTATTGAACAGTTCCGAAACCATTATCTGGCTGGCCACATTAAAATCAGTCATGGCCAAGATACCGACGGTTCCCGCGATCAGCATAGAGAAGGGGATCGGAACCCCAAGGAACATGATCACCAAGAAGCCTATCAGCGCTATGATACCGATTTCAATTCCTGTCATTGCCGTATGCCTCCATATCCTATGACTCCATTGACTGATTTTCCCTTGGTACGACAAGGTCTCGGAAGTTGATCGCGGGAGCGCCCGTGGCCTCAATAAACCAAAGCAAAACCGATTTTATTATAATGGAAACGGTCAAAAGCGTGAATCCGAACGCAAGGACGAGCGCGGGGATCCAAACGGGGATTTGCAGCTCATAGCTGACGTCCAGGTTGACGATTTTGTCGCTGACCTGAATGTACAGAAGATATGTTATCAATATAAAAATCAAGGAGACGATGCTGTTTGTGACTGCCCTCAGCCGGTTGGCGCTTTTCACCTTCAGTTTTTCGTGGATGAGGGACATTGTGATATTGCCGTCGATCCATTCGTTTTGAGCCAAGGACAGACCGGCGGCGACCAAGGAGATGTACCGGATTATTTCGGTCGCGCCGACGATAGGCGCGTTAAAGAATCTGCGCATGACGATGTTTACGACGATCAAAAGTACGTTCGCAAACAGGAACACCCACGCCGCGGCGGCTTCAAACCGCCATATCTTATTTGCGTACAGCAGCAATTTATTCATACCGGACGTCCTTTGAAAATTTAAGATGATAACGCGAATGAATTATGGACTCGGAGATTGTTTCCAACCGCCGAGTCCATGGTTAAAGAAGAATGTTTAATTTAATGAAACAAGAATTCATCTTCGAAGAAATTGCCTTTGTAATCTTCCCACGAATACGGATTGCTGTACTTCGCCACGAGCTCACGTATCTTCGCGAGTTCACCCGTTCCGTCGAGCCCCTGGTCGTCAAGTTCTTTTACATAATCGTTCAGCAGCGATTCGCCGGCTTTCGTAAACTCCTCAAGGACGGCGCCCTCCATGAATTCGACTTCACTGTTCTGCACGCATTCCGCGATTCGTCCGCCCTTCTCGTTTTCCTCCATCGCGGTGGTCATGCGGTTGAACGCGGTCTCTATGCAGGCAAGGAATGCTTCTTGCTGGGACGGGGGCATCTTTTCGAGCGACCTCTTGCTCATAAGCGTGCCGCTCAGCGTCGTTTGCCCCGGATTGATCAGCGCGTAGTGTCCGACTTCGTCAAGGTTGGAATTGGCGGCCGCGGGAAGCACATTGTACGTACCCTCAAGCATACCGTTGCGCATCGCTTCGTACACTTCCGACGTATCCATCGTGACCTGCACGGCGCCGTAAGCGGCGATAGTGCTTCCGTAAATGGCGGACGCGCGTATTTGCTTGCCTTTCAGATCGTCTATAGATGAGATTTTGCTGCGCGTGTAGAGACACATCGGGCCGTTGCCCGTTCCCCAAATCAGCACCGTGTCGTTGTACTCCGCCGCTGAGGTCGTCTGTCCCCACTCGGTGAAAGCCTCAAGCACGGTGATGGCGCGCGCGTTGTCTATCGCGCCCGGCAGGAACCAAAGCTGCGAGACGGGGAAGCGTCTCATAACGGTGCCGTAGTCGACGAGACCGATATCGCAGGTTCCGGTCAAGATGCCGTCATAAATGTCGTTCTGTCCGAGCAGCGTACCACTCGGATAGACGGTGATCGTGACGCCGGGCATAACCTTCGCCAATTCCTCGTTTATGGCGCCTATCGAAAACCTTGCCATCGGGTTGGCGTCGGGAAGATAGGTGGCGTACGTGTATTCGATGTCTATCCAGTCGGACTGATCGTCGGTCGCGCCGTCGTCAGAGACGCTTGCGCTCTCATCAGGCGTGGTCGCCGGCTCATTGTTCGCGGGGCTTCCGCCGCAAGCGCTCATCGCAAGCGACAGGCACAGTGCGAGCGCCAATAAAATAGATAATTTGTATGTTCGTGTCAGCTTCATGTCTCCCTCCAATCTTTAAACAATAACTTGACAGTACATTAAACTACATTAAACCCCACGCTGCGCGTGAGAGAATAAGCTGCTGAAAGGCTTACTTTTTAATATACTCTTTGAACATCCGTGTGAACGGCGTTTTGATACCGAGCATTCGGCAGGCGTTTCCGCCGAGAATGAGATTCAAATCGTCTTGCGGGATATTGAGCTTGCCCAATTCGCGCAGACTCCATCCGAAGATGTCGATTTGATGCGCGGGCAAGCCGGCGTTGATGTCCTGATTGCAGAACGTCTCCGGCACTTGGCCCGGCATCCATGACTGCGGCGACGACGCGGCGCCCCAGTCGGTGCCCCACACCAAGCGTTCGCACCCGATGTTAGGATCAATCAGGGGTTTTGCGTAGAGTTCGGCCCACCATTGCCCCGTTTCCAAATATATGTTGTGATGGCTGCGCGCGACGGTAAGGCACTGCTCGTATACGTCCGTCCGGTAGCCGGAGCCCTCGATGCCCGCATGCTCCAAGATGATGGGAACGTCCGGATAGTCTGCGGCGATTTCATGTGCCAACAGCGGATTGGACCAGTCTTCTTCCTGATGCCCCTGCATACGCGCCATGTCGCTGCCGCCGGCGTAACCGGCCGGAAAACCGCAATGCCAAGTAACCGCGACCTTATACTTCTTGGCCAGCTCCATGATTTGACAAATTTGGTCGTGCCGTTCGTCCCAGGAAATCCGTTTGTATTTTGGGCTGTTGTCGCGCGGCATGCCCTCGCCTATTCCGACGAAGCAACCCGTGGCAAGCGCGTCGTCCAACTCTTTGACGGCATTTTTGATATCCCACGGCTCAACCCCGTTTTTTGCGCGTATCTGCGTTTTGACGTCCGAACACATAGCGCAAAAGCGTTCGGGATGTTCTTTGACCATTTTGGCGTTCAGCTCGTTCGTCATAGCAAAGGCCGGAAGCAGCACGACGACGTCGACCTGATAACGATCCATGTCGTAGAGCAGCCGGCCCTCGTTTGAGTAAACCTCGACGTGCGGCATTCCGTCGACCAATTCGTTGAACTCCGAGTCAACAGCGCGTTCT
Organism: Eubacteriales Family XIII. Incertae Sedis bacterium; assembly: GCA_031266025.1. Classification (GTDB taxonomy): domain Bacteria; phylum Bacillota; class Clostridia; order Peptostreptococcales; family Anaerovoracaceae; genus JAITLA01. Next base: position 11,770 of record JAISBV010000088.1, read on the forward strand.
TTCAGCTTGAAAGCGTGCCGTTGTCCGTGTACGTGCGTGTCTACGACAAACCTACCTCTTGCAAGTCCCATTTTGAGTCCTCCTCTTTTCAAAAAATATACGTATTATCAGAGACTGAAATTGGCGTTCCGGGCGTTTACCCGCCGTAAGTATTGACGGAAATCCCACCCGCTGATATAAAATAAGTTATCTTCCGGCAGGGTCTGAATTCGCGGAGAAGCAGATTGACGTGATCTATAATTGAACGTAATTATACGATAAGCGCGGCTTTTTAATAAGCAAATCATACCATTGTTTTTAGGCGCACGGATATGAAAATTAGGAATGCGTCTATACTTTTTTAGTCATATGCCGCGCAAGACGCGCGGAATGACGATATTTTCTCCCGCCGTTTTGGGGCGGGCGCAGGCCCGGAATGGCATCCGTTGGATTTTAACGATTTAATGTCCTGCGTTCGCGGCATACCTGTGAGCTGTAAGTCTGCGGGCGGATTTTTCGCAATTTTCTCAAAATGTGTCTTTACGTTGCGCGGCGTATGTATTATACTTATCTGTAAAGAAAACGCTTTTGTCTGTGTAACGTTTTTATTCATGTAACATTTTTTATAAAATGTTACATGTGTTTTCATTGTTTAAATTTGAACAAAAAAAGAGCGCCTTGCGGGCGCGCGATGAGGGAGGTACTATTCAAAAGGCAGAATTTTCATTGGAAACGCAACAAGAAAACGCCGACGTAACATTTTATAAAAAATGTTACATGTGAGCCGCAACTCAAAGCTTTGTTCGGCGGAAGGCGGCGCGGCGGGCGGAGAAGCCTAAAGGGGGGCGCGCTGTTTCCGCCGACTATTGAGCAATAACCGTGAAGGCAGGGGGAGGAAGATGTTGACGCATACACAGATTACATATTTTCTTACCATCGCGAGATGCCGCAGTTTTTCGGAGGCGGCCAGACAATTGTTCATCACGCAGTCCGCTATCAGCAAGCAGATCAGCAACCTTGAAAAGCAGCTTGATATTAAGCTTTTTGAACGCAACAACAAAACGACCAGACTGACTCCCGCCGGGGAGGTGCTGTGCCGCGAGCTGCAAAAATACGACGAATGGCTGGCCTATATCGTCAGCATAGCAAAACTGGCCGAGCAGGGCAAAAACGGATCGCTCAACATCGGCATCCTCCACGGCGTTGATCTTTCCGATTCCGCCGCGCCGCTGCTCCAAGCATTTTCCAAAGCATACCCGGAAAACAACATTCATGTCAGAAGACTCTTTTTTCAGGATATAGTCAGCGAACTTTTGCAGGGATCGGTTGACTTGGTTATTGCCCTTTCCTTTCTTGTTCCGTCACATATGAATATTTCCCAACACGTGATCAGATCCGAGAGAGACATGATCATCGTCGCCAAAACAAACAGCGCGGGAAAAACGGAGAACATTATCGCCCGCGACCTGATTTCCGATACGTTCGTCACGATTTCTCCCGACATATCACGTCAGGCCTACAAGAACAGCCTTGGCTATTTGAACGGACTTGGGATAACGCCTGTAAATGTGAAATTGGTCAACACGATAGAGGATATTATGCTCAACGTTGAATCGGGGCTCGGTTTCGGCGTATCGAGTCAATCCTGCAGACTTTTCGGTAAAGAGCATATCCGGTTTGTCGATATGTACAAAAGCGTCGGCGTTGAGAGACATATGACGGATGTTGTGGCGGTATGGCACAAAAACTGCGTGAATCCTTCCGTTATATCGTATATTAATTTCATATCGAGCGAAAAGATTTAATAGGCGGAGCAAGCTTCCGGGCATTGAGCCAATTTACGTAATAAACCGCCCGCAGCAAGACTGCGTAATAAACTGCCCGCAACAAGACTGCAGGGTATTGGAGAGCCGGGCAGTTTGATACGATAGGAAGTTATTTGGAGTGGGTTCAATACCCTGCGTTGTGAATAAGGAAGCGCAGCAAACTACAGGGTATCGAACCCGTCTGCGTAATAAAACGCATAGCGTCATTCTAAACGTTCATGGCTGAATTATTGACATCCGCGACAAAATTCAGTTAAGATTTACGCATATAGCAATTCACACATATTTTACATTTATCTACATCGGCATACCGCATTTCACCGGTTCCTTATGGCAAATCTGCAAATAATACGCGAAAAGGAGAATGACAATGGAAAACGGCCCCGTATTGTATGATCCGAACAAATGGGATACAACCTGCGGATTGGACTACAGCAATCCTCTGGAGTTTTTCCCAAAACCGTACAAGCATCACGATTTTGAGCCGCTGTATAAGCGAACCAAGCTTATAACGCAGTATGACATGGAAGGCCGGGGCGACGGCTTTCAGATTAACAAGAAGGGCGACTATCTGTTTTTCAATCATTTTTGGAGCAGCGGCTTCAGCGTGGTGAATGTAAAGGATATCAAAAATCCTAAAGTGGTTTACTTTGAGTCGACGGGCAATCCGCATATGTGGAGCCTGAAAAACCGGATCGTCGGCGACATACTCGTCACGAGCGTGGAGTGGAAGTTTTTTGAGAACAAGCGTTATTTCGTGGATCCTACCGTCCACAACTACCACGATTCCGTTTCGAAAGAGCCGATTCGGTCGGGCATAAAAGTATACGATATCTCAAACCCGGAAAAGCCGCGTCTGCTTTCGTTTTACGAAACCGGAACTTGGATTCCGGAGGGCGGATGCAACGGCTGCCACCGTTTTTGGTTCGACGGGCACTATGTATATCAGTCGGCGGAGGTTCCCGGCTTTGACGGTAATATCATGCTGATTATAGATGTATCCAATCCGGAGAAGCCCCGAGAGGTTTCCCGTTTCTGGCTCAAGGGACAGTGGACAGCCGGGGGCGAGCGTCCGGACTGGCCGAAAGATCTGGCTCATCGCTGCCAGCACCACCATCCGATCATAAGGGGGAACAGGGCTTATACCACATGGTTTGGGCTTGGCGCGGCGATTGTGGACATTTCCGACATTCGCACGCCCACGTTGATCTCTCATGTAAATTATGATATGGGCGGTCAAACTCATACATTCCTGCCCATCCGTGACGCCGAGTACGCGATTCTGATCGGTGAGTACCGCCACGCTTGGATGCTCGATATCAGCGATGAACGGTATCCCAAGGTTATAGGGATGTTTCCAAAACCGCCGAGGGAGCTTTTGGATCGGGGCGTGGGAAATCCGTTCGGCCCGGGGCAGCACAATATACACGAAAATATGCCGGGCGCCGATTCTTGGCGTTCGGATGAAATCGTATTTATGACGGCGGGCGCGGGCGGCTTGCGCATTTATGATATCAAAGATCCGTACCGCATTGAGGAGATCGGATATTATGTTCCCGGCACGCCCAAGGTGTATTACGATCCGCGCGGCGCCGAACACGCGAGTAACGGCGCGGGCGTGGACGTCGCTGACGTATGGGTAGATCAAAACGGGCTTATTTACCTTTCTTCTTATAACGGCGGCTTGGAGATTCTTGAGTTTGAGGGGTAGCATGAAAGAAAATGACGCGGTCGGTTTGTCTTCGCTCATATTCAATATCGTGCATGGGTCGACCGTGGACGGATGGGGCGTACGCACAACTGTATTTTTGAAAGGTTGTCCGCTCAGATGCCTGTGGTGCTGTAATCCGGAAGGCCAGAAGAAATATGCCGAGTTGAAGTATACTGCGGATGATTGTAACGGCTGCGGAAATTGTGTGCCGGCATGTCCGAAAAAAGCCATTTCCATGACGCCCGGTCGCGACGCCAAGGCGCTGATCGACAGGGAGCTTTGCGACAACTGCATGATTTGCGCCGACAGCTGTTATGTGGGCGCACTGGCGTCTTTTTCGAAGCAGTACACGGTAAACGAGCTTTTCAGCGAGATCGAAAGGGATCAGGGATACTTCGGCGAGGACGGCGGTGTTACTGTCGGCGGCGGCGAGGCGACCTTATATCCGGATTTTACGTTGGCGCTGATAGAAAAATGCCGGAAAGCCTATATCCATACGGCGCTCGACACGTGCGGATATGTCACGACGGAAACCGGAATGAAGTGTTTGGAAGAAGCGGACTTGGTGCTGTATGACGTCAAAGGTCTCGACCCGGATACGCATGTGCGGGGAACGGGCGTATCAAACGAGCTTATTCTGAAAAACCTGCGGTACAGAGACAGTCTCGGAAAAGAAATCATTATCCGTCTGCCGCTGATCCCCGGATATACGGACAGCCGGGAAAACATCGCGCGTGAAGCTGAACTTATATCGGGACTCAAATCGGTCAAGCGCGTTGATATTATTCCTTTCCACAAGTACGCGGAGATAAAATACCGTCAACTCGGCTGGCCTTTGCCTTACGTCTTTGGCGAGGATTTTCCGGAGGCGCGTGAGAAATCCGTTTTGGAAGTGTTTCTGAAGGCGGGCATCAACGCGCAGATCGGCGGGTAGAGGGCGCCGTACGGGTACGTAACAGGGTTAATATTTTTAAGGAGAGCAGCGATATGTCAAATAATTACAAAGAAAGAATCGGACGGCTTAGGAATCACATGGTCACAAAGCCATCCGTCAGCGTGATTCGCGGCAAGGCGTGGACGGACAGTTACAAGGAGACGGAAGGGCGTGAGCCGTTTTTCAGGCAGGCGCTCGCCCTGAAAAAAACTCTTGAGACCGTGCCGGTGCTGCTTGACGACGATGAACTGCTTGCGGGACGGATTACGGAGTTTTGGCGCGGATCCATGTTGCTTCCGGAGATAAACATTCAGTTCCTTGAAACGGAAATGGACGACATAGCCGTGCGCCCGCGCTGTACGTTTGAGCCTATACCCGGCGACAGGCAAAAGGTTGTTTGGGAGATGCTTGACTACTGGCGCGACAAGAACCTTCACATGATGTGGCAGAACAAATTGCCTGCGTACATGCTTGAACACGAGTATTCGGGGCTGATCGGCGGCGCCACGTTCTGCGATAACGGTCACTATCTGACGCATGTCAGCGCGGATTACCCTAAGCTGCTCCGCGTAGGGCTTGACGGCATCCGCAAGGAGATAGAGGACGAGATCGCGAAACTTGATCTGCGTGTTCCCGAGGATTTCGAAAAACTTCAGTTTCTGAACGCGGCGCTTATCTCCAATCGGGCCGCCGCCGACTTCTCCCTGCGCTACTCGAAATTAGCGTCCGAGCAGGCCGAGCAGACGAACGATCCCGTCCGCAAAGAGGAACTTTTGGAACTTTCGCGCATCTGCGCCAAAGTGCCTATGCGGCCCGCGAATACGTTTTACGAAGCGATACAGTCCATTGTAACGGCGTGGACTGTCATAAACATCGAAGGACAGGGCAACGGCCTTTGCTTCGGCCGCGTGGATCAGTACCTTTATCCTTATTATAAAAAGGAAAAAGCGGCGGGAACCTTGACGGACGATTTTGCCGTCGCGCTGATCGCGATGCTTTATATCAAGACAAACGGCGTTGTAAATGTATACAACCGCTTTACATCCAATATCTTTACGGGCTGGCCTCAAACCATGAACGTCAACGTAGGCGGTATAGACAAGAACGGACGCGACGCAGTCAATGAACTTTCATACCTCTTTGTAGAGGCGGATATGGACGTCAGGCTGACGCAAAACGACATAGTCGTAAGGGTAGAGACAAAGACGCCGAGCAGTTTTGTCATTCGCTGTATAGAAGTCGCCAAGGCGCTGCGGGGCAAGGTCAAGTTTATGAGCGACAATACAATTTTGCAGCAGCTTATGCACGACGGCTACAAGCTTGACGACGCAAGAGACTACGTCATAACCGGCTGCAGTACGGTCAACGTTCCCGGACGGTCGTTGGACGATCCGGGCGCTTTGCTCAATATGCCGCTTTTGTTGGAAATGGCTCTCAACGACGGAAAACGGCGGCGTGACGGCGCGCAGCTCGGGCCCCATACCGGCGATGCGAGAACATTCAAGAGTTATGACGATATTATGGAAGCGTTTAGAATTCAATGTGAGACGCTTTTCCGCATTGCGGTGCCCATGCGCAGCTCCGACCGCTTTATGTACGGCAAATACAGGCCCGTGCTTTTTCATTCCTGCCTTTTTACGGGCCCGATTCAAAAAGGCCGCGACATGTGGGATGACGGCTCGCGCTACGGTCGTCTCTCGTTCTCGCCCTCCGGCGTGCCAAACGTGGGAGATTCCCTTGCGGCGATAAAAAAGGTCGTATTCGAAGATGGGGCTCTCACGATGAACGGGTTGATTGACGCGTTGGAAGCGAATTTCGAGGGGCATGAAAAGGCGTTAAAACTGCTTTCCGACGCGCCAAAATACGGTAACGACATAGATTACGTCGACTATATCGTGGACGACGTTCTCATGATGTGCGTTGATATAATCACGCCTATGATGTGCGCCGGCAAAGCGAAGGCCACCGTATCGCCTGCGGCGCTTTCCGCCAATGTTTCTCTCGGTTTGGACGTGTCCGCGCTCCCGGACGGCAGAAAGGCCTTTCTTCCGTTGGCCGAGGGAGGCGTTTCACCTTATCAGGGTCGCAATGTCAGCGGCCCTGTGGCTACATATCGCTCAGTTGCGAAGCTGGATCACGTCAAGCTGACGAACGGTTCTATTTTCAATATGCGTTTTTCGCCCAAAGATTTGGACTCTGTGCAAAAGATCAAGAAATTTGAACAAATGCTCAGGATGTTTCTGGAAGAAGGCGGCTTTTTCGTCCAGTACAACATCGTGGATACCGAAACACTGCGCGCGGCGCAAAAAAATCCTGAGCAGTACAAAGATCTCTTAGTGCGGGTCGCCACGTACAGCGCGTACTTTGTCGAGCTTGGCGAGGATCTTCAAGAGGACATTATCAACAGGCTGGCTCAAGAAGTCAGTTAGGGTCTTTGTTTAGCGCAACCAACGTAGCCGACATGTTTAAAAATGGCGTGGGGTTTGAGTAGTTACAAAAAGGAGAGCGTTATGGATGTGAACAAAGAAAGGATAACAAGACTCAGGAACCGGATGATTGTCAAGCCGTCCGTTTGTCTTGAGCGCGCGCAGTATTTGACGGAGTCCTACAAGGAAACGGAAGGCTATGAATATCCTTACCGTCAGGCTTTTGCGTTGGATAAAATTCTTGCGAATATCACCGTTCGGATAGACAGCGATGAGTTGCTTGTCGGCCGTATCACGAAATATTGGAGGGGCGCGCTGCTCCTTCCCGAAATCAACGCGCAGTGGCTAAGGGAAGAGACCGATCTTATTTCGACGCGCGCGACCAATACGTTTACGCCCATGTCGGATGATGAGAAGGGCAGACTTTTAGAGATTCTTGACTATTGGAAAGAGCGTGAGCTGCTTGCGATGTGGATGAAGAAGGCGCCGGCTGAGATGATTGAGGGCTATATGTATACAGGCCTTCTCGGCGGGCCGACGTTCGCGTCCAACGATCACTATTTGACGCATGTCAGCGCGAAATACGAAAAGCTGATCAAGGTGGGGCTGCTCGGTATTCGCGAGGAGATTGAAAGCGAAATAGCGGGTCTTGATCTGACTGTGCCGGAGGATTTCGAAAAGTTACAGTACCTTGAGGCGATGCTTGTTTCAAATAAAGCGGCGATGGATTTTTCATTGCGTTATTCAAGGCTTGCGGCGGAATTGGCGCTTGATGAGAAGGATCCCGTACGCAAGGCGGAGCTTTTGGAAATATCCCGTATCTGCGCGAAGGTGCCGGCAAAACCGGCGGACACGTACTATGAGGCTTTGCAGTCCATAGTAACGGTGTGGACGGTCATCAACATCGAGGGGCAAGGCAACGGTCTTTGCTTCGGTCGTTTAGACCGGATACTTTATCCTTATTATAAGAAGGAAAAGGACGCCGGCACGCTTACGGACGAAGCGGCGCGGATGCTTATGTCCATGCTTTACATTAAAGCAAACGGCATAGTCAACGTCGACGATACGCCGACGTCACAGGTGTTTACGGGTTGGCCTCAGACAATGAACGTAAATATAGGAGGCATTGACAAAAGAGGCCGCGACGCGGTCAATGAACTGTCGCACATCTGCCTCGACGCCGATCTTGACGTCGGTCTGACGCAGAACGATCTTGTAGTACGGGTATCGAAGAAAACGCAGAGCTCATTTGTCATTCACGCAATAGAGGTCGCCAAAGCGCTGCGCGGAAAAATTAAGTTTATGAGCGATGAAACTATTATTCAGCAAATGCTTCATGACGGTTATTCGCTTGAAGACGCGCGGGATTACGTTATCACGGGCTGCAGCACGGTTACCGTCTCCGGCAAGTCGGTTGACACGCCGGGAACGCTCATCAATCTCCCTCTCTGTCTTGAATTGGCGCTCAATGACGGTGTTCGCAGGATGGACGGTAAGCAGCTCGGCCCCAAAACCGGCGATCCGCGCAGCTTTACGTCTTATGAAGAAGTGTGGAACGCCTACAAGTCGCAGGCGGAGCCTGTTCTTGAGGCCGCAGTGATTTTCCGCAGTTCCGACAGGCACATGTTCGCGCAGTACCGGCCGATTCCGTTCCATTCATCACTGTTTGAAGGGCCTATCCAAACAGGCAAGGATATGTGGGGCGGCGGCACTGAGTATTCGCGTTCTTCCATTTCTCCTTCGGGCGCGCCCAATGTGGGCGATTCGCTCGCGGCGATAAAAAAGGTCGTATTTGAGGACGGAGCGCTCACGATGAGCGAGTTGATCGACGCGTTGAACGCGAACTTTGAGGGGCATGAAAAGGCGTTAAAACTGCTTTCCGACGCTCCGAAATACGGCAATGACATAGATTATGCGGACGACATCGTCAACGAGGTGCTGCTTCATACGGTGGACGTCGTCACGCCGCTCAGAGGCAGCGGCAACTCGCTGATGACAATTTCACCCGCAGCGCTGACAGGCAATGTGCCGCTCGGTTCTATTACCGGTGCGCTTCCGGACGGGCGCAAGGCGGGTCTGCCTCTTTCAGAGGGAGGCGTTTCCCCCTATCAGGGCCGTAACGTCAGCGGGCCGGTCGCCACATATCGCTCTGTGGCAAAGTTGGATCACGTCAGGTTTACCAACGGTTCTGTGTTCAATATGCGTTTTTCGCCAAACGCGCTGAAGGACATGGCCGGCATTAAAAAATTCGAGCAGATGCTCAGAAAATACCTTGAAGAAGGCGGCTTTTTCGTCCAGTACAATATCGTGGATACGGAAACACTGCGCGCGGCGCAAAAAAATCCGGAGCAGTACAAAGACCTTCTTGTGAGGGTCGCCACGTACAGCGCATATTTTGTTGAGCTTGGCGCCGACCTTCAGGAGGATATTATCACACGCATGACGCAGGATATAAATTAAAAGTGTTTGGGTTGATTGAACAGGGTACGGTCATTCCGGGACAGTTTTTATAGGAATGACTGAGAAGATAAACCAACCTCGTGTGAACATACCTTTGAGTTTATAACATTTATTAAGGCGGTCTTTAGGGCCGTAACGGTGAAGAAAATGTCAAACGTAAGGTATAAGCCGCTTCACGTCGGCATAAGCGTGAGCAATCTCGAAAACGCGATTGCGTGGTTCGAAGACGTTCTCGGTTTTACGCTCAGGGATAAATCGGATTTCGTTCCCGTGGGGTTCCGCGTCGCCTTCTTGGACAACGGCGCGGGTTTTGAAATTGAACTCTTTGAAAACAGGGAGACAAAGCCTGCGCCCGAAGAGCGTCTGCACCCGGATACGGACAGCAAAACGCAGGGTACAAAACACATAGCCTTTGAGGTTGATGATCTGGACAAGGAACTGGCCTATTTCAAATCAAAGGGCATAGAACCTGTTATGGGGCCCGCGATGTGCTTTGGTCTGTACGTCGCGTTTATACACGGCCCGGATAATGTGCTTATTGAATTTATACAGTGGGACAGGTAAAGGAGGGCGAGGTGCCTATTGACACATTGCGCACAAACCATTTCGCGGTGAGCGTCTCGGACGTGGAGGAATCCGTTAAGTGGTATCGTGACGTACTCGGTTTTAAGCTTCTGTGCCGCAACAGGATCGAGCATATAGACACGCCTGTGGCGCATATGGACGCGCCTGACAGCGGTTTCGTTTTGGAGCTTTATTCCCCGCCGGGCTGCCGGCCCGTGCCCGAGGATCGCAAAACCCCGGATGAGGACATGAAAACAAACGGGAACAAGCATTTCTCGCTGACCGTTGAAGATCATGAGAAGACGCTGCGGCAGTTGTCCGACATGGGCGTTCCCGTTGTTTTTGAGGCGCCGTGCTGGGGTACGTACGGAATTTTTATCCACGACCGCGACGGCAATCTCATAGAGCTCTTTGAAGGCGACATGCGCGAGAAGGTTAACGTAAAAGATGATGAACGGTGAAACGGAGAGTGCTGATGCCCGAAACAATGAAAGCGTACGTGTACGAATCGGCAAACAAGGCCGTGCTCAAGGATGTGCCGCTTCCTAAGACAGGCGGCCGGGACGTGCTTGTTAAGGTAAAGGCTGTGGGCATATGCCATACGGATCTCATGGTTCTGACGGGCGTAAATATCGTTCCCGTGCCATTTCCCTTTATCGGCGGGCACGAATGGGCCGGCGAAGTTGTGAGCGTCGGTTCGGACGTTACGACGTTCAAGCCCGGTGACCGCGTTGTGGGCGAAGGCAACAGCGGCTGCGGTTCCTGCAAGATATGTCAGGACGGGCATGAGGATTACTGCGCCGTCGAGCCGGTGCAGCGCGGCATTAATACTGACGGCGCCTTTGCCGAGTATTACAGCTTGCCCGCGCGTTTGGCGCATAAAATTCCCGATGCGATGGACTGGATTACGGCGTCCGTGATAGAGCCGTTCTCTGTAGCGTATAACGGTATTCGGGCTATTGGGGGATGTGATCCCGGCGACACTGTTTTTGTCTCGGGCGGTGGGTCGATAGGCCTTTGCGCGGTCGCGGCCGCAAAAGCGTCGGGTGCCCGCGTCATACTCTCCGAGCCTCAGGCTTTTCGCCGCGCGGCTGCCGGAACCTTCGGCGCGGATTACACGCTTGATCCGGCCGCCGAGGATGTCGTAAAGACGACCAAGACCCTGACCGGGGGGTTTGGCGCAGATATTGTTATAGAAGCGTCCGGCAGCGCCGATTGCATGAAGCAGGCATTGGACGTCGCGCGCAACAACGGGCGCGTCTCGTATATAGGCGTAAACGTCGGCCGTGAGATACTCGTCGAAATCGGAAAGATTCAGATGCGCGGCATTCGCGTTCAAGGCGTACTCGGATCGCCGTCTGTCTGGGGCCGAACCGTTGATTTTCTCGAACAGAGCAAATTGGACATTTCAAGGCTTTCAACGCATCGTTTTCCTCTGTCCGAAATAGACAAGGCTTTTGACTTTGCGCGTAACGTAAAAAACAATAACTTTATCAAAGTTACTGTTGTTTTATAAGTTCTGAATGTTTCGTAAGTGTGTGTAATTTGTCGACTACAGGATTTGAAAGGAGAAATTCGGTATCATGAAGATGAAAAATGTATGGGTTCTCGCACTGACAATTGTCATGTTGTTCGCGACGGCGGCCTGCGGAGGCGGCGGGAACGGAGGAGGAAGCGACGCTCAGGCGGGTTCGTCCGAAGAACAGACGGCCGGCGGCGACGCGGATACAACCGCTTCGGGCGCAACCATAGCGTTCATCATTCCCGCGGACGACGCGCTCGGCATCAATGACAGGGGCTGGATACAGATGACGTGGACGGGCGTTCAGAGCTACGGCGACGCCAATGGCAAGACCTACACGTGGTACAGGCCCCTCGACAACTCCACCCAGGGCTACTACGATGCCATGACGACGGCGATCAATGACGGCACGGAGGTTATTATCTCGCTCGGTTCGCAGCCCGTGGAGGCTACGATTCAGGCGCAAAACGATTATCCGGACACGTATTTTATCGCGGTGGAGCCAAGCGGCATCGAAGAGTACCTGACTGATAATACGTACGCCATTTTCCATCAGGTCGATGAGGCCGGCTTCTTGGCGGGCGTGGCGGCCGTTCGCGGCGGCTTCAAGGATATAGGCGTTCTTACGGGTCTTGATATCCCGCCGATGAATATCTGGTCGTACGGATATATCCAAGGCATCAACTACGCGGCCGGAGAGCTTGGGATCACGGACATCAAGGTTCGTCACCATTATGTAAATACATCAGCCGCCTCTCCCGAGATTCAGACGTTGGCGGCCTCGTGGTACAACGACGGCTGCGATATCATCATCCCGATGATGGCGGGCGGCAATCCCTCGCTGTTCGCGTCGGCGGACGCGGCGGATAAGCCCTGCTTCGGCGGAGACGTCGACCAAGGGGAGCAGTCCGAGCATATACTGACGGGAGCTGTCAAAAGACTGGAAGAAACGGTTCCGGCGGCGCTCGCGTCTATCTATGACGGGACTTTCCCCGGTGGTACGTACAGGTGGATGAACGTCGACGACGGCATGGTCGGCCTTGCCACGGGTCATTGGCGCATGGATCAGTTCGGATACACGCTTGACGATTACAACGCCGATCTCGAGGCTTTCAAGAGCGACGAAGGCGGTCAGCGCAGCGGAATCTTGACGGAAGACACGGTTCGGACGGATCCGAATTCCGACGCGTTTGACGCGCTGTGGGCGGCTATGGGAACCAAAAACATCGAGTTCACAAACATAAAGTAGAACCGTTTTCCGCGGCGGACGTTCCCGCGGCCTATCAAGCGTTCGGACTCCGATAACAATTTTTGCCGAAATAAAACAGACGCCCCCCGAGCCGCCGGGTATCCCGGGCTCGGGGGGCGTAGCCGAGAGAGGATTAATATGTCGGAATACGTGTTTGAGATGAAAAATATTACAAAAAAATTTCCCGGTATAACGGCGAACGACGATATTACGCTGCAGGTGCGCAAGCAGGACGTCTACGCGCTCTTGGGCGAAAACGGCGCGGGAAAATCGACATTGATGAATGTGCTGTTCGGCCTTTATCAGCCCGAAAGCGGCGAAATTCTTATTAACGGAGAACATGTAAAAATCAGAAACCCCGGCGATGCGAACGCGTACGGAATCGGCATGGTGCATCAACATTTCAAGTTGGTGCATAATTTTACGGCGCTGCAGAATATTGTGCTCGGCGTTGAAACGACGAAACGAGGGATGCTTGATCTCGGAAAGGCGCGCGAGAAGCTTATCGAACTGACGAACAGGTATCAGCTCAAGGTGGATTTGGACATGCCGGTCGAAGACATGACTGTCGGTATGCAGCAACGGGTTGAGATTTTGAAAATGCTGTACAGGGAAAACGATATCCTCATATTCGACGAACCGACTGCCGTACTCACGCCGCAGGAGACGGAAGAGCTTATGAAGAGCATCGAGGGGCTTGTGGCGGAAGGGAAATCCATTGTTTTCATATCGCACAAGCTTAACGAAATCATAAGGATAGCGAACCGTTGCACGGTGCTGCGGCGAGGCAAGGTGGTCGGCGCCGTAGATATTGAAGGCATGACAAAGGAACAATTGAGTGAAATGATGGTCGGGCGAAAGATCATGCTGAAGCCGGAAAAGGCGGACGTAAAACGGGGCGAAGTTCTTATGAGCGTTCGCGGACTCACGGTTGGCGGAGCGAAAGGCCACGAAAATTCCGTAAAAGACGTGTCGTTTGATTTGCACGCGGGTGAAATCCTCTGTGTTGCGGGCATTGACGGCAATGGGCAGACAGAGCTTGTGTACGGGCTGACCGGGCTTCGCGGCGTCGGCGGCGGAAGCATTTTATTCGGAAACGATGATGTCAGCGGCGCGGATATTCGTTACCGCAACGCCCGGCATATTTCCCATATCCCCGAAGACCGCCACAAGCACGGCCTGGTTTTGGACTACAGCATTTACGAAAACATGATCCTGCAAACGTATTTTGAAAAAACCGTTTCGCACAACGGTCTCATCGACAACAGAAAAGCCTTTAAATACGCGGAAGAAATGATAGAGCGGTATGACATCCGCTGCGCCCAAGGAGCGGGAACCGTAACACGCGGCATGTCGGGCGGCAACCAGCAAAAAGTGATCGTAGCGAGGGAAATAGAGAGACATTCTTCGGTGCTGATTGCCGTGCAGCCGACGCGCGGTATGGATGTGGGCGCTATTGAATTTATACATAAACAGCTTCTGCGAATGAGGGAAGAGGGGCGGGGCATACTTCTTATCTCCCTTGAACTTGAGGAAGTCATGAATATTTCCGACAGAATACTGGTTATGTACGAAGGCGAGTTTGTCGGGGAACTTTATCCGGACAAGACGAATTTTCAAGAGTTGGGCTTGTATATGGCCGGCGCCAAAAGGGATGTTTTTGCGGGTGGCGCGCATTGAAGAAAAAAGAAAACCGGGCTGTGAAAGCGGGCGGAATTTGGGCGTCGCCGTTTATGACGACTTTTATCGCCAAAATAGTTACTATTATTATAGGACTTATGATCGGTTTGATCTTGCTCCTCTTCACATCCGGAACCGAGGTGGCGATCCCCGCTTTCAAGACCATTATAACGGGAAGCTTCGGTCTTGTCGGTTTCAGAACCGGGATGGGGCGCATGCTGTATTACGCCGTGCCGATACTGATGACCGGACTGTCGGTGGGTTTCGCGCTGCGCACGGGCGTCTTTAATATCGGCGCGCCGGGTCAGTTTCTCATGGGGCTGTACGCCGGCCTTTTCGCGGGCATTCATTTCGCGCCCGCGCTCGGCGGCGCGACCTGGGTCGCGGCAATCATAGCGGGCGCTCTGGCGGGCGGCGTGTGGGGCTTGATCCAGGGCATGCTGCAGGCGTATAAAAAAATGAACGCTATCATATGCGGCATAATGATGAACTATGTGGCGCTCTACTTAGTAAATATGCTGATCCGGGCGGACAGAGCCCTTTACTTCGGCGGAAGGAGCTATACGAACTCCCTGCCGGGCGACGCCCTGTTGCCGAGGCTCGGCATGAACAATATATTTACGGGATCCGCGGCCAACTCAGGCATCATTATAGGAATCGCCGTGTGCGTCGCCGCTTATTTTATTCTGAAAAAGACGACGCTCGGTTATGAATTGAAGGCGACCGGACTCAACCGCGAAGCCGCGAGATACGCGGGTATAAAGGTGGAACGGGTCGTCGCCGTTTCCATGATGATATCGGGCGTGTTCGCGGCGCTTGGCGGGGTTTTGTACCATAACGGCGCTATGGGGCAGAAGTATACGCTCGGGGACGCGCTGAGACCGGAAGGCTTCACCGGCATACCGGTCGCGCTGCTCGGCTCCAATCACCCGATCGCCATTATATTTTCCGCCCTGTTTATCTCGTACCTGCAGGTCGGCGGCTTGGGTATGCAGTCATTTGGAATCGAATCGGAGATTGTTACGGTTATTACGTCCATTACAATATTCTTCTGTTCGTTTAACGTGCTGTTCCAAAAATTATATATACGCTTGATTGATAAACTATTTGAAGGGAGGGCGTGAACATGCTTTATTTTATAGTTCAGCAAACGCTGATTTGCGCTATTCCCTTGCTTATTGTGGCGACCGCCGGGATTTTTTCCGAAAAAGGCGGCATTCTGAATTTCTCGCTTGAGGGGATTATGTTGGCGGGCGCCTTTGTGGGAACATATTACCTGCACGGTACGGAAAACGGTACGCAGGGGGACTATCTGCTGGCTCTGCTGCTTGCGGGCGTCGCCGGAACTGTAATCATACTGCCGCACGCCATATCCTCGATCAGTCTGAAAGGCGATCAGATCATCAGCGGCATGGCCATAAACCTGCTTGTGCCGGCCGCGACGGTTATCATAGCGAGGGCCTTGATCGGAAGGCTTCAGATCGCCTTTACGAACACGTATATGATACGGGAGGTTCCCGCTTTCTCCCATATTCCGATTATCGGCGACATGTTTTTCAAGAATACATACATTTCAAATTTACTCGGTCCTATTATTATACTTGCCGCAGTTTTCGTTTTTAACAAGACAAGATTCGGCGCGCATCTCAAAGCCTGCGGTGAAAATCCGCAAGCCGCGGCGTCAACGGGCATCAACGTAACGAAAATCCGCTATATCGGCGTGCTTGTTTCGGGCTTTATCGGCGGCGTCGGCGGTTTGATTTTCATTGTTCCCAACGCGACGGAGTACGCGTCCACAGTGGCGGGCTACGGGTATTTGGCCGTCGCCGTCGTCATATTCGGTCAGTGGAACCCGCTGCGCATCCTCTTTGCCGCCGTGTTCTTCGGATTTATGAAAACGCTGGCAAATATTTATACGATTATACCGATTCTTGTATATCTGGAGATCAGCACAAATCTCTATAAAATGATTCCGTACTTAGCCACAATTATTTTACTGTTTGTAATAACAAAACGCTCCGCACAGCCTAGGGCGCTCGGTGTGATCTACGACGCCGGCGGGAATTGAATAAACGGAGGAGGAAACGATGTCCGGGAAGAATCTGCTGCTGACCCCTGTTACCGTGGGCGGCAAAACATTACCCAACCGACTCGCTGTCGGCGCTATGGAATGCAATGACGCCGACAGCGATGGGAACCCGTCAAAGGCTACGTATTCAAGATATGAAAAATATTTTGAGGGCGGATCGGGATTTATCAGCCTTGAGGCGATCACCTGTCAGCGTGAAAGCGTATCAAGCCTGAATCAGCTGTGCCTGACGCCGGCCAACGCAAAGTCATTAGAAAAATTTGTAAGACACATGAAGGATATCAATAAAGATAACGCCTTTATATTCCAAATCACCCACGCGGGAGAAATAAGTCATCCTAGGCTGTCAAAGCCTGTTCGCGTTACAAAGGAGCCGCTTTTCGGATATGAACACGCCGCTCTTATCGGGGAAGACGAGATTAACGTTATAATGGATCAATTTGTGGAAGGCGCCAAGATCGCGCGTGACGCCGGCGCGGACGGTATCGATCTTAAACTCTGCACCGGGTATCTCGGTTCGCAGATTTTGCGCCCCTTCAATAAGGATAACTGGAAATACGGCGGCGCGTGGGAAAAAAGACGGCAATACGCCTTTGACCTGACGGAGCGCATTGTTAAAGAAGTGGCCGACCCGAATTTCATAATCGGCTCAAAGGTAACGGTCTATGACGGATTCCCCGGCGGACAGGGTACGGCGGGGCCCGATACGGCCGTCATGGATCTTTCGGAAACGATCGACCTTGTAAAGGGGCTTGAAGAACGCGGCGCGTCCTATATTATCGAAACGGCCGGCGCGCCGTATCACACGGAGGATCTGTCAAAGCCAAGCCGCTCAAAGCCCTATCTGGGCTATCTTCATTTCTATTTCCAGAAAATCTTGCGTGAGGCGCTCAGGCCGGAAACAAAGGTGATCGGAACAGGATATTCGCTTTACCGCGACGGAAAGCAGAAAACATTCCGGGCCGTCAGCCCCGAAAACAATACGCTGAAATTCTGGGGGAACAAAAATATCGGCGACGGTATTGCGGATATTGTTTCCCTCGGGCGCCAAAGCCTTGCGGACGCTTCCGTTCCGCGGAAGATGGCGGAAGGCAAAGAGGGTGAGATAAAATGGTGCGTCGGCTGCGACAACTGCACGGTATTCCTCGTTTCGGGGGAAGGCGGCGGCTGCGCCGTACATAACCCCGCCTTGGCCGAAAAGCTCAAGACCCTCAAAAAATAACTACTGTTTGAACGGGCGGGTTTAAACCTCGCCCGTTTTGCTTTTAAGTAACAGGTACACAAAAAACGCTTGACGTCCGTATTTAATTCTGATATCATAATGATATCAAATAAATATCAGTTATCATCAATAATATCAGGTTTCGTCAATACGGAGGATAATAATGAAAAGCACAAGCGCAAAGACTCTTCACAGCGAGGAAAAGAAAGCTGCGGCTGCAAGCGGCATGCTAATGCTGGTTCTGCTGTGCCTGTTCACGGCGGCCGCGGTCGTCAGCTTGGTTCTTCGCATAAACATCATCAGCAATTTCTATAACTTGTATTGGGGCTATAACGTTTTCGATATCGTCATGCTCGTCATTTGGATACTCTGCATCACCGTCGTCGTGCCGCTGTTATGCGCGGGACTCAAGGTGCTGAAGCCCAACGAGGCCTATGTGCTGACCCTGTTCGGCAAATACTACGGCACATTGCGAGGCCCGGGCTTCTTTTTTGTCAACCCTTTCGTAACGGCGGCGACGCCGAGCAAGACGGAATCGCATGCGGCGCACACGGCGCATGCGGCGGGACAGGACTCTTTGTCGACCCTCTTAAAGGCCGCGTCGACCGGTGCGGGCAAAGGTAAAAAGATTTCGCTGAAGGCCATGACATTGAACAACGAAAAGCAGAAGATCAACGACCTGCTCGGCAATCCGATAGAGATCGGCATCGTAGTCATCTGGCGCGTGGTCAATACGGCCAAGGCGATATTCAACGTGGACAATTACAGCGAATTTCTCTCCATACAGTGCGATTCGGCCCTGCGAGGCATAGTGCGCCTTTACCCTTACGACGTGCCCGGGGATGAGGACGAGGACGAGCGTTCGCTGCGCGGCAGCAGCCAGGAGGTGGCCGACGGTCTGAAGACGGCCATACAGGAAAAGGTGGACGCCGCGGGGCTCGAAATCATGGAGGCGCGCATAACGCATCTGGCCTACGCGCAGGAGATTGCGGCCGCGATGCTTCAAAGGCAGCAAGCCGCCGCGATCATAGCCGCGCGCTCAGCCATCGTCAAGGGCGCGGTCGATATGGTTGAAATGGCGCTCTCCCATCTCAGCGAACACGACATCGTGGATCTCGACAACGAGCGCAAGGCCGCAATGGTCAGCAATCTGCTCGTCGTCCTGTGCGGTAATAAGGATGCGCAGCCCGTCGTGAACAGCGGCTCACTTTACTGAATACGTCATGGATAAAAAGGACGGCGAAAAGAAACAAATACCGCTGAGACTCTCCGGCCGCCTGTACACGGAGCTCGTCTCTTGGGCGGAAGATGAGTTTCGTTCCGTGAACGGACAGATAGAATATCTGCTGACAGAATGCGTGAAGCGCCGAAAAAACCGCCGTGAGCCGGCCGAGCCGTGAGCAACGGCCGATCCGCGTACGCAAAAAAGCCAAATAACTTGTTATCGCATGAATGTTGATGTATAATAACCGCAAGACGTATTACGCGATTAGTGAAAAATTATACGGCAAATGTTTAAATGCCGTGTGATTTTTGCCCATGAGTCATACATTATGCGAAAAACATTCTGCATATGCGCTCTTATGTTCTTAATGTCGGGAATGCTGTCGTCGTGCGGAGCTTCGGGCGCCGCAAAGATCACGGATGAATTCACGTCGATTTTGAACAAGCCCGCTTCGGAACAAAATATAGAAAGTGCGGAGAGCTTTCTCAAAGCCAACTTGACGAGACTGAACGATGAGCAGGCGGGAGAGTTGCTGCTTTTGTGGGAAGAATACGCGCTCAATTACGACAATACCGGCGTCGACTACACGCGGCTTATCGCCGAGTATGAGGGCGAGATACCTGACTATCTGACGGAGATGTTCGGGTATAAGGCTTTCGAGCAGAACGACCCAATTATTTTCGACGCCACATTGCAAGTCGACAGTGTGGAGCTCGTTTCGCGGACGCTTGAGCTTGAGGACTTCATCGTGGCGCATCGCGACGATCAATTGATTCAAAACGACGCGCTGTGGCTGTACAAGCGCTATGTCAACGCCGTGCTGATGGGCGCGAGCAATTCGCCTGTGTTCGACTATGAAACCCGTGAATTTTCGCCGCAGCTGCTCGATGTGTATGATACAGTCATATCGGAGCGTCCGGATTCGGCGTTGGCGGCGGTACTGGCGGAATATGAGGATTATTTGGCGGAGCTTGGATATATCCTCGAATACGACCGGAAGGAGGAGAGCGCGAAATTCTTTGAAACGTGCGACCGTCTCGTGTCAGAGGCGGAATTGCGGATATACGGCGCGGAACAGACGCATTGACGATAATCAAAATAGAGGATCTTGTATTTGAATACAGGAGGGATGACGAGTCGCCGCCGGTCAAAGCCATCGGCGGCGTAAATATAGATATAGAAGAGGGCAGCTTCACCGCCGTTATAGGCAGGAACGGTTCCGGCAAATCCACGCTTGCGAAAAACATCAACGCTCTGCTGCTGCCGAGCGGGGGCGCCGTCTATGTGGACGGCTTCCGTACGTCGGATGAAGGAGCGCTGTGGGAGGTGCGCCGCCGGGCGGGCATGGTGTTCCAAAATCCGGACAACCAGATCGTTTCGGCTATAATCGAAGACGATGTGGCTTTCGGCCCCGAGAACATCGGCGTAGAGTCGGATGAGATCAGACGCAGGGTGACGGATGCTCTGCGCTCCGTGGATATGTATGAAGAAAGGAAGAAGTCGCCGCATATGCTCTCGGGAGGGCAGAAGCAGCGTGTGGCTATAGCGGGGGTCATCGCGATGCGGCCCAAATGCATCATATTCGACGAGCCTACCGCGATGCTTGATCCCGGAGGGCGGCGCGAGGTGATGGATATATTGCTGCGTTTGCACAGGGATGGCATTACGATTGTTCTGATCACGCATTTTATGGACGAGGCCGTCAAGGCGGATCGCATCGTGATAATGGATGAAGGCGAGGTTGTTCTGGACGGATCTCCCGCAGAGATTTTCTCGCGTCCGGATCGTATAAGAGCTCTGCATCTGGATGTTCCTTTGGCCGTCGATCTCTGCGACAGGCTCAGGCGCCGCGGGTATGACGTCCCGCCCGGCATCGTCGGAATTGAAGAAATGGTTGCGTATTTATGTCGATAAAAGTCAAGGATCTTGTTCACGTTTACGGTGAGAAGAGTCCTTATGAAACGCCGGCTTTGGATAAGGTCAGTTTTGAGATTGCCGACGGCGAGTTCATAGGTCTTATAGGTCATACGGGTTCAGGGAAATCAACTCTCGTGCAGCATTTGAACGGGCTGCTCAAGCCTAAATCAGGGCAGGTGTTCATAGGCGACGCGGAGATCAGCGCGAAGGGCGCGAAGCTGACCGATATTCGCAGGAAGATCGGATTGCTGTTTCAGTATCCCGAATATCAGCTCTTCGAGGAAACCGTATACAAGGACATTGCGTTCGGCCCCGCGAATCTCGGACTTTCCAAAGACGATACGGATGATCGCGTCAGAGAGTCTATGTCCACGGTCGGGCTCGACTTCGATACGTTCGCGCAACGTTCCCCTTTTGAGCTCTCCGGCGGACAGAAGCGCAAGGCCGTCATCGCCGGCGTGATAGCTATGCGCCCTGAAGTACTCATACTTGATGAGCCCACGGCGGGATTGGATCCGAAATCGCAGAGAGATATGCTCGACATGCTTTTGAATATAAAGGAGAGCCGGCGCGTCACAGTGATACTTATATCGCACAATATGGACGACGTCGTCCGTATCGCGGATCGCATCATTGTCTTGGAGAAGGGCAGGGTGGCGCTTGACGGGCCGCCGGCCGAAGTTTTCGCGCATGAGGAATTTCTGACGTCCATAGGCTTGGGTTTGCCTCTCGCAGCGGAGTTCATGCGCGAATTGAGAATTCGCGGCGTGGATATAGAAGGCGGGGCATTGACGGCGGACGAGGCTGAGGAATCGCTCAGCCGCTATTTGAAAGCAAAGGAAAATGTGCGTTGATACGGGATATTACCATAGGACAATACTACCCGGGTGAAACTTGGGTGCACAGGCTTGATCCGAGACTGAAGATCACAGTCACACTGATATTTATAGTCGCACTCTTCTTTGTACGCGATTTCCTCGGTTACGTCATTGCGATAGCGGCGCTCGGCGGTGTTATCGCCATATCGCGCGTACCGCTCGGCTTCATATTGCGAGGGCTCAAGGCCATATTTATCATCATCGTATTCACGTTCGCGCTGAATATGTTTTTGACTGCGGGCACGCCTTTGATCAAAATCGGATTTTTTACGGTCACGCGCGAAGGTTTGTACGGCGCCGTGTTCATGGCCCTGCGGCTCGTTCTTCTCATAATAGGTTCATCGCTTTTGACGCTCACCACGAAACCGATTAAGCTGACTGACGGTATAGAAAGTCTGCTCGGCCCGCTTCGCGTTATAGGGGTTCCCGCGCATGAGCTGGCTATGATGATGACGATAGCGCTGCGATTCATTCCTACGCTGCTTGAGGAAACGGACAAGATCATGAAGGCTCAGATGGCGCGCGGCGCGGATTTTGAGAGCGGCAGTATATTGCGGCGCGCGAAAAATCTGATTCCGATACTGGTACCCTTGTTTATCAGCGCTTTCAGGATAGCGCAGGATTTGGCAATGGCTATGGAAGCTCGCTGCTACCGCGGCGGCGAAGGCAGGACAAAGTTGCATGTGCTGAAATTTGAGAGCAGGGACGCGGCGGCGACGCTGCTTACGGCGCTGTTCGTTCTGCTTATATTGTTTGAACGCGTATATTCGGACGAAATACGCGCCTTTTTGGCGCTGTAGGCGCCGATCCGGCAATTGCTTCAGAATAGTTACATACTATCGCGCCGTCCTCCAATAGGACGGCGTTAAAAGTATGAGAACAGTAAAAAATTCCAAACGCCCCGCGATCATCAAGAACGACAGCAATAACCTTGCGGGACGCGAAAATATCATATAATTGGCGGAGCAGTCAAGCTCCCCGAAGCCGAGTCCCGTGTTTGACAGCATGGCGGCGACGGCGCTGAATGTGGTAGCGACGTCTTTGCCGTCGAGCGACAGGAGCAGTGAACCGGCAAACGTCAGCAGCAGATACATGAGTATGAACGCGGTTATGCCGGACACGTTTTCAGCCGAAACAGGCTTGTTTGACAGCTTTACGGCCACGACAGACCGAGGGTGAAGCCGTTTGTGAAAGCTTCGCTGTATCAGCTTGAACAGAATCTGCACGCGAACGATTTTAATTCCGCCCGCCGTGGACGACGAGCAGCCGCCTATGATCATGAGAAAGAAGAGCAGCCTGCGGCAGATCGCCGGCCAATCGGCGTAGTCCGCGTGAATGTAACCGGACGTCGTGATGAACGCCGAAACCTGCAAAAATGCGGACTTGAAGCATACGGCCAATGATTCGTAGGCGCCGGTTAATTTCAGGCAGAGACCTATGAACGCGACGCTGCCCGCGATAAAGAAGAAAAAAGCTCTGAGCTCGGATTCCCCGAAGAAGTTTTTCCATCTGCGCCGGACTAATTCGCCGTACAGCACGAAATTAATCGAAGACAGTATGCAGAAGAACGCGATCACGCACGCGCAGTATGTGCTGAGACCCATCACGCCGTCGTCATAATCTGACAAACCTCCTGTGCTTACGCTTCCGAATGTATGTATGACCGCGTCATAGCCATTCATTCCGCCGCCGAGCAGAAGCAGAAATTCCGTCACGGAAAAGACGATATAAGTTATGTAGAGAAATTTTGCGTTATCCGATATGCGCGTCGTTACCTTGTCGAGCGTAGGCCCCGGCGTTTCCGCCTTGGCTATATTCAGCGCGCCTATGCCGAGGGCGGGCAGTATAGATATAGCGAATACCAATATGCCCATGCCGCCGAGCCAATGCGACAGTGAGCGCCAGAATATAAGGCCTCTCGGGATATCCGAGAGATTTATGAGCAGCGTGGCGCCCGTAGTGCTGAAGCCGGCTGCGGATTCGAAGAAGGCGTCGATATAATTCGGGATTACGCCGGAAATCATATATGGCAGCGCGCCGAGCGCGGACGCCAAAGTCCAGCACAGCGCGACGACGAATATGCCTTCGCGCATACGCAGCGAGCTTGAAAACGGTTTTGTCGCCCACAGCAATACGCCGCCCGCAAGCGTTTGCGGGAGTATGGACAGGATGAAGGCGCGCGCCATGTCACTCTCGTGAAGCAGCAGCGATACGACAAGCGCCGGCAGCATGGCCGCAGACAAGAGCAGGATTATTACGCCTGTTATTTTCACTACAACCTGAACATTAAACTTCATGTTATTATACTAATCGTTCTTCCAGTAGCGCGGCGTGAACAGTACGAGCATGCTCGTGAATTCTAAGCGCCCAAGTATCATCAAAAATCCGAAAAACAATTTTACGGGCGCTCCGTACACGGCCCACGCCGCCGAAGCGAGTTCCGGATGCAAGACCGCCATACCGGGGCCGGCGTTGCTCATGCACGCAAGCACGCCGAATACGGACGCGGCGGATTCTCCGCCGGCGCCGTCAGCCGATACAATCAGCGTTGCTGCGGCGAACACCGCTATATACAGCATTCCGTGCGCGGCTATAGCGCTTGCCGTATCTGCGGGTACGGCCCTGCCGTCGAATTTGACGGGAAGTACGGCGTTCGGGTGCAACCTTACGGATATATTCCTTTGCAGCAGCCTGAGCAGTATGACGATCCTGCTGACCTTTAGTCCGCCTGTCGCCGAAACGGCGCAGCCGCCTGTGATCATAAGGCATAACAAGGATATTTTACAAAAAGACGGCCACGAGTAAACGCCGGCGCCGTGAAAGCCCGTTGTGCTTATGGCGGACGCTGTTTCAAAAAACGCATTACCAAAGTTTTGCGGCGCGCGCGCGACTGAGGACGTCGAAAGCAGGTCGAGACCGATGAGGACGGTTGCGGCGCAGAATATGAACAGAAACCGGCGCAGCTCTTCGTCCTGTGCGCGTGTATCCGCTCTGCGCGTTTGAAAGCGGCGAAAGAACATAAAATTGACTGCGGCAAGCAGCATGAAAGCGCTGAGTATGCCTTTGGCCGCAGACGTGATCTCTTCGAGACCGCCTGCGCCGGAAAAACCGCAGGTAGAAACAGTGCCGAGCGCGACGATAAGCGCGTCGAACGGTTTTGTCCGCGCGGCGGCAAGCAGCAGAACGAGCAGCAGTGTAACGCCCGCGTACGCGGCGCAGAACCGAGCGGCGGCGGCGCGCTTTCGCGCGGGCGTTCGTTCGGCCCTGCCGGGCAGGGTTTCGGCGCGCATGGTCGCGCCGAGCGCAGCCGTCAAAAAGGCCGATATCTCAAGGCCGCCCATCCAACCCGTCGCGGCGCGCCACAGAACGATGCTTTGCGGCAGATCCGAGAGCCTGTCCAGAACAGTGAGCCCTGTTGTTGTAAAGCCCGAAACCGATTCAAACACGGCGTCCGCCGCCCCCGCGACGCCGCAGATTATATACGGAAGTCCGCCCAAAACGGACGACGTAAGCCACCAAACGCATACGGTCAACATGGCGTCGCGCGGTTTAAGCTCGGGCGCGGGCGCGGCGTTCGGAACCCGAGCAAACAGCGCGAACGCACCCGCGACGAGAAGAGACGCCGCGGCGCACAGCGCTAACCCGCCCGCTTCGCTATACTCTCGAAAGCACAGCGAAACAGGCGTGACAAGGATCATCGCGACTCCGGTCAAAGCGCCCGACGCGCTGATTGTCCGCGCGACTGCAAGATAGTTGATGCTCATATTATCTGAAAAGCCCCTTTCGGAACCTGAGCAGCTTTTCGAGGTCGTTAACCTCCGAAAGCAGACAGAAGATGAGCACGCGATCCCCTTCCTCGATCTCCGTATCTCCCGTCGGAATTATGACGTTGTTGCCCCGGTGAATTGACGCTATAATGAGATCGTTCGGCAAGCCGAGTTCGGATATGGGCTTGTCGGCCAACATCATATTCTCGTCGGCTATAAATTCTATCAGCTCCGCCTGCCCTTGAATAAGCTTCGAAAGAACGATGAGTTCGGAGCCCTGTATAATCCTGAGCATGTAGCCCGCAGATATGTCCACAGGGTTCATGACCATATCTATACCCATGCTTTCTATGAGCCCGTAATAGCTCTCGCGGCTTATCTTCGCTATTACGTCCTCAACGCCCCGCTGTTTTGCCATAAGCGCCAACAGTAAATTTTCCTCGTCGTAGCCCGTCGCGGAGACAAAAGCGTCCGTTTCTCCGAAGCCCTCATCTTCAAGGAGCGTGATATCCGTCGCGTCGCCGTGCAGTATCAACACGTTTTCGAGATTTGCCGACAGATACTGACAGCGCTGCCTGTCGGTCTCGATGATCTTTACGGCTATTCCGAAATCGGACAGCAACCTTGCGAGGTAGAGCCCAACCTTGCCGCCGCCGGCTATCATCACCTTGCGGATATCCGTGTATTTCCCTTTCTCGTGGACTTTCTTGTTCAGGTGGCGGATCAAATCCCTGTCGCCTACCATGTACAGGACGTCCTCCTCTAAAACGACGACGTCGCCGTGAGGTATTATAACCTTGCCGTTTCGTGAAATAGCCACGACTATGGCGTGTCCTATCATAGAAGGTATGTCGCGGATGGGCTTGCCTATAATGTCGGGCAGCCTTTCGCTCATAAATTCGATCATCGCGGTCTTGCCCGTCGAGATAACGCCGTTGCTTATCGAATATTTCTCGACTAAATACTTGTATATTTCCTGTGTGACGGCAAATTCCGGATTTACAAGAAAATCTATATGCATGCTCTCTTTTATAAAATCCTGCTGTCCGGAGTGTTCGGGATCCCTGATGCGCGCAATAACCTTGCCGCATCCGAGCCTTTTGGCGAACGCCGCTATAACGATATTCTTTTCGTCGCGATCCGTGGTCGCGATCAAAAAATCGAATGTGCCTATATCAAGGCTTCGCAGCAATGATATCTGCTTCGCGTTACCCTCCACCGTCATGATGTCGAAGACAGCGCTCAGTTTTTGCAGTATATCATTGTCCTTATCAATAACGGTAACGGAGTGGTCGCCGCTCAGCAGCATCTCCGTAATTTTTATGCCGAGCTTCCCCGCGCCGGCTACGGCAATCTTCATAATGAATTGCGTCCTTTTTAAAAATATGTTAAAATAATAACGAGGCTTAAAATGTTTCCCGTCTCGTTGAAACGCACGGATGTAAGAAAAATTTCTACATTCGAA
This sequence comes from Eubacteriales Family XIII. Incertae Sedis bacterium, assembly GCA_031266025.1. Lineage (GTDB taxonomy): Bacteria > Bacillota > Clostridia > Peptostreptococcales > Anaerovoracaceae > JAITLA01. The sequence continues at coordinate 38,684 of JAISBV010000088.1, forward strand.
ATTTTTCTGCCGATGCGTTATAACAGTATTCGACATATTGCGATATACGGGTATTGTATCATAAGTCCGGAAGAATAACAAATGTGTTAGGAGCGGAAAGGGCGGCGTTAATGGAAATAAAGCGGTTGGTGGGCGGAAATCTCGAAAGCAACGGGTATATAATCAGCAATAAAGGCGGACATTTCTGTTATATCGTCGATCCCGGCTATAACGGAGAGCGTTTTTTGCGTGAAAGTTCGGACGCCGGTCTGCAAATTTTGGGCATATTGCTGACGCATCACCACTATGATCATGTCGGCGGCGTACAGAAGATCAAAGCCTCTGCGGATTGCCCCGTGTACATTCACAGGGACGACGCGGACATGTACAAAGGAAAAGCGGATGTGCTGCTGTCGGGCGGCGAGAGTCTGACGCTCCAAGGCGAGGATATCACCGTATTGCACACGCCCGGACATACGCGCGGAAGCGTATGCTTCTATTCGGAAAAAAGCAAAGTCTGCTTCACGGGCGATACCGTATTCAACGTGGATCTCGGCAGAAGCGATCTTGGCGACGGCTCCGCGACCGCACTTGAGCGCTCCGTGCGCGAAACGGTCAGCCTGTGGCCCGGCGACGTGATGATCTATCCGGGGCACGGCGACCCCTGCAATATGAAATTCGTACGCGTCCATAACGGCGAATACCTTGAGATCATGGGAGAATGGGATCGCTATAAGCCGTGGAACGGAGGAAGTTTTATACTGTGACGGATAGTAACTACTCAAACCCCGCGCCATTTTTACCCATCTCAGAACCTGCCGTCGGTTATTGTCCTCCTCACGTAGCTCTAAGTACGTTCCGGGGGCCAAAACCGCCGGCAGAACCCGATCTGAACACGCGTGCCCGGAGCTTGCGACAGGGTAAAACTGA
>JAISBV010000092.1 GCA_031266025.1 Eubacteriales Family XIII. Incertae Sedis bacterium
ATAAAGGAGTACGCGCCCCAGCTCGACGGGTATATTATCGACACGGTCTATTTCGGGGGCGGCACGCCGAGCTATTACGGCGCGGGCAGACTGATAAGCGTGTTCAACGCGCTGAAAAAATACGGGCACGTGCTGCGCAGCGCCGAGGTCACGGCGGAGGTGAATCCGGACAGCGTGACAAAGGAGGATCTTCAGGCGATGTACCGCGCGGGCTTTAACAGGCTGTCCGTCGGCGTGCAGTCCGCGAACGACTCGGCGCTCAAGAGCCTCGGCCGGCGGCACGATTTCGCCTCGGCGGAGGCCGCGGTGAAAAACGCGCGGGAGGCGGGCTTCAAGAACGTCGGCGTCGATCTCATATTCGGACTGCCGTCGCAAAAACGCGACGACTGGGCGGACACGCTCAGCCGCGCCGTGGCGCTCAAACCCGAGCACATATCGTGCTACGGACTTACCATAGAAGAGGGCACGCAATTGTACGTGTTCAGGGAGTCGCCGTTTTTACCGAGCGACGACGAGCAGGCGGATATGTACCTGTACGCCGTGGATACGCTCGGGCGGTACGGCTACAAGCAGTACGAGGTGTCTAACTTTGCCCGCCGTGGCTATGAGTCAGCGCACAATCTGAAATATTGGCTGGGCGGCGAATATCTCGGCTTCGGCGCGGCGGCGCACAGCTTTATCGGCGGACGGCGGTACGGCATAGTGTCCGACCTCGAGCGGTACAGCGAGGGCATACTGTACGACAGGTCTGTCATCGAGACGGACGAGGAGCTTTCGGACTTCGAGAGCGCGGGCGAGTATCTCATGCTGCGCCTGAGAACGGCGTACGGCATATCCGAACAGGAGTACTACGACATATACCGCTGCGACATGGAGCTTATCCTGAAAAAGCTCAAGCAGTATGAGGACAACGGCTGGGCCGAGCTCAAGGACGGGAGATGGCGCTTCACGCCGCGCGGCTTTCTGCTGTCCAACGCGCTGATCGCCGAGGTTCTCGAAGCGCAGACGAAGCAGCGCTCCGAGATCAGCAGACCGTGGATCGCGGCGTCCGACGCCGAGGAACCCCAACTGACAATGTTCACCCGCCGCCCCGGAAAAGCGGAGGTGTGGTGAAACAATTCGATTCGCAGAGCGAAAAGGACGGGGGCGGCGAGATGGCGATGCGTCTTCTTAACTTTCAACAAAGCGATGAATCACTGCCGACACCTGGGCGCGTGTCGCGTTACTCTTTGGCATAAATTTGTTACCGGTTCCAAACACAATGCCGACAACCATTCCCCACCGCACAGCCTCCTCGGATGAGATATCGATCACCGTCGTCCACGTCGTCAAGCTGTGTATAGTATCCGTTTGGGGAATCAATGGCCTCATTTTATATGCCGTTTGGCTTAGATGAAGGACGAACGGTTTCATCAAAACCCGATCTTGAAACCCGGGCAGGACAAGCCCGCCGAACAGCCCGCCACGCCATCCTCATACGGTTTTACACGCGGATATAAGCGAGAACAAACTCGCTGAAATTTTGTCCGATCGGACACTCTTGGCCACAGTACGGAAACCCGCTCGGTACTAATGCAATATCGGCGATTTGCAGCATAGGAATATCAAGTTCGCTGTCACCTGCCGCTATGGTCATGTCGTTTCGCTTAAACCATTCTTTGAACCGCCTAACCGCAACGCCTTTTGTCAATTCTTGCGGCATAATATAGACTTTCTCAAACAGTCCGTGTATGCTGAACCGCTCTCTGTCAACGAAGTCCAGTTTACTGCCAATCTCTGCTATACGCTTGGCAAACACAAAATAACCGTCAGCGTTCCGCACGTTATATACAACACTGGGCATTTTCGGTAAGGCGGTTATGTACTCGTCAACTGGCGGGAACATATTCCGCGATTCTTTCTCCCACACGCTGTCAACTTCGCCGTCAATCAGCAGAGTTGCGCCGTTGCATACAAGCGCATACTTTGGCTTAACGGGAAACTCAATGCGCCTGTACTGTTCAACAGTGCGCGTAGTTACGGGGACGAACTCCACTTGCTCCGATACTTCCCTAAAAAGCGAGTAGGCAAGCGGAGTCATAAATGACAGTTTTTTCCTGTCACTCCGCTCAACGCATATATCGCCCGCCGACGCTTTTTTATATGAATGTATCAGGGTGTTATCCAAATCGGAAAAGAATATCACAGCGTTCTCCTAAATGTCGGCGTTTAGGCTTTTGATTATGCCGCAGGCATTATAGTTGATTAGCGAGTACTCTATAACTTGCACATTTTTCTCTTTTACAAGCGTCAGCAAGTGCGAGATATAGCGTGGATCACAGTCTGGCTTGACAAGTATAATATCCGGCACACGCCTCAGCAGCACTCGTGTTGTTTCGCCGACGCTCGGCTTGACGAAATTTATATTCTTAACGCCGAACCGCTCCGCGATTTGTCTTGTTTCCTCAAGCCCACTTACTGCTGTTTCTTCGTTTTCGGAAACGCGGTAATTTCCGTTTTTGAAACTCTGTTCTATTTGGTTAATGAACTCATATGTTCTGTCATAGGAGCGAAGTTCACCGAAAAATACCGCGCCGTGGTAATCGTTCAGTTCAATCAAGTCAGGTCTGAGTATCGTCCGGCTGATTAAGCCACATGCGGTGGAATTTAGACACGCGCTCGCGATTAGAAAATCCTCCCGTGTTCCGTATAGGCTTGTAACTTGAGCGGGGTCGGCAAGTACAGCAAGTTCAGATGAAATTTGTGGATATTTTGTCAAAGCCGCTTTCAGTTCTCTCAGGATAGCGCCCTTGCCGATCCAACCATCAACAAATTGGATGTGTTCCGGCGCGTGGCGTTCAAGCAGGAAACGCACCGCGTTATGGTCTATGCCTTTGCCTCGAATAATTGAAACGCTGTAATGGGGAGCGTCAACACCGTACTTGTATTTGATATATCTTTTGATTAGAACGCCAATCGGCGTCCCCGACCGTGCCAATGACACCAAGACTATATTGCCGCTTTTCAGTCTGAACAGTTTATCTGACACAGCCGCGACAGCGGCGGCGGTAATGCCGGCAAACTCGTTCAGCGCGTTTTCGTATGTGCGGATATACTCCTGCGACGGCGAATACTCCAGTGGCAGCATTTCTGAATAGTGAACGCCGCTCTGTATTTGAGCTTCGCGCCCGCTGGTTGACATCGGTTCAAGCATACCGCTGACGTCTTTCAGCAGCAGGGTGACGTCGGACGGTAAAAACGTACTATTCACACCTGCACCTCGAAATGCTGATGTTGTCATTCCCGAACTCCGCCAGTGCACCGCATAAATAGCCCTCCGACTGCTGATTAGGCGACGCGTCAGTAACAATCACAACAGCGTCATACCTACGCAGATTGTAAACGTATGTCCTGCGCGAGACATCGTAAAGACTCGGAATATCGCCACGCGAAACAAGCGGGTAACCGAACACTTCGCTTGGCAGGATAGGGCTTCGTGTTGTCGAGTGGCAGCACACCGCGAAGCCCTGTTGTTCAAGTTGCTCGCCGAATTTGAGAGCGGGCAGCATACATTCCTCTGTTCCGAGTACGAGTATATCGTGACAGCCAAACAGATATTCAGGGCTATACCTTTCCAAAGACTGAACGCTCATACTCGGAATTATTGGCTCGCAAGTGTTAATATTCGGAATTATAATCTCATTGCTGTATATTCTGTGCAGATAAGCGGTATCACAGGGGAAATCAAAGGCAAGCTGACCGCTGAACGTCAGTGCCGCGATTGTGTATCTGACATTACTCTTTACCTTGCCGCTCAAAGCGCATATAAGATTAGCGCAGGTTTTTCCGGTAGTAATCTCATCGTCAACAAGGATTATGCGGTCAAATCTGTCAATTGTCAAATCGCAGTACAACCATTGCTCAACCGCGTGGCTGTGTTCTTCTTGGAACTCAACAAGCGGAACTTTCCCGCTGACAGTCTCTCTTGTTGTGTGAATATATACGGCATTTGGTATTTGTTCCGCAACAATCGCGCCAAGCGCAGTAGCGGTTTCGGCAAAACCGCTGACAAGAACCTTTTCGCCCTTGCCGCAGGTCTCAGCGCACAAGCTGCCTAACTGCCGAAAATACGCAAGCGTTTCACTCGGAACTGCCGGAATATGCTTGGCTTGAAGTTTATTGACAATCACAAAAGGACGTTTTGAATTGCCGTTTCGCGCCGCTATGCCAAGCAGTTGTTCTTCCGAATATGAAGTTTTGTTCTCAATCAACAGCATTAGTCACCTCGATTGGCGTTTCCACAAATGAAACTACCGTATCGCGCGGCGTCACTATCCACGGCTTGTCTATCCCCAGCAGTTTATTGACTGCGATATTCGGGATGTTCACGTCTGCGGCAAGGCAACTTAACTGGATGCCGCCGGACATTCGCGCATTGACCTCAAGCAGATACGGCGTATCTCCGTCATACTTAAACTGGATATTTACAGGGCACTCAAATGAAAAATTTTCAAGTATCCGTTTACAAATATCTATAATCCTCTTATCAAAGCAAACCCGCTCCGCTCTGCCGTTAGTCTTGAAACGGGGAATTATGATATCACCACGCAATGTTCTCAAACAATCAGCGCTTACTTCCGCACCTGACAGATACGGCATCAGTATAATCGGCGGGATTTGCTCCGTATTCGTCAGCAGCGTTACCGCGTTGCCGTATGTGATTTTCGTACCGAATGGATTCCGCAAGCCGCCGTTATCCAATATTCTGTCGTCAATCACACGAAAACTCGCCGCTCCTTCGTCGCGGGCAAATTTGAAACAGACGCGGATTTCGTTCGTTTTCAGTTCCGAATAAGCGCGTTCAAACGCGGTTACTGTATCTACTACCATATACGGAGGAATACAGCCAATACCCTTTCCAGAACAGGCTTGATAAAAAGCCGCCTTGTCGCTGACGGTACTCAGCAGTTCTGTATCGTTTTCGGCAAGAACTTTAACGCCGAGCGCGTCAAAATCCGCACGGCGTTCGGCAATCGCGGACATAGCGCGGCGCGGGACGAACACCTCTGCGCTATGCTCACGGCAGAAATCAAGGCAATATGCCGTGTACTGCTCCTTATTTATATATTCCGGTTCAATATAGAACTCATCGCACACGGCGCGGTAAACGCAGTTGGCTTCGCGGTTGCTGGCGATTATAATGAAATCAAGCGGAGTATCACGTTTGATTAGCTCAATGATATGATATGCCGTGCTGAACCAGTGATTAAGCCAAACCCGTACTGTTCTCATTCTTTTACCCCGTATATTTCCGCAAGAGCAACGACTTTCTGCGCCCACTTCGTGTGTACGGATACTTCGTTCATTCTTGTGCCGTTACAGCTTTTGCGAACACCTAAAAGGTCGTCACCCCAGTTGAGGATATTCAGAGCGTCTTCATAATCGCATCTGTCGGGCATAATCGAATTGCGGATAATTTTCAGTTGCGTCGGGTGAATGGCGGTTTTGCCGATAAACCCATTTAGCAAATCAAGTTCGCACTCTCTTGCAAGACCATACGACCAGCCATATTTGTTTGCGCTTTCAAAATACTCCCACACAGGGGCTGACACTACGAAATCTCTGGCGAATATATTAATAACAGAGGTCAGCGTATCACGAACAACCTCTATGTCATATATCGTCTGGCAAATCTTGCGCCGCAGCCCGTATAATCCGCAGAAGTCATTGCCGCCGACGCGGACATTCAGAACCATATCCTTAACGCCGCCAATCATCTCTTTGATTTCACGAAGTTCCGTTAGCCTCGACTCAACGTGAATAACCGACGGCGTTTCAATTATCGGCATCATATAGAACGGCTCAGCCCTTTTCGCGTTCGCGGAGGTCAGAACCTCTATGTATTGTCCTCCGTTCCGCGTATCGAACTTCGGAAATACAAATCCCGTCAGGCAGTCCGTTAATGTGCCGAGTTTTTCAAGCAAGCGCGTCAACTGTTCGGGTGAGCGCGGTCTGACGAATAACAGCGGCAATGAGGCGCGTGAATTTGTTATATATGCTAAGCTCTCGCACAATGCCAGTTCAGCTTGTTCTGTGCCGCTGTCGGTAATAGCGTCCTCCAAACACAGTACGAGGCTGTCCAAATATTTCAAGTCGCCTGTTAAATCCGAACCGTCCGTGAGCTTTTTTACAACAGACGTGTTAAGCGTGGGCGAGTACATCAACGCTCCTACGCGGTATGGCAGCGGTGTTTCAATCATAAATTCCTTATCGTCTCCTCCGATTAAGTATCAGCAAAAATCTCAGGTATTCACTCCAATTTCCGGCATTTAGTTCAGCTTAAATCCGATCTTGCTTATGAACCCTTTCATTCCTTTTGGATTGCGGGTCTGTATCAAAACAATTGCGTATTGACGTCAACCCCGTCTGTAGCGGCAAGAAACCCGTCTTTCTGCACACGAAGCCCGTATGAACCGTCAAGTTCAACATCAACAATGCTGCCGGGTAATGAGTGTGCCAGTAAAACTTCACCGGATCCGCGTGACGCTTGCAGATACTGAAAGTAGAGTATTTCATAAGGTTGCACATTGCTAATCTTCTACTTTATCAATCCTAATCGCTTTGCCTCTTTCAGCCAGCTTGGAAACTCGCCGAGCAGCCGGTCGTACAGAGTGTCCGGCGAAACTCTGTTGAAGTCATCAAGGGCAAAAAAGTTGGCATTATCAACATATCGCCCGGACATCGTATCAAGGTCTTCGAGGAAACCGTAACCCGCCCCGCCAATACCAACGAATTGCCAAAATATAGGTTGTTTAGATGCCGCAGTTAATAGTTTTCGTGTCCTTGATTCTTCGCTTGTCGCCCCGTCAGTTACAACCAAAACATAGGCTGGCAGTTTGCTGTGCTTATACTCGTCAACAACAGCGTCAACCGCTTCTGCAAGGTTAGTGCCTCCGCCACATTCGCGCATCCGCTTTTTCCAGTCATTTGTCGTCTGCTGATAATTCTTTGTCGTTACCGGCTTCATTTGTTTGCACTTATTGCCGAAGTACCAAAAATCAAGTTCTCCGTCATCATCAAACTGGACTGCTAACGGAACTACTTTATCCACTATTTGCTGAACGCTGCCACTACTGTAACTCGAAGACATAGAAGCTGATATATCCATTACAAGCCCAACTTTGGCGACTACGTCCACCAACTTGTGCTTTTCAAGCGACACTTTTAACGGTTTCGCAAGCGAAACAAGCTTAGGAGCTTCTTTCTCCAATTTCTTCTCGATCGAAATTTTTGCGGGAACGGGCGGAGCAGGAGCAGGCTGAACCGGAACTGTTTGCGACTCAGACTCTTCCCCGCCGTAGTGTCTCAGCAAATCGGGAAGTCCGCCGTTAAAACCGCTTGCAAGAAACGATACGCGCCATATGTCCTTTTTGTATACTTCAAGCACGATAACCGCTTTCTCTCGCTGAAAATCTTTCCCGGTTAGTTGTAACGCCAAGGTATTTCCAATGATTACGTCAAGCGAGCGGATTTCACCCATAGTGCTGCCGCCGTCAATGTTGACCGTGAATACTAACTTGTTAATTGAATTGGGCAATGAAGGCAGATTGACACTAAATTCCGCAGTCCCAACAGACTGTGAAAACGTTATCTCGCCGTTTGGACTCCGCGTCTGATTGAAGAATACCATATAGCGGTCATCGGACAGCTTGTTCACACTGTCCACGCCAAAACAGCAGAAATCATACTCCGCGTTTCCGGCGACAGTCAATTTAACTGGAAAAAATTTCCTTGTGTTCAAATGATTGTCGAGTTTATCCCTGAACCCTTTCTGAACTGCTTGCATTGACTTTCTCCCCTCATAAATCGAAAGGCGGTTGTTTTTGTTCGCAACCGCCTTTCTGTTTGACTTTCTTATGTCGCGTCGATACCGAAGTTGGCACACAGCGCGGCGAGACCGCCTTGGAACCCGCTGCCTATGGCATTGAATTTCCACTCTGCTCCGTTGCGGTACAACTCGGCGACAACTACTGCCGTCTCGACAGAGTAATCCTCTCCGAGGTCATAACGAATCAATTCCTCGTTCTTAGCCTCGTCAAGGATTCGGATGTAAGCGTTGGAAACTTGCCCGAAGTTTTGATTCCGCGTATCCGCCTCATTGATGGTTACGGTGAAGTCGATTTTCTGTACCTCAGCCGGAACTTTCGACAAGTCAATTTTGATTTGCTCGTCGTCGCCCTCGCCAACTCCCGTGCGGTTATCGCCCTGATGTATCACTGACTCGCTCGGGTGCTTAGGATTGTTGTAGAACACAAAGTCTTTATCTGACCCTGTTTTTCCGCTCTCACCCAAGAGGAAAGCAGCGGTATCAAGGTCAAAATCAGATCCGCCGTCGTACTTGTTGACATCCCAGCCCAACCCGACAATGATGTTTGTTAGTCCGGGATTTGTCTTCGTCAGGTCAACCTTTTGACCTTTTGCTAAACTTACTGCCATTTCGATGCACCTCCACTTAAATTTGTCTTACTTACGCCCCGCAGACCAGCGGAAACCCCAATTGTAAGCCCTGTCCATATCCTGCTGACCATTGAAGAACTGCACCAGTTTCTCAGCAGAAAATGTTCCGCCAACATTTTCAAACGCGGCTATCGCGCACATCTTCTGTGCTGTGCTGAACTCGTCCATACGGACAATGATGTCGTCCGCACCAGGCGTCTTGATTGTGACAATACCCGCTGCTTCCTGCCAGTTCGCCGCACCCTCGTAGATAAACGTATAGACAAGAATACGCTTGATGTCAGCAATATGCCTGCCGTTTATCCTCAGATTTTCGCCAGCCGAGTTCGACCCAGAACGGTCATCACCGTCAAGCGACACATAAGGCGGACTATCCAAATTCCCGAAAGTGTTGCCTAAAGCCTGAACAACATACTTGTTTCCGTCATTCAGTTCAACAAAGCAAGCCAAGTCGAGGTCAATTGAATCGCCGGACTTAACGCCGCCGAACAAACCTTTTTTTGGGGCGGGTTGCGACCAGTTCAAGTTTATGAGTATTTCACCTAATCCGGCGCTCTTGGAAAGGTTCACTTTTGAACCTTTCCGCAGTTCTACTGCCATTTTTAATGTCTCCTTTCCTGGCTAAGCGGCAATATTGCTGCCGCCGTTTGGACATTCATCTACCTACACATTCACGCCAAAGTTGCGTCCGAGAGCCGCCAACGCTCCGGCAAAGCCGCTACCGATAGCGTTGAATTTCCACTCAGCGCCATTGCGATAGAGTTCACCCACGACTACCGCCGTTTCCACGGAGAAGTCCTCGCCGAGGTCATACCGCATCAGTTCCTGATTGCTCGCCTCATTTACGATACGGCAGAACGCGTTCGATACCAAGCCAAAATTCTGCTTGCGCGTTTCGGCATCGTAGATTGTGACGGTGATTGCGATTTTCGAGATGTTGGCAGGAACTTGTGAGAGTACGATAGAGATTTGCTCATCATCACCATCGCCCTCGCCTGTCAGGTTGTCGCCGTGCGAGTACACAGACCCGCTTGAGTGTTTCTGGTTGCCGTAGAATACGAAGTCCGCATCCGACAGCACCTTGCCGTTGTCTCCGAGCAGGAATGCCGAGGCATCGAGGTCGAAGTCAAAGCCTCCGTCATACTTGTTCGTGTCCCATCCAAGACCGACAAGCACCTTGTCAAGTCCTGCATTGCCTTTGGTCAATTCCACTTTTTGACCTTTCTGAAGATTGATTGCCATTAGTTATACACTCCTTTTATAAAATTACAGGTCAACCTTTTGAGCTTTTTGCAGTGAAACAGACATACGCATCTCCCCTTACTTTTATTGAATATTTGCCGATTGCGAAACTCAAAAACCATCGTAAAAACAAGGGGCTTGAGTCTCGAAAAAATATGACTTTTCTCCGTTTTCGCGGTAAAATATAAGTAACCAACTGAAGATAAAATTACGAAAACGGAGAAAACGCCATGCAAAATAATTATGCGCAGATGTCCTTGTTCGACACCTACATTGAATATATTTACAATTGTACAGTGGCTACATCATCAAACTTGATAGAAGTTTGCCAAGTGTTGTGATTATAACGCAGTATAAACAAGTGGCGTCCGTTTTTAATGAACCAATCTGAATTTCGATAAAATTGAGTTTATCAAACGCAGTGTCAAGCAGTTCCCTTACGGTATTCCTGTCAATGTTGATTGCCCCAGCTATATGTACTGTTGATACGAATACACTCGTATCGAAAATTTCGGGATTGTCGCTTAAAAGGCTGCGGGCAACGGAACTGTTTTCCCGCAAAAGTAAGTCGGCAGTTTTCCAAATATGCATTACCGAGTCAGCCATACGCGATAATTCTTGACTCGAAGCAGGAACAACCTGAGGTGTTGGAGTTTTGCTCTTTGGCTTGATAGTGCTCGTTGCAGTAGTTACTTTTTCCTCCTCCATAGTTGAGATGCCAAAAGATTTACATAGCGCAGCTAATCCGTTGCAATAACCTGCTCCAACAGCGGCAAATTTCCATTCATTGTTATAACGATAAATCTCACATACAACAATAGCGGTTTCTACTTTGAATTCTGCTTTGTCAAGCGTAAATGTCGCTCCGATGCCTGAGTCAACGGCAAGTTGAGCTGAAATTGCAGATACCATACCGAAATTCTGATTTCGCTTTTCAGCATCATATATGGTCAAGCTGATAGCAATTTGGGATACATCCTGAGCGATTTTTTGGAAATCAACCTGAATTTCGGTCTTGTTTGCGTTCGCCGAGACCATTTTTACGGCATTGTCTTTCGATACCGGGTTATTATAGAAGATAAAATCATCGTCTGACTTGACTTGACCACTGCTACGCTGGACAAATGCTGAGACATCAAGTTCAACATCAAAAGCCCCCTTTGACGCACCGCTGTTCCAATTGAGAGCAACAGTTGCTCGCGCTGCGTTTTTACCGCAACTTAACTTTTGACCTTTTGATACCATTACTGTTTGTGCCATTGTTGCCTCCAATCAATGATATGTGTCAGCATCAGGATAATACTCAATTACGATGCGATGCCAAGATAAGTTCACAATCATCGAAAATATCGCTGCCGTCACTAACGCAACCAACAGCACATACGGCAGCGTTAAGCTGCCACCGCGCCGCGCACAATGAGTTTCCTTATCAGGTCAACCGGGATAATGAGTATTGCCGCAACCGACACGAACAGCCACTCCTTTGCGTTCAGCCCGTAACAGTCAAATATGACATTGCCGAGGTACACCAGCGCTATCTGCACAACCGCAATCAGCCCGATTACCTTTAAGAAACCCCTATTGCCGTTGATATTGTCGAACAGATTGAGCACATCGGTTCGCGCGTTGAACGAATTGAACACAGAAATGAATATGAAGAACGCGAAGTATCCTGTTAGCAGATACTTGTCCGCGCCGTCGGGTCTGAACATACCTTTCGCAAACGGCGTAAGCAGGAATACCATACTCAGCGCAAACGTCAGCAGACTGCTTGTTAGGATTGAACTCCACATATAACCGCTGACAATGTTCTCATCGCGTTTTTTCGGTCTTTCCCGCATAAAGCGTTTGAGGGCAGGCTCTCCCCCGAACGCAAGAGCCGCCAGCGTATCCATAACAAGGTTTACCCACAGGATCTGCGTGATCGACAGAGGGTTTTCCATACCGAGCAATGGTGAAACAAAAGAAATCAGCACTGCCGCTACATTTATCGTAAGCTGGAAGATGATAAACTTACGGATACTGTTGAAAATCGTGCGCCCGTACAGGATAGCTTTATCAATGGATCCGAAATTATCGTCCATAATAATGATCTCGCTGGCTTCCTTGGCTACCTCCGTGCCGCCGCCCATAGCGAAGCCCACGTCGGCAGCCTTGAGCGCGGGCGAGTCGTTTACGCCGTCACCTGTCATTCCTACGACTAAGTTCAAATCCTGCGCAATGCGAACCAAGCGGCTCTTATCACTTGGCAGCGCCCTCGCTATGACCCGAATATCTTTGAGCCTTTGCTTCACTTCGTCATCGGATAACTTGGCGAGCTCATCCGACGTTAAAATAATATTTGACGCGTCTGTGAGCAACCCGGCCTCCTTTGCGATAGCGACGGCTGTATCCTGCCGGTCTCCCGTGATCATAACTATTTGGACACCGGCGTCCCTGACCTCCTTGATTGCCGCGATGGACTCAGGGCGCACTTCATCCCTTATTCCGATAACTCCCACCAGCGTCCAATACCCGTTTGGAAGCTCGCCGTCAATTATCGGCTCATCACTTGTGGCGAGCGCCAGTACGCGAATCGCCCGGGACGCCATCTCGTCAATTTTCACTAAGATATCTTTACCGCCGTTGAGTTCTTGACGCCGGCCGTTCTCGTCATAGTAGTAAGTACATTCGGTCAATATTTTCTCCGGCGCTCCTTTTATCAGCGAAAGGTTGTATTCCCCTTCCACCCGGCTGGCAGAATATTTATTTTCGCTGCTGAACGGGATACCGCCAATCGTAGCCACATTCACAAGATCATCTCTGCCTGCGGCAAAGCTGAGGATAGCGCGCTCGGTGGCGTTGCCCCCTATGATCTTTAGCTGCTTGCCCGAACCACTGAGAACCGCACTCGTATTTTTACGGATGCTCATCGACAGCAGTTTACCGAGCTCACCCACAACTTGTTCATACGACCGATATTCCTGTCCGCTTCCGCTTACAAAGGCCACGGCTTCAAGCTGTCCTTTTGTTATCGTGCCGGTCTTGTCCGAAAAGAGGATGTTCAAGCTTCCCGCCGTTTCGATCCCGGCAATTTTACGCACCAAAACATTATCTTTCAGCATCTTTCCCATATTCAACGCGGACACGATCGCGATCATCAGGGGCAGTCCCTCAGGGACCGCCATAACAATGATGATCACGGCGAGCATAAGCGCTTGGATCAGGTCGTTGACGAGCGTCATCCAGTTAGAGCAGTAGCTGATTATCTGAGATATATCAAAGCCGTTGTGAACCACGATGCGCTGGAAAAGCAACGCCAAAGCAATCAAAATGCCGCCTATATAGCCGAATTTGCTGATACCGTTTGCAAGGTTTCCCAATTTAACCTTGAGCGGAGTGTCGCGTTCGTCCTCTTGCTGCAGTTCCCCGGCGATTTGCCCGTAAACAGAGTTATCCCCGACAGTAGAAACAGACATAACGGCATTACCGGAGTAGGCGACCGAACCTCGAAATATTTTGTATTCATTTAAGAAATCCATAGCAGATGTCTGCTCGACGTAATCGCTTGGCATAACAGTTTTGCGGGCTTCCTCTGTTTCACCGTTTAATACGGACTGATCAACGTTAAGCTCGCCTTCAAGCAAAACCCCATCAGCAGGGATTTTATCACCGGACTGAAGCAATACGCAGTCATCGACGACCAAATCGTTTATTGCGATCTCGACGATTTCGCTGTCTCGATAGACCTTGCAGATGATTTGTGAGGCTTCCTCCCGTAATTTCTGAAACGCATTTTCGTTTTTGTACTCGGAAAAGGTGGAAACCAGCGTGGCCAAAAGCACAGCCAACGCTATACCGACTGACTCATACCATTCCGTCTGTCCTAAGAACGCAAAAATCACATTGATAAGCAGCGCGACACAAAGGATCTTGATCATAGGGTCGCCAAGATTGTCTTTGAATTTGCTCCAGAAGCCCTCGGTTTCTTGCTCAGTCAGTCTATTGTCACCGTACTTGGCTTTTGAGTCCCGAACCTGATCACTGTTTAATCCATAGTTTACCATTCTATCCTCTCTTTCGTGTGCCAATGTAACACTTTCTGCATTGTGTTACATTAAAATATACGCCCCTGACTTTAGAAAGAAAATATTCTGCGCAAAAGCAAGGGAAATGGTATAATATGGTCGGCGCAGAGGCGGGGAGTGTCAAAACTGTGGTCAAAAGGGTACTGCCGTAGAATATGGCGGCGACGGCAACTACAAAAACTATGCGCGAAACCCTTTTTGGGCGCAAATAAAAATCGCCTATGTAACACAATGCAGAATATGTTACATAGGCGAAAACTATTGTATATAATGGAGGAATTCTACTATGGCAACCACGCAACCCATTCGCAACAAACAACAACTCCGGGCAATGGCGGAATATTATCTGAAACTCGGGCAATTCCGTAACTACGTCCTAATCGTTATCGGTATACACACCGCTCTGCGAGTCAGTGACATCCTGTGCCTACGCTGGGGCGATGTCTACGATTTTGCAACCGACCGCGCCCACGTGCGCGCCACTGTCATAGAGCACAAGACCGGGAAACAGAAATCATTGGCGTTGCACAAGAAAATCGTAGCCGCTCTCTCTCTCTACGCCTCGCACCACCCGCCTGAGAAACCGGAAGACTTCGTCTTCGTCAGCCGCCGAAAGAGTCGCGCCATTGGGCGCGTACAAGCCTACCGAATTGTCCGGGCCGCCGCAGAAGCACTGAAAATAGGGCGCATATCGTGCCATTCATTACGCAAGACCTTTGGTTACCATGCTTGGAAGTCAGGTATATCTCCCGCAGTGATAATGGAAATTTACAACCACTCGAATTTCGCCGTTACGCGAAGATATTTGGGTGTGACGCAAGACGACAAGGATGCCGTGTACCTCGGGTTACACCTTACAGAGTAGCGGATTTTGCGTGAATTTTGCATGATAATAAGCACTTATCAAGCTACCTTTAATTATCATAGCACTATGCGGTGCAGGTGTCAAGCGATTTTCGCGAATTTTTTTGTAATTTATTGTAAACTGTCGAATTTTCAGTCCTCCTCGCCGCTACGGAGGTGTTCGGCGGGAAGCTGGCGTCATATATCGGAAAGCCGCCGTTTGAAACGATTTGCTTACAATATTTATACAGGGCAAATCGAAGCGGAAAGCTGCCGCTTACCGCGACTTCCTTCGGCGCGTGGTGGGGGACGGATCCCCGGGAAAAGGCGCAGTCCGATTTTGACGTGATCGCCGCCGACCGCGCCGAAAAGAGGATAGTATTGGGGGAGTGCAAGTGGCGCGACAGAGTAAAAGCCGCCGCCGAGCTGCAAAAACTCGCGTCAAAGGATCATTTGCTCGGCGAATACAAGAGCAGATATTACTATCTGTTCACAAAAGCGCCGACCGTTTTGCGTACGCCGAACCCGAAAAACGCGACGCTGATTTCAACTGACGCGCTGTTTGACCTCGGTTGAAAGGGTCTTGCCATTCAAATCGGGAGTAAATATTTACAATGCTGTATTTATATCGTAATCAACATGTAATTTGATTTTTTTGCGGAATAATTATATTATTATTGCACTGAGCTGCGGGGCAGTCAAATATATAACGGTGATAGGCGGGAGTTACGATCAAACGTCAGTTGTACGGTAACACGAAAAAGAGAACGGGCGGGCAGCACGTCGCGAAGTCGCACGCTGTTCGCCGCAAGGGGAGAACCCGGCGGACGGGCGTGGTGGTCGCGTTGGTCATCGTCGCTATGGTCGCGGCGGTCACGCTGGCGGCGGGCTTCTATGTGCGGAGGCTCGACTCGGTGTTCCCCAATGTGTCGCTCGGGGGCGTGAAGCTGGCGGGCATGAGCCTCTACGAGGCCGAACTCGCGCTCATAGATGCCGGATATGAGGAAAACGCCGCGAACATCTCCGCGACTTTGAGCTTCCCGAACGGCGAGAGCCTGCGCGTGTCGGGCGAGGAAGCGGGAATGAAGCTGAACGCGTCGGACGCCGCGCGTCTCGCCTTGGAATACGGGCGGGACGGCTCGCCGCTCAGTTGTATGCTGAACTATATAAAATGCCGCGTCTCATCCGTGGAGCTCACGTCGCCCGAAAACCTGACGGTCGACGAGGAATACGTCCGGTCGGTGACCGACGCCGCGACGGCCGACTTCAACAGCGGTTTGCTGCGCGGCGCGTACACCGTAAACAGCAACGACATAGTGGTCGTCAAGGGCGCGGGCAGCGCACTGGCTGACCGTGAGGAGACATACGCGCTCACAATTGAGATGCTGTACGAGTCCGCGCGCATAAACGAGCCCGTCTCTGCGGAGTACTCCATACCCGCGAACCCCGCCGGAGACGTCGATCTGGACGTCCTGCGCAGGGAGATATTCAGAGAGCCTGTCTCGGCCGTGTACGACCCCGATACGCAGGGCGTGACGGAGAGCGTCACGGGAGTGGACTTCGACGTGAACGACGCGCGCCTCAGGCTGGAGAGCGCGGATACGGGCGAGCGGATCGTCATACCGCTGATAATCACGCCGCCGGAGGTCGCATCGGAGCAGTTGGAGAGCCTGTTGTTCCGCGACATACTCGCGGAGCGCACCACGAATATAGCGGGCACGTCGAACAGGCTGACAAACGTCACGCTGGCGTCGGAGGCGATAGACGGCACTGTGCTCAACCCCGGCGACGATTTCTCGTTTAACGGCATAGTCGGACAGCGCACCGAGGCGAAGGGCTACAAGTCGGCCGGCGCGTACGCGGGCGGCATGACGGTCCAAGAGATCGGCGGCGGAATATGTCAGGTGTCATCTACGATCTACGACTGTGTGCTCCACACGGATCTGGAGGTCGTCACGCGCTCGAACCATATGTTCGTCGTGACCTATCTGCCGTACGGCAACGACGCCACTATAAACTGGGGCACTATCGACTTTAAGTTCAAAAATAACACGGACTACCCTATAAGGCTCGAATTGGTCGTAGCGGACCGCAAGCTGACGGTAAAGCTGCACGGCACAAAGCTGGACACCGGGTATATTAAGACTGACTACGTGACGATCAGCACGACGGGCTACGATACCGAAGAGGTCGAGGATCCCTCAATAGAGCCCGGTACCACAAAGGTTGACACGGCGGGCCACGGCGGTTTAGTCGTGGAGACGTACAAATATTATTACGACGAGGGCGGTACGCTCTTAAACAAGACATATGTGTCGCGCAGTTCATACAGGGCTCAGAACAGGATAGTCCTAGTGCCCGTGGGCACTCTCGACCCCGACCCGAACGAAACGCCCCCGACCGACGATCCCAACTCCCCCCCGTCAGGCGAGCCCACACCCCCTCCGGAAGAGACTCCGACAGCAACGCCGACGCCGACTCCCACAGCGGAACCCACTCCCACAGACACTCCGCCCACAACAGAGACTCCGACCGAGCCCCCCACCGACCCGTCCGATGATCCCCCCGACTGGCTGCCCGAGGCGTGAAAGGCGTGACGCGCATGTGAGGTGTCGCAGTCGCAATGTTCAAACAGGACGCGCGCGCGGTTTACGAATAGCGCCTCGCGCAGCAGCCTCCCGTCACGGTATCGCATGGGAACGTTTCGAGCGTGCCGAGCAGACGGCGCGCGGAATTTACGAGCTTTGCGGCGATGCCGAGCTTTCCCTCGGCGACGCGGTCGAGAAGGCGCTTCGCGTATGTGCAGCCCTCGGAGTCGATCTCGTAGTAGCTCCACTTCCCCGCCTTGCGGCTCTTTACTATACCGGATTCGCACAGTATCTTCATGTGATGCGACAGCGTCGGCTGACTGATCTCAAGATCCTCCAGCAACACGCACGCGCACTGCTCCCCCCGACGCAGCAGCTCTAATATCTGGACCCTCGTAGCATCCGTAAACGCGCGAAAAACCCGCGTGAACTCATTCTTTTTCAAATCACCGCACCTTTTTTTCTCGCCGGACACTTATTATGGTCGGTAAACCACTTGCACTCGCGGCATGACAGGCACTTGTGTACGGGCTGTCCGGAGAGGACTTTGCGCGGGAAATCCGGGTCGGCCAATATGCCGCGCGCCACTCCGGCAATGTCGGCGTAGCCGTTGCCAACCAGCGTTTGCGCCGCCTCACCGTCTGTGATGCCGCCGACGCCGATCACGGGGATCGTGACAGCCTGCTTGACGAGATACCCGCCGTAGGCCATGCCGCTGAGCGGGAAACCGTCAGGCGCCTCCGGCGGCGGGGCGACGCTGAACGTGATGTTGAGCATATCTATGCCGGACGCTTCGAG
>JAISBV010000161.1 GCA_031266025.1 Eubacteriales Family XIII. Incertae Sedis bacterium
TAAGAACCGTATATGTAAAGGCGCGAAGCCGTATTGTCCGCAGAATCGTGAAAAGAAAGTCCGAATAGGTGACGCAAAAAGTCAAATACTGCGCTTTTAAGCGCGTAGTCAGGAATCGCCCGGATCAAAAACTGTACTTGTTTCCCATTTCATCTTTATAGTACTACTTTGACGTGGTTTACACAAGAGGTATTACCAATTTTATATGTACAATTTCATATTTGGCAACTGTTACAAATTTGCCGGGCCGGTCGGTGTAAATTCGTTCCGTTTAACAGAGATTATATCCTTATCAAATCGCACTCGCAGCAGGCGTCTTTTCCGGTCATGCTCTTGGAACTGTCATCCAACGCATTTAAGAACTTCGATACATTGAACATAAAAAATACGAGGATAAGGCGTCTGAACGGGAACGAAATTTCCCCAAGCAGCCGGCCGAGGAAGTCTTCCGTACGGCGCGCTTTGCGCTCGGTCAGCCTTGTCAGCAATTCTTTCGCGTGTTCGCAGCCCTCTTCGTTAATGGAATAATATATCCACTTCCCTACGGGACGTCCCGTGACTATCCCCGAATCGCACAGTATCTTCATATGGTGCGACAGGGTCGGTTGGCTGATGTCCAAATCCTCCAACAAGATGCATGCGCATTTTTCACCGTCAAGCAATAGCTCGAGCACCCTCATCCTCCGTTCGTCTGAGAAGGCCTTGAAAATCCGCAAGTATTCGCTGTTCTTCATGAGTTTTCCTTTCCGCGCACGGCGCCTCTTCAATCTATTTCTCAAGCCGCCGAGCTACTTCTCGCAAGAAATCCTCCGTATTGAGCGACGTCTTGCCGGGGAGCGTCGAGAGCGCCCACAAATCCGCCGTCATAAGCCCTGCTTCTATCGTTTCGACGCTCGCGCGCTCAAGTCTGCCGGCGAACTCCGCAAGCTCCGGGGAAGCGTCGAGCTCCCCCCGCTTCCTGAGCGCGCCGCTCCACGCGAATACAGTCGCAACAGGGTTCGTGGAGGTCTTTTCACCGTTCATATACTTGTAATAATGTCTCTGCACCGTGCCGTGAGCCGCCTCATACTCGAAAGCGCCTTTAGGCGAAACGAGCGCCGACGTCATCATGGCAAGGCTGCCGTAGGCCGCGGCCACCATATCCGACATAACGTCGCCGTCGTAATTCTTGCACGCCCATATATAGCCGCCCTCCGAGCGCATGACCCGCGCCACCATATCGTCGATCAGCGTGTAAAAATACGTTATGCCGACATCGGCGAACGCTTCTTTGTAATACTCGTCATATATTGTTTCGAATATGTCCTTGAATCGCCTGTCATATATCTTTGAAATAGTATCCTTTGTCGCGAACCACAGATCCTGCTTCGTGTCGAGCGCGTACGCAAAACAGGATCGCGCGAACGATTCAATGCTTTCGTCCGTATTGTGCATGCCCTGAACGACGCCGTCGCCGCCGAAGCTGTGTATAAGCGCGCGCGTTTCGGAACCCGATCCGCCCTCGGTTACCGCCAATTCCGCGCGGTTCCCGGCGCGAACCCTAAGCTCGATGTTCCTGTATACGTCGCCGTAGGCGTGGCGCGCGACGGTGATGGGCTTTGTCCACGTAGGTATGTAAGGAGATATGCCCTTGACCAATATGGGAGCGCGGAACACGGTTCCGTCAAGTATGGCCCTGATCGTTCCGTTCGGAGACTTCCACATCTCGGAAAGCCCGTATTCCTTCACGCGTTCGGCGTTAGGCGTGATCGTCGCGCATTTGACCGCCACGCCGCATCTCAGCGTCGCCTCTGCGGCGTCCGCCGTGATTTTGTCGGCTGTTGCGTTGCGTTTCGCAAGTCCGAGATCATAATATTCCGTCCGCAGGTCGATGCGCGGCGCAAGCAAAATATCCTTGACCCATTGCCAAATAACGCGCGTCATCTCGTCGCCGTCCATCTCCACGATGGGATTTTTCATCTTGATTTTATCCATAACGCCGTTTCCTTTCATCCCGGCTTTCAACGCGGAACAGTAAGTAAGGCTATTCGGGCCAAACAAAGGTATTCGCTATATAAAGCGCCGCCGCTTCGCCAATTTCGGTTTCCTCATCGTCAAATACGGTCAAATGGATCAATATATACTTTTCCTCTCCGACGATGTAATATTGCACCGTTGTTACATCGTCTTCCTTTATTGTAAATATATACAAAATATCGTCGTTTTCAGTATATGTTCCGCTGCCGTTCACCGATTCCGCGTTCTGCGCTTGCATGATCAACTGCTCCAATATAGCTCGCCGAAATATCAAATGCTCATCAAGCGCATACCGATTCGTACCCATTTCGACGGATATATTTGTGGGCAGCGGATCACCTATCGACGTTTCCCGGATATAAAAATACTTCTCGCCGCGCGACTGCTGTTCGGCTTCAATCCATTCATCCGGCAGAATATACGTTCCGAAAGATTTTGTTTGCAGCGGATCATATTCGCCTTGTTCGGCTGCGTCGTCTTGAACGGCTTCTTCTTGCGCAAATCCATCCATGGAGACTTCTTCCTGCGTCGTTTCGTCGTCCTGCGTCGAGGAAATAATCTGTAACACTAACTGTTTTTGGATAAAATCGCAGCCGGAAACGGTCAACAACGCAGCCGATAAAAACACGACCGCGCATACGCGAAATATTCGCAGAGATATATTGCGTTTCATAATATACATCAGGCACTTCCTCCGTCTGCTCTATTTTAACGTACTCTGTTTTCGCTGTCAACTTTCTCTAAGTGTGAATTTCCGAAAGTAACCAACCGGCGTTACAGTTCAGAGGTTAGCTGCGAAATAAAGTATTATACCTTTATAATCCAAAAGGATGTCATTCCGGGCTTGTCCCGGAATCCAAAAACAGTAAGCTGGATTCCGGGACAAGCCCGGAATGACGGAAAAAGTATCAGGTTCGGAGTACCTCTGAACTGTAACCAACCGGCATTGCCTATAATAAAAAACAGCTCTCGCCCGTAAGCAAGAGCCGCATCCTTATTCGTGAAACAGCGTCAATAATTCCATTTTATCAGTTTCTTTTTTAAAACGGCTATAAATACCTGCAGCACGGTAATCACGACCGCGATAAAGAATATGCCCGCGAAGGCTTGCGTGTAATTCGCGTAGTCGAGGGAGCGCCGCACGAAATAACCTATGCCGCGGTCGGCGCCGATCATCTCGGCAAATGTGAGCGTCATCATCGAAATAGACAGGGCCACCGACATATCGTTTATGATGCGCGGCAGGGTATAGGGCATGATGATGCTGAACAGCATCGTGCGCGTATTGACGTTCAGAACCTTGGCCGTATTGATGATACGCGCGTCAATGGTGCCGACGCGGTTTATCATATTCATGAATGTTGACCAAAATGTGCCGAAGAATATGACCAATATCGACGCGGTTGTGAACGTCGGCATAATAACGACGATGTACGGGCCGTATACTATAGCGGGCACGGTGCTTATGGCCTTTGCGATAGGAAAGACCGCCTGCCGCAATCTTGGGAACCAACCCACGGCGATTCCGAGCGAAACGCCGAGCACGAGCGAGGCTATAAATCCCGTTAACAGCAAATACATCGAGCGGGCGAGCCCGGACAGCATGTAGTCCCACAGCTGAATGTAAGAGTAAAAAACATTTTCCGGCGCCGGAACGAATATATAAGGCAGCCGATCCAATTTTGTAGTGATCACTTCCCACAGCAAAAAGAAGGTGAGCACTACCGTGCCTATATCCTTCGCCTGCCGCTTGTCGCCCTTTCCGCCCAATTTGACCCAGAAAAAAACAATACAGAATGTGAGTACAAAGAGAAAGGCGACCGGATTGCTCATTGTCACGCGCTCCGACATGCGGCTCGGCAAAAATACCAGAGCCGCGGAGATTATGTAAAGGAAGACCGGCAGGTTGAGCAACATTCCGGGCAAGCCGATCTTGGCGTCCTTATTCGCCGCGCTCACAGAAACACCTCCTCTCCGCCTATATGCTCCTTGACTTCATTATAAAACAATATCACAAGCTTATTGCGTAAATCACGGAATTTCTTGTTGTCATACATGGAATCCCTGTCACGCGGCCGCGGCATTGTCACGGGGATCTCATGGCTGATACGTTTTGGCGCCATAAAGAGAATCTTGTCGGCCAGCAAAATAGCCTCGTCTATATCGTGCGTCACGAAGACGACAGTCTTTTTCTTTTCGTCCTCGGCCCACAATTTGAGTAACATTTCCTGCAATGTCAGCCTTGTTTTCGCGTCGATCGCGCCAAAGGGTTCGTCCATCAGCAAAATCTTGGGGTTCACGGCCAGAGCGCGGGCTATCGCTACGCGCTGCTGCATGCCTCCCGACATCTCGCCGGGCAGCTTGTACATGAAATCCTTCAAACCGACCTTTTGCAAAAATTCCATGCCCGTATCTTCAAGCTGCTTGGCGGACAAGTCGCGCCGAACCTGCTTTATACCGAAAATGACGTTTTGTATCGCGTTCATCCACGGAAACAGCGTATATTGCTGAAAAACAACGGCGCGTTCGGGGCCTGTGCCGTGAATCGGCTTACCGTCTATCAAAACCCTGCCGCTGCTCGGGGTCATCAGGCCCTCCAATACCCCGAGCAGGGTGCTTTTGCCGCAGCCCGACGAACCGACTACGCAGATAAATTCGCCGTCCTCAATCCTTGTACTGATATTGTCCAGCGCCAAGAATTTTTCCCTGCCCGTCTTGTAGACCAAGCTCAGTTCTTGTATTTCTATCCCGCTCATCCTTCGGAACCCTCCGCATGCGCTTGTGTTTTCTTGAGCTTCTCCCGGCATTACCGCTCAACCGGCCGAAAAAGAACAGCCGGCTGAGCAGTCATATTTCGGTTTTACACGTTATTGGTTTCGTAGAGTTCCTTGAGTTCCGAATATAATTGATCACCCGGATTTTCCGCCAAAATTTCATCCAATGCGTCGCTGAATACGCCGATATCGACGATATCCTCGACTTCCACGCCGTTATCCTCTATATAGTTCCAATCCCGCAGCGTCGCGTATACATTGCGTACGCCGTTCAGGTTGGGGTCGGGATTGAAAATGCGGTTGGCGTTCGTTTCCGTATTGTAAACCACATTTCGGACAAATTCCTCGGATTGATCCGAAGCGTCGGCCAGTAAAGCGACGACATCGTCCGGATTTTCCTTATAGAATTTATACGCCCTGATCTGCGCCTTGACAAACTTTACATAGGCTTCGCGGTTCTCGCTCAAGGTTTTGCCGGAAGCCGAAATGCGGCAGCACACATAATCTTCCACCAAATTCGTCATGGGGAATATAATCTCAAGGCCCAAATCCCGTACAGACTGCCCGTATTCTGACGCTATATAGCCTATATCCACTTGATCTTTGCGCACAGCCTCAATAATATTGGGGTAGCTGTCTATCTCCACGAAGTCGACGTCATTGTCGAGGTCGTAGCCCATTTCGCCGAGCGCGTAACGCGTGATCATCTCGGAAGTGCTCAGACGAACAAGCCCCAATCTCTTGCCTTTCCAATTGTCAAAATCTTGCAATTCTTCGATCGCCTCGGGTTTGGCGATAAGAAAATTGCCGCCCGACGCCATACCGGCCACAATTTTGACGTCTGAACCCTGAGCGGCATAGCTCAAGGCCGGGATTATCCCGTTGAGCATGGCGTCCGCCTTGCCTACCTCCAGAGCCTCCATCGTGCCGGTCGTCATGGTAACGCCGTTGACCTCAAGTCCTTCATCCGCAAAATACCCGTTTTCAAGGGCTATTACCCACAGAGGCACGCCGACGACGTTGTCGGGAACGATTACGGTCAGGGAACCGACGGAAACGGGCGCACTGTCCGCAGCTTGACCGGAGTCGCCGCCCGAAGCGCTTCCGCTCGCGTTCGAGTCTCCGCTTCCGCAAGCCGTTGACAGCAGCAGGCACAGTATCAGCATAACGGATAAAACAACATAATTCCTCTTAGACAGCGTTCTTTTCACAATTTTCACAGTAATTCCTCCTTTTACTCCTACGTATATACAACGATATCCTCTACTCTATGCTCACCTTAATGCTGTTTGCCAATGCGTATTCCGATAATTCATTGCCAATGCCCGGCAAATTCGGAACCTCTATAAAACTGTTCACGGGCTGATAATCGTGAATCGCCAGCCTGCGTCCGTTTTGATTCGGGAAATGGTGCTCATGAATGATAAAATTGGGCAAGGCCGCTTCAAACTGCAAGGTAGCCGCAATGATGATGGGGCTGCCGGCTACATGAGGCTGTACGCTCACGTCGTAGGCGTAAGCCGTGTCCGCTATCTTTTTGCCCTCGGTGATACCGCCCGTATTGGCCAAATCGGGCTGTACTACCTGCAGCGAGCTGTTTTCAAAATACGGATAGTATTGCCAGCGCGAATATATGCGCTCGCCGCTTGCGAGAGGTATTGCGACCTTGTCCTTGATGTAGGCAAACAATTTCGGGTTCGGAGTCGTCGGTTCTTCATAATAATAGATATTGTACTGCTCTATGCGACGGCCGACCTGTACGGCGCCCAAGGCATCGGTTTTGGAATGATTTTCCACAATAATATCCACATCGGGGCCGACCGCCTCACGCGTTGCCGCGACCCTCGATACGAACATATCCGCAAATTCCGGCGTCAATAAACGCGTCTGGTGCTCCGTTTCCAACCAAGGCAGACCTTCTCCGAAATCAGTGCCGCCCTCGGCGGCGCCAAAGGCGATAAAATCGACCTTGACCGAGTCATAGCCCTGCGCCACCGCCTCCTTGGCCACCAAGGCGTAATCCTCCGTTTTGCGCAGCGGGCCGCGCGTTTCACTCCAGCCGAATTGGAGCTGACTGGCATATGTGCGCAGTGAATCGCGATACTTCCCCCCCAAAAGCTGATATACAGGCTTACCGAAATATTTACCTTTGATATCCCAAAGAGCGATATCAATGGCCGAAATGCCGGCGAACACAACGGGGCCGCCGTTTTGCCCCCAGAATGTGTTTCTGTAGAGCTTATGCCAGATAACCTCGTTCGCCAAGGGATCGTCGCCTATGATCAGCGGCGCCAAATCCTTTACCATACCAAACGCGGCCGAACCGCCGACGCCGTAAGCCAAGCCGGCCTCCCCGTCGCCGTAAATGCCTTCATCGGTATAAATCCGACACCAAATAGGACGCTGCATCTTGGCGCGCGGATCATTGAATTGCAAGACGTCTACTTTTGTAATCTTCATAAATCGCCTCTCTCGCGGAATCTCATCGCCTTAGGCAAAATCGGAACTGACATAATCCCGGCCTATTTGTTCCGCTGTGCTTCTGTTTAATAACATACTAAACATATATGTGATACCTGATTAAGTCAAGTTTACCATATCGCTCTACCGGCCGTCAAGTATTTTTTTATTTTTATTGACACATTATAGCTTTTCGTGTTATCATGCGGTATAGAAGAAATCTGTTTCAGGGCGAGGTGTGATTCCTCACCGGCGGTAATGCGTCTGCCGAGCTAAGGGCAGGGCGACGAGTCCGCGAGTCTCTCGGGGTTGTGTGCGTTCCGTTTCGGACGCGCCGACAATGGGCGACAGAACCGGTGAGGGGTTGCTCGGTTATTTTCGAGCAGCCCCTATAGATTCCGGTACCGACGGTACAGTCCGGATGAAAGAAACAAACTCAAATGTATTTTTGTGTTGTGAACCCCTTTGAAGCAATTTTGAAGGGGTTTTTTGTTGATCGGCCTCCGGATTTCTTCCATAATCGAAGTATCGCGAACACGACGCCGTTATGTCGGGATTTGCGGTACGGCAGCGTAATAATTAAGGAGGTAGTATGCAATGAAATCCCGGAATGAAAAAGTGAACGCTTCCCTTGCCGCAGACGCCGGTTCCGGCGCGGCGAACGGCATCACGTACGCAAAGGAAAGGACGAACCGCCTTACGACCGTGGCCATGCTCAGCACGGCGGCATATGTCCTGACGTTCTTGTCGCATTTTATACCCATCAATATAATGGGCTTCCTGCACTATGACCCTTCCGACATAGTGACCGTCGTCGGAGGCTTTCTGTTCGGGCCGCTCACGGCGCTCGTAATCTCTGTCGTCGTATCGTTCGTTGAGTTTATAACTATCAGCAGCACAGGCGTTATAGGTCTGATTATGAACGTGATCTCGACGTTCTCATTCGCTTGCGTCGCCGCTTTTGTCTACAAGAAAAAACAGACGCTGACGGGCGCCGTATTCGCTCTTGCGGCCGGCGTCGTCGCAATGACGGCCATAATGCTCCTTTGGAACTACATCATAACGCCGCTTTACATGGCGAACGTATCGCGCGAGCAGGTGACGGCCATGCTGCTCCCCGTGTTCCTGCCGTTCAATCTTCTGAAAGGCACGCTGAACGCGACCGTAACGCTGCTGCTCTACAAGCCCTTGGTAACGGCGCTCAGGCGCGCGCATCTCATCGCGTTCCGCAGCGCCGGCGCGGCGGCCGGTTCTTTGGGCGGAGCGCCGCAAGGCAAAAAACACGCGTCGGGTAAGGCCATGATGATTCCTGTAGCCGTCGTATTGCTCACCTGCGTGATGCTGCTGCTTGCGTGGTCAGGCATAATATAGAAACGCATGTACGGAGGCGCGAAGCGTGAATAAACTGTGAATAAACTGCGCATAAACAATGAAGCCGAAACTGCGGCTTTAGGGCGTGAATTGGCCGCCGCCGCGGCGCCCGGCACGGTAATAGCGCTGATCGGCGATCTCGGAACGGGAAAAACGACTCTGACAAAGGCAATAGCCGAGGGTCTGTGCGTTAAGGAGACCGTTACAAGTCCGACGTTCGCCGTCATAAAGGAGTACACGAGCGGCAGAATGCCTCTCTACCATTTCGACGTGTACCGCCTTGGCGGCGCGGAGGACATGTACGCGCTCGGATTTGAGGAATACTTTTACGGAAACGGTCTTACCGTCGTCGAATGGGCGGATCGCATAGAGGAACTTCTGCCAAAGGACGCGATCACAATCAGACTCGATTACGGGCAAAACGAAAACGAGCGCTTTGCGACGCGAGCGGAAGGCGACGGGCATGCGCTTTGATATCCGCGAAGCGACGCGCGCGGACGCCGAGGCGATAGCGGAGATCGAAATACAGTGTTTCTCTTCGCCTTGGAGCTTCAAGGACATACTTCGCGAAATAGAAGAAAACGAATTGGCCCGCTACATCGTGTGCGAAAAAGATTTGCGCGTCGTTTCATACGCGGGGCTTTGGGTCATATTGAACGAGGGGCATATCATGAACGTAGCCGTACATACCGATTTTCGCGGCCGGGGTATAGGCGCGGCGATGATCGAATCGCTTATCGAACGTGCGGGCCGCGAATCGGGCGTCACGGATTTCACACTGGAAGTACGGGCGTCAAACGACGCGGCGATACGTCTGTACGAGAGAGCCGGTTTTCGAAAAAAAGGATTGCGCCCGTGCTATTATTCGGTTCCGGACGAGGACGCATACATCATGTGGTTGCATAATATATGAAAGACAATCATTTTATCACGCTCGCCATAGAAACGAGCTGCGACGAAACGGCGGCGGCCGTACTCAGTGAAGGCAGAACCGCGCTTTCAAACGTAATTTCGTCGCAGATCGACATACATCGCGCGTTCGGAGGCGTCGTACCCGAGATCGCGTCCCGCAGTCATCTTGAACAGATCAACCGCGTAGTGGAATTGGCGCTCGCGGACGCGGATGCGGATTTCGGCGATGTGGATCTGATCGGCGTAACGCAGGGGCCGGGTCTCGTGGGCGCGCTCTTGATGGGTCTGGCGACGGCCAAAGCCTACGCGCTCGCGCTCGATAAGCCCATAGTGGGCGTACATCACATAAAGGCGCATATCTGCGCGGCCTATCTTGAACACGCGGAGCTTAAGCCGCCCTTCCTTGCTCTCGTGGTCTCGGGCGGTCATACAGACCTCGTACGCGTCGGCGGCTATGACGCGTATACGGTGCTCGGGCGCACTCGGGACGACGCCGTAGGCGAGGCCTTCGACAAGGTGGCGCGCGCGCTCGGACTCCCCTATCCCGGCGGCCCCGCCATAGACGACGCCGCAAAAGACGGCGACCCGTCCGCAGTAGCGTTCAAACGCGTGTTTCTCGAAAAGGACAGCTTGGATTTCAGCTTCAGCGGCGTCAAAACCGCCGTACTCAACTATCTGAACACCCGGCGTCAGGCCGGCGAAGCTGTGAACGTCGCGGACGCGGCGGCAAGCTTTCAGCAATCCGTAGTGGATGTGATCGTCGCGAAGACCCTGCGCGCGGCCGAAATGCTCGGAGAAACAAAGGCAGTCATGGCCGGCGGCGTGGCGGCCAACAGCCTTTTGCGCCGGGCGCTCGGCGACGCCTGCCGCGAAAAAGGTCTTCGCCTGTACAGCCCGTCGCCGCTGCTCTGCACGGATAACGCGGCCATGGTCGGCGCCGCCGCCTATCTCAAATACAAAGAAAAAGGCGCCGACGGCCTTGACCTCGACGCCTTTCCGAACCTCGATCTGTAACTTCTACTTCAGTAATTCGCTTATATTCTTATACTCCAGGCCGAAGGATTCCGCGACGCCTTCAAATGTACAATACCCCTTGTACGTGTTGACGCCGCTGCGCAGGTGCTCGTTCTCCGAGACGGCCGCCGAGAGCCCCTTGTTCGCTATCGAAAGCCCGAGCGTGAGCGTGGAGTTTGTCAGCGCTATGGTAGACGTACGCGCGACCGCGCCCGGCATATTTGCCACGCAGTAATGCACGACGCCGTCCACGATGAACACCGGATCCATATGCGTGGTAGCCTTCGTCGTCTCAAAACATCCGCCCTGATCTACTGCTACATCCACAAGCACACTGCCTTTCTTCATAAGCGCAAGATCCGCCTTGGCGACGAGCTTGGGCGCCTTCTTGCCCGGAATGAGCACGGCGCCTACCACGACGTCAGCGTTCGCTATGGACTTCCCTATGTTTACGGGCGTGCTGTACAGGGTTTGCACCCTGCTGCCGAAAAGCTCGTCTATATACGCGAGCCTTGCGATGCTGACGTCAAGAATGCTCACGTCCGCTCCGAGACCGACCGCTATCTTGCAAGCCTCCGTTCCGACGGTGCCGCCGCCGATAATAGTCACGCGCCCCCTTTCGACGCCGGGTACGCCGGCGAGCAAAACGCCGCGGCCGCCGTATGTCTTCTGCAGATATTTGGCGCCCTCGGCCACGGCCATGCGGCCGGCGATCAGGCTCATAGGCGCGAGACACGGCAGACCGCCGTGCGCGTCGCTTATGGTCTCGTAAGCGACGCCGCAGACCTTAGCTCCGAGCAAAGCGTCCGTGAGCGCTTTGTCCGCGGCGAGATGCAGGTATGTATACAATATCAAGCCTTCGCGCAGATATTTATATTCGGACGCTATCGGCTCCTTGACCTTTACGAGCATTTCCGCCTCTGCCCAAACCTTGGCCGCGTCCGGGATGATTTCCGCGCCGGCCTCCGTATATTCCTTATCCTCAAAGCCCGAACCCTCGCCGGCGCCTTTTTCGACAAGCACCCTATGCCCGGCCGACCGATACGCGGCCGCGCAGCTCGGCGTCAAGCCAACCCTGTATTCGTGATTTTTGATTTCTTTTACAAGTCCTATGATCATTTTCCCCCTCCAAAATACATCTGCTAAAGATAGTTGAACGGCCGAAGGCCGCGTTTACTCTCATAAATCTCCGCAATATCGCCCACGGCGGTTCTCAGCTTTTCTGCAAAGTTCCGCACAAATATCCATTCCGTTTCGAAATGGCCGGCGTCTATCAAACATATCCCCTTCTCGGCGGCCAACAGGGCTTCGTGATGTCTCACATCGCCCGTGATGTAGAGCGAGCAGCCGTTCCGAGCAAAAGCTTCGATTTGATCGCCGCCACCGCCCGTGCAAAGTCCTACCTTCAATATGCGCGCGGAAGGGTCGCCGACGGCGGGCAGACGGCGATCTGTGCAAAGCCGCTTGCGCAGCAAGTCGCATACTTCAGCCAAGGTCATTTCACGCGTCAAATTCCCGATCTTGCCTATGATGTTATCGCCGGACGCGTCGTCGGGAGCGACGCGTCTGATCTTCTGTAACTCCAACAGCTCACACAGATAATCGTTGTTGCCTCCGTACGCGACGTCAAAGCTCGTGTGAGCCGCGTATACCGATATGCCGGCCCGAACGAGCTCTGTAATACGCGCGCCCACGACACTGCTCTCGTCGACGCTGTTCAGCTTGGGAATAAATATCAACGGATGGTGTGCAAGTATGAAATCGGCGCCGATAGAGCGCGCCTCGTCCGTGACCGCTTTCGTGACGTCGAGCGCCACAAGGATGCGCT
Organism: Eubacteriales Family XIII. Incertae Sedis bacterium; assembly: GCA_031266025.1. Taxonomy (GTDB): domain Bacteria; phylum Bacillota; class Clostridia; order Peptostreptococcales; family Anaerovoracaceae; genus JAITLA01. Next base: position 12,376 of record JAISBV010000161.1, read on the forward strand.
TGATATCGGCGTTCCCCACGTTGACCTGTATGCCGTTGTTGTCCCAATCCAAAGCCCGCTCCGGCGGCGCTATGCGTTCTATGTGCTGTATGAGCTTTGTGCGTTCAATAGGCATACGTATTCTCCGTTACGGTAGGCAGACCGTCATTTCCGCCGTCACTCTCAAGAGAGCCGAGCAAAGCGCGCAAATCCGCCGCACGTTTTTCGGAGCGCTTGAGTAATTGTTCTTTGCCGGCGCCCGCGTTCGTCAAACGCTCCGATACGGCGTCCGCCGCCTTTATTTTTCGCTCAAGCAACTCAGGAAGAAGCGGATCGCCCTTGCGAATCAACAAGGGGCTGATCTCAGCCGACAGACCTTCCGTTTCCGGCGCGAACTCCGGCTGCAGTCCGCCGCCCGGCGAAGCGCATATTATTTCGCATATAAAGCGCCCTTCCGTCGCGAGCGTCTCTTCAAAGGTAACAAAACCCAATTCGGCCAATCGGATTCGCAGTTTGTCCGCAGCGTTTCTCGGCTGAAGTATATAGCGTCCGAATGAACGCGTCTTTTCGGGATCGGACGAAAGAATATCCGCGATGAGCAAACCCCCCATACCCGCTATGATCACGACGTCGGCTTCGCCGACGGCAAGCGGCGCGAGCCCTCCGCCGAGTCTGATATCCAATACCTCGCCGGGCAAGCGACGATCTATATTGGCGCGAGCCTTTTCGATAGGCCCGGGCCTTATATCGCTCAATATCAGCGTGCGGGTAACACCGCGCTCAAACAGCGCGATAGGCAGAAGCGCGTGATCCGTACCGATATCCGCGACGCGCTCTCCCTCGCCGATCATAGAACATATCTTTTCCAATCTGTCCGAAAGCTTAACCATAATACATATATCGTCAACCGGTCGATGCGAAGCTACTCCAAGTAATCTTTTAATTTCTTGCTGCGGCTCGGATGACGCAGTTTACGAAGGGCTTTTGCCTCGATCTGCCTTATCCTCTCCCGCGTAACGTCAAAGCGTTTTCCCACCTCTTCCAAGGTTCTGGCTCTGCCGTCGTCAAGTCCGAAACGCAGTATCAATACCTTCTGCTCGCGCTCCGTCAATGTATCGAGCACCTCTATAAGCTGCTCTTTCAGCATAGAAAACGCCGCCGCGTCGGCCGGCGCCTGCACTTCTTCATCAGGTATAAAATCCCCGAGATGACTGTCCTCCTCCTCGCCTATGGGCGTTTCGAGCGAAACGGGCTCCTGCGCGATCTTCAGTATTTCGCGCACTTTTTCCTCTGTGATGTCCATCTCAACCGCGATCTCCTCAGGCAAAGGTTCTCTTCCGTACTCCTGCAAGAGTTGCCGCGATATGCGTATAAGCTTGTTGATCGTTTCGACCATATGTACGGGGATGCGGATCGTGCGCGCCTGATCAGCGATGGAGCGGGTGATCGCCTGCCTTATCCACCATGTGGCGTATGTGCTGAATTTGTAACCTTTGCGCCAGTCGAACTTATCCACGGCCTTGATCAATCCGAAGTTTCCTTCCTGAATAAGGTCAAGGAAGAGCATGCCGCGCCCCACATAGCGCTTCGCGATACTGACCACGAGTCTCAGATTTGCCTCGCAAAGCCGCTGCTTGGCGATACTGTCGCCGGTCTCCATACGCATAGCCAGATTAACTTCTTCATCGGCTGTAAGCAGAGGCACGGTGCCGATCTCCTTCAGGTACATCCTGACGGGATCGTCCACCGCTATACCCTTTGGAAGCGTGGCTTCAAGATCGATTTCACTGCTTCCCGCGACGACTTCGGCGTCTATCTCGGCGTCTTCCTCTTCGTCTTCAAGCACAAGAAGCTCATAAGACTCGGGTTCTTCTGCTTCAGCCAACAACTCCACCCCGGCGTTGAAAAGCTTGTCGTAGAAATCGTCTATCTGATCCTTGTCGATTTCCAACGTTTCAAGCTCATCCGATATCTCGGCGTACGTCACACTGCCCTTGTGCTTGGCGCGTTCCAAAAGATCCTGAATCGCTTCCAGTTTTTTTTCTTCGTTCTCATCATCATAACCCACAGCGATCACCTGCCTTTAACCTCTTTTATCTCTCTCTGAATATCGATCAATTCCCTTGTCAACGTTTCTATCCTTTCTTTATTCTCCTCATCATTCGCCACAGTCAGCATACGGATGATTTCATGTTCCCTGCCCGTAAGCGATAACAGTCGGATGGTCACAAGACATTCGGCAAACACCTCTTCTTCTTTGTCCGCAAGCCGCACATTTTCGCGTATATCGGAGAGCAGGGCCATATCCGTTCGATCCAGAACATCCTCAAGCTTTCGCATATCCGCGTCCCCGTCGTCGTCGCAAACCGCTTTTACGGCGGAATATATGCGAAAAGCCGCAGGTGAAGAAAAAACCCTGTCATAAGGCTTAATTCTGTCCGCATACGCGCCGCTTTGCAGCATAAGTCTCAGGAGATTTCGTTCGAGCATACTTACGCCGGAATCCTCTGCGGCGGACTCGGTTCGCAATGCGGGCGCAGGCGCCGTCCGCCTGTAGTCAACAGTGTTTTCGCCCCAAATTTCCCTGCGAAGCGCGCCTTCCGAAACATGCGTCTCATCCGCCACCTTCCTTATATGCACATCCGCCTCTACAGGGCTCAAATCCCTGAGTACGGACGCGGCAAGCGTCAAAAACGCGAGACTGCCCTCTGTTGTTGAAATGTCGCAGCGTTCTCGCGCGGCGGCCAATTTGTACTCCGTGAGCGACGGCGCGCGGTTCACCGACTCCAAAAATGCCTCCTTGCCGTAGGCCTTTACATATTCGTCAGGATCCTTCGCGCCCGATATCCGCAAAACCTTGACGCGGCAGCCCGCGTCACGCAGTATATCCATGCCGCGTTCCGCAGCGGCCAATCCGGCCCGGTCGGAATCATAAGCAATAACCACATGCTCCGTATAGCGTTTCAGTACCGCCGCCTGCTCCGATGTGAGAGCCGTGCCGAGCGAAGCCGTTACATTGCGAACGCCGTGCCGATACAGCGAGATCACATCCATATAGCCTTCGCACAGAATGACCCGGTTCTCTTTTGTAATTTCCTGCCTTGTCACATTCAGCGCGTAGAGGTTGTCCCTCTTTTTAAAAACGCGTGAATCGGACGAATTCAGGTATTTTGGCGAAGCGTCGTCAAGGACTCTGCCGCCGAAACCTATGATTTTGCCCCTCGCGTTTATAATCGGAAACATGACGCGGTTCCGATACTTGTCATATATCTTGCCGTTAGACGAGGAAACGAGCCCCAATTCAAGCAGCAGCTTTTCTTCGAAGCCCTTGCCGAGAAGATATCCGCGAAGACTGTCCCATTCCCCGTCGGCATAACCCACGCCGAATTTCTTCAGCACATCGTCATTGATTCCGCGCCTTGCCATATACGCGAGAGCGGGGTTTTTCTTTGAACGAAAGGCCCTGTAAAAAAATGTGGCGGTTTCCCTGTTAATATCGTAATACACTGAACGTTTCGCTTCGGTATCGAAAACGCTTGATTTCCATTCTATCCCATATTCTTCGGCGAGTTTCTCTGCGGCTTCGGGGAAGCTGAGATTCTGTATACGCTGCACGAAGCTCAGCACGTCGCCGGAAGCGCCGCAACCGAAGCAGATGAATCGCTGCTTTTCCTCGGAAACAGTGAACGACGGTGTTTTCTCATTGTGGAACGGACAGAGTCCTTTGTAATTGACCCCCGCTTTTTTCAGAGTCACATGCCGGCCTATCACATCCACAATGTTGCATTTGCTTTTGATCTCGTCCGCGATATTGTTCATTAAGTAGTTTTTATTACGCAAACGGGTTCAATACCCCTACGCTTGCTACGTTTCATTATTCATAATGTAGGGTATTGAACCCACTCCCAATAACTTCCTATCGTATCAAACTGCCCGGCTCTCTATGACCCCGTAGTCTTGCTGCGGGGCAGTTTATTGAAATTTTTGAACAGTAACCATAATATGTCACAACGCAAGTATCCCTTTTTTCCCGGCGAACACGACATTGTAACGGTTTATCGCATAGCGTTCCGTCATGCTCGCTATATGATCCTTGACAACCTCGGCGAGACCGTATTCATCCGCAAGCCGCGTGTATTCCGCAGGCAGCTCTTGAGGATTTTCTATATAATAATCGTACAGCGAGAATATCAGATCACGAACCTTATCCAACTTTTCATTACCCTTAACCACGCTGTTATAGTATACATTCGCGAACATAAAATCTCGCAGTTTATTCATGAAGAATGCGCATATCTCGCCTTGACTGATGAAATTCTCACCGTCGCTGCTTGAAACCAAATCTTTTATAAGCGCGTTTATGCGCTCCGTCGTCGTTTCTCCGAGCGCGTCCACACAATCATCGGGCAGATCCTCGTTTGTTATAACGCCGCTTCTGAGCGCGTCGTCAATGTCATGGTTGATGTAGGCTATGCGGTCGCTGATCCGCACTATCTGACCTTCGAGCGTGAACGGCAGTTTGTTGCCTGTATGGTTCAGAATTCCGTCCCTGACCTCCTCCGTCAAGTTCATGCCCTGTCTCGTTTCACTGCATTCAAGCACGTCCGCGACGCGCAGACTCTGCACATTGTGTTTGAAGCCGTTCCCGTGTTTCTCGTTGAGAAATGTTTCGCCGTTGTGCCCGAACGGCGTATGCCCGAGATCGTGACCCATCGCTATCGCTTCGGCCAAGTCTTCATTAAGCCGCAGTGCGCGCGCAATACTCCTTGATATCTGCGCCACCTCAAGCGTGTGTGTCAGACGCGTCCTGTAATGGTCTCCCTCAGGCGCCAAGAAAACCTGCGTCTTGTGCATAAGCCGCCGCAAGGCCTTTGAATATATGATGCGGTCACGGTCGCGCTGAAAATCCGTGCGGAATTCGCACTTTTCCTCAGCCTGTTTTCTTCCTTTGGATTCCGCAGCCTTGGCCGCGCAGTCGGAAAGCATCTCGTATTCGCGCTTTTCCGAATCCTCTCTGTTCAACATCGTCATACCCTCAATAACGTCAAACGCCCGTATGGCCGAAGCCTTTTTCACCCCTCTCGGTATCGGGAAGCTCGGCAACCGGCTCCCATTCGACGCGTTCATAGCGAGAAACTATCATTTGCGCTATACGGTCGCCGTTATTTATGACGAAATCTTCGCCGCCCCAGTTTATTATGGGAACACTGATCTCGCCCCTGTAATCGCTGTCTATCGTGCCCGTACCGTTCACAAGCCCTATGCCGTACTTGAGCGCCAATCCGCTCCGCGCCCGCACCTGCGCTTCATAGCCCTGCGGCAGCGCGATGGAAATCCCCGTAGGAATGAGCGCCCTCTCGCCCGCGCGAATCGTCACCGAACCGGCTATATCCGCGCGCAAATCCATGCCGGCCGCGCCTGCGGTTTCATAAGAAGGAATTGATCCGCTTACTGTTTTCATCTTGATCAGCATATCCCGGCTCACCTTATTTCAATTTTGGCTCCGTCCAACATGTGGCTTTGCCACATTCCTCCGCTCACTTTGTTCGCTTCGCTGTCCGTTTTGCCTGCCGAAGCGTAGCTTCGGGGCAAAAAGGCAACTTTGAGCGCGGAGCGCACTCAAATTGTTGAACGGACAGTCTGAGGGGCTAAGGGCTTTGCCCGCCGCCCCGCAGACTGTAACCGCCGGGGGATTGCAACCCTACGTCGGCTGTGTAAAGAGGGAACCCCATGTCTACGAGGCAGGGGAATGTGCGGTGTCGTTCAAAGCAGACGATTCCAATTTTGACGCTTGCGGCCGATTACGGCGCCTGAATACCCTGAGTAATCCGTGATAAGCTCCGCAGCTTCGTGCAGTCCGTCCAAAGTCACGCCGTCGATTTTCGCAAGTACCTCGTCCGGCGTAAATATCTTGTTCAAAAGCAGATAATTCTTGCCTATCGAAAACATCCTGCCGTTTACATTCTCCTGTCCGAATATATAATGGCTCTTCATCTGCTCCTTGGCCGCGTCCGCCTCATCCCGGCAGACGCCTTCCTTCTTGAGTTTTTTGAGTTCATCCGCGATGGCCTTCACGGTTTCGCGCACCTTGTCGTGCCCGACGCCGGCATAGATGCTGAACATACCGTCATTTGTGAAAGAACTCGTCGACGAGTACACGGAATAAGCCAAACCCTTCTGTTCCCTTATATTCTGAAAGAGACGCGCGCTCATGCTTCCGCCCATGATGTTGTTCAGCATCGTAAGACTGTAATAACGCCTGTCCTCAAGCGCGACGCCTTTCACGCCCATGCAGATATGACTCTGTTCCGTATCCTTGACCTTGGAACGGTAGCGCGGCGCATACGCGTTGCAATCGGGAAATGCGGACTCAAGTCCTGCGGGCAGACCGGAGAAGAGTTTTTCCAATTCGTACTCTGTTTCGGCGGCGTCAAAGCCGCCCGCCACCGCCAAGACGATATTGTCGGTCGTGTAGAATCGCTTCATGTAAGCGCGTATGGTGGCGCTTTTGATACCGGTCAGCGTAGACGGCACGCCTATAATACTCTTGGCGAGCGCCGAACCGTGAAAGACCTGTTCGCTGATCAGGTCATGTATATCGTCTTCGGGGCTGTCCTCTATCATCTTGATCTCTTCGCATATAACACGACGTTCCTTGTCCATTTCCTCCTTGTCGAAACGGGAAAAAAGCAACATATCGCTCAATATCTCCGCGCCCTTCGCAAAGTTGGCGCTCAGTGTTTTTAAGTAATAACAGGTCGCCTCTTTCCCCGTAAACGCGTTTATCTGTCCGCCTATGCGATCTACGTCTTCCGCTATCTGCTTGGCTGTTCGCTTGTCAGTTCCCTTGAACAGCATATGTTCCGTAAAATGAGATATCCCCGATCTCCGCTCACTCTCGCGCACCGCGCCCGCGCGTACCCAAACGCCCAATGAGACGGATTTCACATGGGGAATCTCTTCTGTAATAAGGCGTATACCGCAATTCAATGTTTTTGTTTCAATCATATCGCTTTCCTATGGGATAATACGATTCGCGCCGACTGTACAACGACTCGGAACAATGATACCCTTCAATTCTCCGTTCAAACATATTGATATGTAACTATCCAAACTCCGCGTGTTTATGCCCTGTAAACGCGCCTGTCTCGGAACTTGCCGCCGGGGAAGCTCAATGCACGGGAACGGAATCGGCCGGCGTCTCGGTTTCCGTGCCGGCGCCGTTCAAATTCTCTTGCGGAGTTTCGGGAGACGGCGTATCCAAAGCGCCGTCGCTTGAGACTCCGCCTTCGCCTGCCGGGGCCGGGTTCTGCGCGTCTCCCTCGCCGGGCGAAACCGGATACGGCGACGCGGCGCGCATCTCGCAAAGCATGTACGCGACCTTCGCCGCCTGCGCGCGCGTCGCGCCGGCCTGCGGAGCAAACCCGCCGTCCGGCATACCGTTCATAATGCCCGCGCGCACTATTTTTTCCACGGCCTCAAGCGCCCACGGACTGACAACGGCGGAATCGGCAAAGACAGGCGATACGCCGGCATCCGTAAGCGGCATACCCGTAACCGCCGCGAAATTCGCCAACATAACAGTCATCTGTTCGCGCGTGATCGGAAGATCGGGCGCAAAATGCGTTTCGTCCACGCCTTTGACTACGCCCATGCCGTAGCCCCAGTTCACATAGCTGTAATACCAACCGTCCGTAGGAACATCCTCAAAACCCGAAGGCGGCTGTGCGTTCAAATCGAGACCGTCCATGGTTTTTGCGAGCATGGCCAGAAATTGCGCGCGCGTGAGTTCAAGATCCGGACCGAACATATCGCCGCCTACGCCGTTTACGACGCCTTGACTTGCGAGCGATTCGATATATTGCTTTGCCCAGTGATCAAGGCCCGTAACGGGATCAAGCAAATCCGTGAACGTGATCTTCGCGCCGACCTGTACAGGTATGTTTACGGCAAATTTGCCGTTATACGAAACCCTTATCGCCCCGTTGACGCCTGTTCTGTCCGCGGCCGTAAATACGCCGTTTTCATCAATGACGCCCACATTGTCGTCGCATTCCCAAGTAAAGAGATTATCCCTTTGAGCGACGGGGGCATAGCCGTGCCGCGCCGTAACATTTAAATCAAGTGTCTGCCGCGGATCGGCAAAGAGTTCTTTCACACTCGGCGTCAGCGAGAGATCCTTGTCCACGACTTCGATATCCGCCGTCGTTTCCGCGCCGCCGTCCTTTACGGATATCTGTATTTTGCCCGGCGCGTTGCCGGCCGTATATACGCCGCCTTGACTGACGGAACCGCCGCCCGCCGTCACCTCGTAACGCAGACCGCTGACAGCGCCGGCGCCGCTGCGCTCATAAAGACCGTTGCTCCTGTATGTGGTCAGCTTGACGTCGGCCCCCGGCAGCGCCAGATAATGATCTTGGTATGTGCTGAGCACGGAATCGCCGCGCGCCGGCAAATCCTTGTATACAAAGAAAAGCCCGTTCGCCACGGCTCTCTGCGAACCGCCTGAGGGCGAATTTTTCACCGTCGCCTTCGCGTCAATACCGGGCTTTCGAACAACCATGGCCGATGAGCCGCCGCCGTCAAGATTCGCGACGACGACGCAGCCGAGCTCTACCATATGTTTAGCCGCGTCCGTGAGACCGAGCCCGCCCGATATGCCGGGCTGTCTGCCGTCCAAGACATAGAGCATGACAGAACCGTCGTTCTTTATGCCAAGAAGCGTGCGCGGATTCGGGTTCGTGCCCTCCGTAACCCACTTGCCGTGATCATAGAGCAGATAGTACATGCCAAGGCATTCCTTGCTCCTTGACAGTACGCCGTTGTCGGTGTCGGTGGCGTTGATTTCAACGCGCATGCCCGCCGCCATTTCCTTCAATGCCTCCGCCGTAGCGGAATCGGCTTCCGTAGACAATACGAGCTGGCTGTCGCCTATGGGCGCGTCGCCGCCTGAATAGCGTATCGCGGCCACCGTAGCGATAACGGGTTTGCCGAATCGCAACTGCGCCGCCTCGGACGAGCCGGCATCCAGAATAACCTCTATGTTCTCCCCGCTCGTCTTTGTGCTCGCGCCGTAAGATCTGTTGTATAGATGGAGTGATTTCGATTTGCCGTGCGGCACGTTGAAATAGCCGATGTTTGCGTTATACGGCGTCTGCGCGTAGCTTCCGTCGGCTTGCGGAACGAATATATCCGTGCGGAGACTGTAGTTAACGGATGTCCATACGAGTTCGGCCTTGCCGGTTTCATCGAACGAAACCGCGAATTTCGGATCATAGCCCGACGAAACAATAGCGCCGTCATGTATTGTGAGACCCATAGTGCAGCCTGTATTCGTGTCAAAGATATCGCCGTTGACGCCCGCAACCACTTTGAATCCCCGGGCTTCAAGCGTATTTACCATCGTGTCAAGCACGTACCGCGCGCTGACGTCGCCCGCAAAGACGACGGGCTGCAGACCCGTACCGGCGAAATCGGCCGTAACCGTATAGGCGCGTTCAACGCCGTTAGTGTCGTTACCCGCGTATATTTCGGAGAAATCGGCGCCGTCGAATATACGAAGATGCGAGCTGTAATAAACGTTGCCTATACCGTTTGTGCGCGTATATCCGGGCAGCAAAACACCGGCCAGCATGACAAACGCGACAAGCAGGGCCAGTTTCGATTTGTTTCGTATCATTAAAGTACCTCGTTGCAAGGCCAAAGAACAGCCGATATCGCTTTTGGAATTGTGCTACCTAATTGTATCAAACACATGACAGGGAAAGCAAGTTACGGTTATATGTCTTATCTGCGTTTTTTGCCGCGCAGCGCGTTCAGCAGCCGGACAGCGGCGCGGCCCTTTGGCAACAGCAGCAATTCTTCCTCCGTGATCGCGCCGCTGAGGAAGATAAAGACCGCGTAAACGGCCGCGCCGATCGCTACGGAAATGACGGTCGGCAAGGCGCTCATACCTGTCAGTGCGTGCAAAGCGGTATATACGGCGAAAACGACGGCGCTCATGACGACGGCGGCCGCGCCCGGTTTTATGTACGTGAGCCATATGTCGAAGCGCGCGCCCGTATGCCGTCTCACGCCCGCAAGATTCAAAACAGCGGCCAGAATATAGGCCGTGACTGTACCAATGGCCGCGCCTTTGACGCCCAATTCCGGTATCGCTATCAGATTCCATGTGACGGCGACTTTCGCGACGGCGCCAAAGCAGAGGTTTCGAACCGGAATCATCTGTCGTCCGACGCCCTGCAGCACGCCTGTCAATGTCTGTATGATTGAGAGGAAGATGATACCAAAGCCCAGTATGAAAAGAAATGACGAGGCGGAAACGGCCGCCTCCTTAACCGCGGGGAAGAAAAGCAGCATTATCTGCTCTGACAGCGTCATAATACCGAACGCGCACGGCAGACCTATGACGACGGACGTTCTGAGACCCAATTGTATATTGTGCCGCAAAAAATCAACGTCTTTCCGTTTGTGAGCGGCCGCAACCGCCGGAACAAGACTCATGGCCACGGCCTGCGTCAGTATCTGCGGCAGGTTGATAAGGGAATTGGCAAAGCCCGAAAGTTGACCGTATGTCTTTACAACCTCATCCGCGGCCCAGCCCAAGCCTGACAGGCGGTTCGTGATAATGACGAGATCAATGAAATTCATGATGGGCATAATGGCCGCGCCTATCGTGATGGGTACGGCTATCCACAGCATACGCAACAGTATGCCGGGAACGGATTCGTCGGTTTGCGCGGGATCGGCGCTTCTCGCCGCGCGTTCATCCGGATGCGACAGCGCCGTATACGGCTCACCCGCTTCCGAAGCCGCGCGTTCCGCGGAAAGAGCGCCTTTTTCCCCGCCGCCAAGGGCGTAGATCGCAACGACCGTGACAAAGCCCGCCGCCGCGCCCGCCGCCGCGCCGAACGCCGCGCCCGCCGCCGCGAATTGCTCGCCTTTCGGCAGCAGGTACCACGCGAGAGAAAGGCCCGTCGCTACGCGAAAGAACTGCTCTGAAACCTGCGACGTCGCCGTGGGCCGCATATTCTGCTTGCCCTGAAAATACCCTCTGTACGCGGCCATAAGCGGCACTATGAACAGTGCCGGCGCGATTGCCTTCACTGAATACGCCGAATTTTCCATATTCGGGAAAAATTGTAACAGAAAATCCGTCTTAAAGAAGCAGAATGTTGAAGACGCCCATCCTATCGCAAACAGCAGTATGAACGAAACGCGAAACACCCTGTGCGCGTCGCGCGGACGATCCACGGCGATGCGTTCGGATACCATTCGCGATATGGCTACGGGTATTCCCGAGTTGGACAACACAAGAAACATCACATAAATGGTATAGGCTGTCTGATAGTAGCCAATGCCCGTATCGCTGATCATGTTTACGAGCGGAATCTTAAAGACAGCGCCGAACGCCTTTATAATTACGCCGGCGGCGGCCAAAATGACCGCGCCTTGCATAAACGTCCTTTTAGACATTATTATTCAATTCTTCGAGGATGCCGGCGGTCGCCTCATCAGTCTCAAACATAATTTTTTCCACGTCTATAGTCTTATACTCTCCGTTCTTGTAGAGAATCTTGCCGTCGGCCATCGTCAGCAGCACATCGCCGCCGCAGGCTGAGTAGACGAGGTTGTTCGCGACGTCGTGTATGGGATGCATATTGGGAACTGACAGATTCACGACTATCAAATCGGCTCTTGCGCCAACGCGCAAAACGCCGCAGTCCGCGCGCCCCTGACTCTTGGCGCCTCCGAGCGTAGCGGCTCTGATCGTTTCCGCGGGGCTCACGAACGTCGGATCCCGACGCAGCAGTTTGTTGGCAAGCGCGAAGAACTTCATCTCTTCGATAAAATTCATGCTGTTATTGCTCGCGGCGCCGTCTGTGCCTATTGCGACGTTAACGCCTTTTCCGAGCAGGCGCGGTATATTGCAAACACCGCTCGACAGTTTCATGTTACTGACCGGGCAACTTGCGACCGTAACGCCTTTTCGCGCGAAAATCTCCACATCCTCATCCGTCGCCCAAACGCAATGGGCGGCCGTTGTCCTCGTTTCGAAAAATCCGAGCGACGCGAGATACGCGGTCGGCGTCTTTCCGTCGCGGCGCGCTATACACTCCTCTTGTTCCGCCAAAGTCTCGGACACGTGGACGTGCATGCCCGCGCCCATCTTGTTCGCGTAATCGGCCAACTGCGCCGCTATTTTGGGGTTCGACGTATATTCGCCGTGAAGCGCCATCTCGACCTTTACGCGACCGTCGGCGGCTTCATTATAAGTTTCAAACAGGCTTTTCGCCTCGCGAAACGCCTCCAAATCCGCAAGCTCGGCGTCCGTGAAGCAGGTTATGCCTCTGGATATATTTACCTTAGCGCCGCTCTCAAGGAAGGCCTTTACCATATCTTCGCAGAAGTAATACATATCCGTAGTCGAAACGACGCCAAAGCGCAGCGACTCCGCTATGGCGAGCAGCGTAGCCCTATACACGGCGGCGCCCGTAAGCTTTTCCTCAAACGGAAATATGCGCGTCGTAAGCCAATCCTGCAATTTTAAATTCTCGCCGTAACCGCGCAGCAACGTCATAGGCGAATGGGCGTGCGCGTTGCAGAAAGCGGGCATAAGCAAGCGGCCCGCGCCGGCATAGCTCTCGCTGAAATTCTCCGCCGGCGGTTCATCGCCGATATACGTTATACGGGAACCTGCCACAGCTACGTATTTGTTCGTCTCTGTGCGTCCTTCTTCGTTCAAAACACTGATATTTTTAAAAAGCATTACTGTTTTCCTTTCTGCAAAAAATCCGAAACGGCGCTCAAAAAACCGTCCATTTCCGCGTCGGTTCCAATACTTACGCGCAGATATCGCTCTGTTTCGGGCGCCGAAAAATGCCGAACAAGTATGCCGCGCGCGCGCAGGTATTCCAAAAGTTCTGCGGCGCTCAAGTCGGCGTGCGTTATGAACAGAAAATTCGCGGCGCTGTCGGTCAAGGAAAAACCCATTTTGCGCAAAGCGGCGGATACCCTCTCTCTCGTCGCGATCACCTGCCGCGCGCGCATCTCAAAATATGCCTTCTCCCCTAAGGAAACGACTCCCACTGCGGACGCAATGCTGTCTACAGGATAAGAGTTAAACGAATTTTTAACAGTATCGAGCACCGAAATGAGCTCCGGAGAGCCGAAGGCCATACCGAGTCTGAGCCCCGCCAATGATCGCCCCTTGGAGAATGTCTGCACTATAAGCAGGTTTTCATATTTTGATATAAGCTCTACAGACGAACGAGCCCCGAAATCGACATAGGCCTCGTCCACGATCACGACGGAACCCGTGTTCGCCGAAACAATTTCATCTATTTCCGAAATATCGAGCGCTATACCGGTCGGAGCGTTCGGATTCGCTATAATTACGCCGCCGTTCTCCGAGCGATAATCGCAAGGATGAATGCGCAAATCCGGCCCAAGCGCCACCCTGCGAAACGGTATACCGAACAACTCGCACCAAACCGGATAGAACGAATATGTTATACTTGGGAACAATACAGGCTTATCTGAATTGAAAAACCCGCGAAACGCCAATGCCAACACCTCATCCGAGCCGTTGGACACAAAGACCGAGGCGCTGTCTAATCCGTATTCCCTCGCAAGCGCCCGTCTAAGCTCCGCGCCGTCTATCTGCGGATACCGTCTCAGCCTGTCTGAACCAACGCCGCGCAAAAGCGCGCCGACCCCCGGCGCCGGCGGATAGGGATTTTCGTTGGCGTTCAATTTGATCACGCCGTCGCCCTTTGGCTGTTCTCCTGCCTTATAGGGCTTTATTTTAATAATGTTTTCTTTCCATTTTTGTGTCATATCGGGTTTAGCGACGCGCCGCGTCTCACTCCGGAATATCCGAGGCTTCCCCGCCTCCGCCCAAACCCGCGCGCTCGTCGGGAGACGGATACCTGTCGCTCAGATACGCCGCTCCGAATTCATCCATGAGTTCGCGAGCCTTAATGTCATAAAGCTCGTATGTCAGCGTGCTGCGTATAGACTCGCGCTGCGCGGCGAGCGAGCGGATGCTGCGTATATCCGTAACCTTCAATATATGAAAGCCGAACTGAGATTCCACGATACCGCTCAATTCGTCTTGCGGCAAGACAAACGCGACGTCGCTGAATTCCGGCACGTAGGCGTCTCTCACAGCGTAATCCAAATCGCCGCCCTTATCCTTCGTGCCGTCCGTGCCGTATTCGAGCGCCATATCCTCAAAGCTTTCCTCGCCGCTCGCGATCTTCTCGCGTATCTCCTCGGCAAGCTGTCTGTCTTCGTCATTATGATCCGCGTCGCCGACCAGTATATGGCTTATGCGCCGCTGCTCCGTGTCCTCGTATTCGTTTTCATGCGCAACGTAATACGCTTCTATCTCGGCCTCCGTCGGCAGAACGCCGCCCTCCGTAACCTCATCCGCCAAGGCCTGGAAATAGTATTGCGTTTCCGTGTAGTATTTCAGCGTATCGTCCGTTATGCCTTTCTCTCTTAATATATCCCTTACTCCTTCGGTTTGATATATCATATCCGTAAACTGCTTGATGCTGTCGTCGGCGTCATCCGGAAAAACATCTTTACCCTTGAAATACTCTTCCATAGCCGCCGCTTGTACCATGGTGTCCAGTGTATCGGCTCTGTAGAGAGTCTTTTCGTCGTCGGAGAGATTCGAAGAATCGTAGCCATACAGGAAAAACATGAGTTCCGTGAAAGCGTTCACACTGTTTTCTGTGATCTCGATGTCGCCCACTTTGGCAAGCACCTCGGAATTGTCGCTGCCGCTGCCGCAGCCCGTTAGCGTCGACGCCGCGCCGAGTATAACGGCAAACAGCAGCGCAATCGCGATTTTGAAATTTCTTGCAGTTTTTGTTTTCATTTCATTTGCTCCGTATTCTTCAAATATAATGCACACAAAGTTATTATACCATAAGACAATCAAAAAAAGCCATTATTTCTTTGAGTTTTGCTTCCTCATGTGACGCACGCAGTGCAATAAACGGTTTGTCGCCGCCGCGGAACGAAATATTCACGCCATAACGCGCGAGCAAACGTTCAACCCCGCCCTCTCCGATATCCGCATCTTTCACCATATCAAAGACATACCCCTTTTGTGTTTCTCTTATGCGCAGTACGCCGAAACGCTTGGCGATCGCGCGTATCTTGGCGACGGCGATCAGGTTCAGAGCCGCGCGGGGCGGCTCGCCGAATCTATCAATCATTTCGTCCGTAACGTCACGCTCGTCCTCATCGTTCCGTATAAACGATATACGCTTGTACATCTGCAGCTTCAGCACATCGTTCCTTATATAATTTCTCGGTATATAAGCTTGAACAGAGACGTCAAACACGACGTCTTCCGCGTCCGGATTCACGGCTTCGCCTGCCAATGCCCGTACAGTCTCATCCACAAGCTTGCAATAGAGTTCATAACCCACGCCCGCTATATGCCCGTGCTGCTCCGCGCCGAGCAAATTGCCCGCGCCTCTGATCTCAAGGTCTCGCATAGCAATGCGAAAACCGGCGCCGAATTCCGTGAACTCCCGTATGGCGCGCAAACGCTTCTGAGCCGCCTCAGTGAGCACTTTATCGCGCCTGTACAGCAAATACGCGTAGGCCATGCGGTTCGAACGGCCCACCCTGCCGCGAAGCTGATAGAGCTGCGATAAACCGAAACGATCCGCGTCCATAACCAGTATTGTATTTACATTCGGAATATCTATGCCCGATTCGATGATGGCCGTTGAAACAAGGACATTATACCTGTGCTCTATAAAATCCAACATCACATTTTCGAGCTCGTGCTCATTCATACCGCCGTGACCGACCGCGACATCCGCCTCGGGTACGAGAGTTTTTATATTCGCCGCTACGCGCTGTATGCCGTTGATCCTGTTGAAAACCACATAGACCTGGCCGTCACGGTCTATCTCACGTCTCACGGTTTCACGAATGACCTCGTCAGTTTGCTCCATGACGTAGGTTTGCACGGGATACCTGTCTTCCGGCGGTTCTTCAATGAGATCCATATCCCTGACGCCGACCAAGGACATATGCAGCGTGCGCGGTATTGGCGTGGCCGACAACGTCAAAACATCCACGTTTTTTTTCAACGCCTTGATACGCTCCTTGTGCCTTACGCCGAAACGCTGTTCTTCGTCCACAACGAGCAATCCGAGATCTTTGAAGGCGATATCTCTCGACAGGAGTCTATGAGTACCTATGACGATATCCACGACGCCTTTCTTCACGCGCTCCGCAATCTCCTTCTGCTGCCCCGCCGTTCTGAACCGCGACAGCATCTCGGTTTCAAACGGAAAATCCGCGAATCGCTGTTTGAACGTCATATAGTGCTGATTCGCTAAAATGGTAGTCGGAACGAGAACAGCCGCCTGTTTGCCGTCGGCCACGCATTTGAATACGGCGCGGGCGGCCACTTCTGTTTTGCCGTAACCCACATCGCCGCAGAGCAACCTGTCCATAGGCGTAGGTTTCTCCATATCTTTCTTGATAGACGCGATACTGCGAAGTTGATCCCCTGTTTCCTCATACGGAAATCCTTCTTCAAATTCGCGCTGCCAGACCGTATCCGCGGAAAACGCGTAGCCCGACGCGACCTTGCGATCTGCGGAGAGCGCAAGCAATTCTTGCGCCATGTCCTCTATATCCTTCTTTGCCCTTGCTTTCGCCCTTTTCCATTCGCCGCTCGAAAGCCGACTGACCTTGGGTTCTTCATCGCCGCCGACATACTTTTGCACCAAAGACATCTGTTCGACGGGTATATAGAGTATATCGTCGTCAGCGTATCTTATCTTTAGATAATCCTTCCTGACGCGCTGTATGTCAAGCTGCTCTATGCCGAGAAACTTGCCTATGCCGTGATTCTCGTGAACGACGTAATCACCCTTTTGTATATCGGTGAAGGCGTGTATGGGCGACGCGTTCCTGCTTCGCCCGATGGCGTTCCCTCTGCCGGCGCGCTTGCTTTTCGATGCGGAGAATATATCTCCCTCCCACAGATAGACAGTTTTTTCATCCGGAAGATCTATACCGCAGCTCAGGCAGCCTTTCTTAAGCAACACCTGCGGCATATCCGCCGCGCCGAGAAACTCCCGCATTCCGGCAATTCTTTCCTCAGAGGCGCATACTACGGTGACCGCGTACCCTTGTTCGATATACCGCTTAAGCTCGCTTTCGAGAAAATCCATGCGCCCTACTGCGGACGGCGGACGTCTGACATTGACGCTGCGCTCTTCTGTGAAGCTCTCCACGCCGGCAATGTGTGTCGCGAACGGCGTAAAAAGAAGAAGCGGATAACAGGAAAGCATAGTATTGTAAACCGCAACTCCTTCAATATTGTCATATTCTTCCGGTATAACGCGACCCTTCGCAAGCATAAGCTTAAAGTCCGCTTCAGCCTCTCTGTCACGCAAAATTAACATCTCGCGTATCCTGTCGGGATCGTCAAGTATAACAAGACCGTCTTTCATGTAATCCCAAATATAAGCCGCGTCTTTATAAAAATACTTGATGTAATTTTCGAGAAACTGCAAATTGGACGCCGATTCCATGTATTCGAGCAAGCGTCCTTTCTTGGCCCTGAGTTCGGCCGCGCGTTCGCTGTCCGAACGTCTTATATGTCCGTCATACAACTCGCCTATCCTGCGCGCGGCGTCGCGAAAAAGCACTTCGTCCACGATCATATGAGCAGCCGGCCATATCTCCGCGGCGTCAAGCAAACCTTCCGAGCGCTGTGTTTCCGGATCAAAAATCTTGACGGAATCTATCTCGTCGCCTATAAGATCAATACGGCACGGCATAGCTTCAGACACGGCGAATATATCCAAAATGCCGCCGCGAAAGCTGTATTGCCCTTTTGAATCGACGGACGCTACGCGCTCAAAGCCCATCGCGCCAAGATCACGCTTGACCGCATCCGCGTCTATCCTGTCGCCCGTCTTCAATATCAATCTGTGCCTGTCGAAGATCATGGGCGGCGGCAGGCGCTTCACAGCGGCCGACACGGGCGCTATGACCACGCACGGCAGATCCTTTCGCAGATCGCTCAGCGCCGTCAGCCTGTCTTCCATTTGAGCGTGGCTCTTGGCCTCATACTGCCTAAAAACAGGCTCGTCGTCCTGAAGCACTCTGACAGTACGCGGCAGAAAAAAAGAAAGCGTCCGCGCAAGCTCGGCAGCCTTTGAAACGGAAGCCGTGACAATGAGACACGGCTGTTCCCTTTCGAGAAGAATACGGGCCGCAAAGGGCGCGATCTGCGCTTCTGCAGCCCCGGAAACGCGTATAACCGCTCTATCGCCGGTCATCCGAGCCGCCTTTTTTTATTTCGGCGTCCTCGCCGCTTGCCTTTGCGTTTGCGACCTCGGAGCGCGCGTTATACCGATTCATGGCTGTCCCGACGCCGTCGCGCAGTATGCACTCCGCCGCGTCGGCGGCTTTAAGCAAGGCAGTCTCCGCCGCGTCTTTATCCTGCTTGCGAAAACCGCCGAGCACATAGTCCGTCAAGGCTTCACCTCTCGCCGTTTGTCCGTCGTTTATACCTATGCGTATGCGCGGAAAATCCTCGCCGCAGAGATTCAAGACGACGGAACGCATGCCGTTGTGCGAACCCGGGCCGCCGGTTTGTCTGACGCGTATATATCCTATGGGAATATCAATATCATCATAGATTACAATTATTCTGTCATGCGGCGCCTTGTAGTAATCGACGGCGTTTCGAACGCTCTCTCCGCTCAAATTCATATATGTTTGAGGTTTTATGAGCAGCACTTTTTGACCGAAGATTATACCCTCCCCGGTCAGCGCTCTGTGTCTTATTCTGTTAACCTTTATCCCGTGTCTCTCCGCCAAAATATCCACAGCTATAAAGCCCATATTGTGCTTTGTGCTCTCATACCTCGCGCCGGGATTACCGAGACCTATTATGATGTAGTCCATATAAAATCGTTACTGTTTAAAAGTTTAATCAAAACTACTCAAATCCCGCGTCAGTTTCACCCGTTCGCAAGCTCCGGGCACGCGTGTTCAGCTCGGGTTCTGCAGGCGGTTTTGCCCCCGGAACGTACTCGAAGCTACGTGAGGAGACAATAACCGACGGCAGGTTCCGAGATGGGGAAAAATCACGTGGGGTTTGAGTAGTTACATTTAATCAAAAAGCCTGCTGATCGAATCGTTTGTAAATATCCTTGCCATAGCCTCGGCAAACAAGGGCGCCACTGAAATCAAAGATATCTTGTCCGTCATCTTATCCTTTGGAATAGGAACCGTATTCAGGAGCGCCATCTCGCTTATAGCGGAATCGTTTATACGGTCGATAGCGGGCCCCGACAGTATGCCGTGAGTGGCGCAGGCAAATACATCCCTCGCGCCCATCTCCTTCAGTGCGTTTGCTGCGTTCGTAATAGTTCCCGCCGTATCTATCATATCGTCCACCAATATGGCGTTCTTGTCCTGAATCTCACCGATTATGTTCATAACCTCGCTGACGTTGGCCTTCGGCCGTCGCTTATCAACTATGGCGATGGGGGCGTCAAGCAGATGAGCCATATTTCTGGCCCGTGTGACGCTGCCGTGGTCGGGTGAAACGATGACCAAATCGTCCAGATGTCTGGCGCGAAAATGCTTGACAAGCAGCGGCATACCGAGCAGATGATCGACCGGAATATCGAAATAACCCTGTATCTGTGAGGCGTGGAGATCCATAGTAACCACGCGATCCGCGCCGGCCGCCGAAAGCAAATCCGCGACAAGTCTCGCGGATATGGGATCTCTGGCCTTAGCCTTTCTGTCCTGACGCGCGTATCCGTAATAGGGTATCACCGCGTTGATGCGTCCGGCCGATGCGCGCTTCATAGCGTCTATCATAATAAGGAGTTCCATCAGATTGTCATTGACGGGACTGCATGTGGATTGAACGATATAGGCGTCCACACCCCGGACGGTTTCCCACAAGCTTACTGAAATCTCGCCGTCGCTGAACTTGGTTACGCTGGCCCTTCCGAGCGGCTTGCCCATGATGGAAGCGATCTCCTCCGCAAGCTCCGTATGCGCATTTCCGGCAAAAACCTTAAAATCCGAGAATACCCCGTTCTTCATACCGCACCTCTCTGTAAATTATTGATTTAATATGCAAACGACTTCGCAGGAAGCTTCTGCTGTAATACCACGCAGCTTGCTGCGGAGTCGTTTATTTGATTAAACCGCGTCTCTTAACCCAACCGTCAACAACTCTCTGCTTTGCGCGGCCCACGGCGAGCGACCCTTCCGGCAAACTCCGGGTCAAAGTCGTTCCCGCCGCGACATACGAGCCGGCGCCCACCTCGACGGGCGACACTATATTGACGTTGCAGCCTATGAAAGCGCCGTCTCCGACGACCGAGCGATGTTTCTCCTTGCCGTCAAAGTTTACGAACACCACGCCGCAGCCCAAATTCACGCCGGCCCCTATATCGGAATCCCCTATATATGTTAGATGTGAGGCTTTTGAACCGGTTCCGATACTTGAGTTTTTTATCTCAACAAAATCGCCGACTTTGGCATCGTCGCCGATACGGCTGCCGGGGCGCAGGTAAGCGAACGGCCCTATTTGGGCTCTGTCGCCCACTTTGCTTTCAATGATCACGGACTGATCAATCCTCGCGCCGTTTCCCACACAGGAATCGCAGATTCGCGTATTTTGACCGACGCGGCAATTTTCGCCTATGCGTGTCTCCCCTTCTATCACAGTGCACGGCCCGATAAACGAACCCTTGCCTATGCATGCGCGCGCGTCGATATACGCGGTGCTGATATCGGCGAACAGCACGCCGTTCTCGGCGTGGCCGAGATTTATGCGCAGCCTTTCGGCCGCCTGATTTTGATACATATCAAGCAAATCGCTCATACGGTCTCCTTATCAATCCTCGGTTCGTAACAGTTACAATCAACGACCGTTATTTTTGTCAGTATATCGGAGCGCCTCGCGTAACCTCGGTTTCGACGCCCGCGTGATCCATCTCCAATATCATCTCGCCCACCTTGTAGATATCACCGGCCCCCATCGTGATAACGAGGTCGCCGGGCTTGGCGTTTGCCCTGACGTAAGCGGCCATTTCATCGAAATCGGGAAAATATTCGGCGCCTCCGTCGGAACGCCTTTTGTTGATTTCGGTTATGAGAGCTTTCGAGCTGATCTTATGTATGTTTTTTTCGCGGGCGGCGTATATCTCAGCCATCATCAGTTTGTCGGCCAAGTCAAACGCTTCAACAAACTCATTGAAGAGCGCGATAGTTCGCGTGTATGTATGCGGTTGGAACAGACACCACAGATCCCTGTGCGGCGTATTCTTGGCGGCCTTCAGCGTCGCCGTGATCTCGGCCGGATGATGCGCGTAATCATCCACGATGCGCACGCCGTTTTCTGTTTCGCCAAGCAGGTCAAAGCGTCTTTGCGTACCCTCGAATTTTTCTATGGTTTGCTTGACTGATTCCGCATCCACGCCCATGTCATGGCAACAGGCAAACGCGGCCAAAGCGTTCGCGATATTGTGTTCGCCGGGTACGGCAAGCTGCACGGCGCAAAGTCTCTTGCCCTCGCAGAGAATAGAAAACCTCGGCATACCCGCCTGATTGAACGCTATGTCGGTCGCGACATAAGAACATCGTTCGTGAAAACCGAACGTTATTACCCGCCTATTGAGATTTTTCAAAATACTGTTTACGAACGGATTGGCGTCGTAAGCCACGATCGCGCCGTTTTGCGGCGTCCGGTTGACAAAACTGTCGAAAGAGCGCACGATGTGATCTATATCCATAAAATAGTCAAGATGATCCGAATCTATATTAAGTATAACGGCGTATTTCGGAGACAAGCTCAAAAAACTGTCCATATACTCACAGGCTTCCGTGACGAAGTACGCGCCGTCGCCAACTTCCACATTACCTCCGAGCTCCGACAAATTGCCTCCCACAAGCACTGTCGGCGACACGCCGCCGTCCTTCAAAATAAGTGATATCATGGACGTGGTCGTGGTCTTGCCGTGCGTTCCCGCGATAGCGACGCTGTTCTCATAGTCGGCCATCAGCGCCCCAAGAGCCTCCGCGCGCGTTACGGTTCCGACGCCCGCCGCCGCCGCCGAAACGAGCTCGGGATTTTCCGGAGAAACCGCCGCCGAATACACTATCAAATCGGCGCCGGCTATATTCTTGGGCCTATGCCCCAGATAAACGGTCGCGCCGCGCGCCATAAGGCGATCAGTAATCTCGCTCTCCTTCATGTCGGAGCCGGACACGCGGAACCCTCTCGCCATCAATATCTCCGCCACTGCGGATAAACCGATTCCGCCGATGCCCACGCAATGTATGCGTTTCTTTCCCGAAAAAACAGACATGCACTCCTCCAAAAAGACGCATCCTTCTATCTATAATACCATAAAACGCGCATCAAGGCACTATTTTGGCGAAAATATATTTCCATTTATGACACCACGGCGCGAATTGTGCGAATTTTTGAAAAACCGCTTGTAAAAAATTAAAAGTATTGTATAATACTAATTGAGACAGGCGCATGGGCTGCCCGGGCAATGCCATTCACGCCCGGCATAAGGCTCAAAGGGTTTTTAATTGATAAAGCGGTATGTCCGCAATTTTTCGTCATAGGAATGCGCCGTCCGCTCATGCGGCAGAAAGGTTGGTTTTCATTATGAGAATTACTGATGTCAGGGTTCGCAAAGTAAGCGACGAAGGAAAGATGAAGGCCGTGGTTTCCGTAACATTTGACGATGAGTTCGTGGTTCACGACATAAAGATCATCGACGGTCAAAACGGCCTGTTTATCGCCATGCCAAGCAGGAAGATGGGCGAAGGAGACTTCAGAGACATCGCGCACCCACTTGTTTCGGAAACCAGAAACAAGATTAAGGATGCTATTTTCGCTGAATACGAAAAAATCCTTGAAGAGAAAGTCGATGAAGACCTTGAAGAAAGAGTCTCCGCGAGCGGATTTGGCGGTTAGACTCGCAATCACGGACACAAAGCCGCGGCGCAAGCGTCGCGGCTATTCTTCCATGCGGATTATGTCGGCGCCGATGCCTTTCAGTTTCTCTGCGAACGCCGAATAACCCCTCTCTATGTGATGTATCTCTGAGATTTGTGTTGTGCCTCTTGCCGCCAAGGCCGCCAAGACAAGCGCAGCGCCGGCCCGCAGATCGGTCGCGAACACTTCGGCGCCGTGCAGTCGCCGATCACCTTCCACGATAGCTACCCTACCTTCTATCTTTATATTGGCTCCCATGCGATTGAGTTCATTGACATGCATATATCTGTTCTCAAAGACATTCTCTATTACCATGCCCGCCCCGTGCACCGTCGTCAAAAATGCCATGAATTGGGACTGTATATCCGTCGGAAAGCCCGGATAAGGCAGCGTTTTGATGTCAGTTGACGTCAAAATCCCGTGCCGGGCATCAACAGTCAAGCCGTCGTCGACAATGTCTATAACGGCGCCGCATTCCTTCAGTTTAGCCGTTATCGGCTTGACATGATCCGAAACCGCATTCTTAATCAGCACATTGCCCCGCGTGATAGCGGCGGCGAGCATGAATGTTCCCGTCTCAATGCGGTCAGGTATTACGGCGTGCTTCGCGCCGCTTAGTTTTTTCACGCCTTCTATCCTGACAGTATCTGTACCCGCGCCTTTTATCTTAGCGCCCATCTTGTTCAGAAAATTCACCATGTCCACGATTTCCGGCTCTTCCGCAGCATTTTCTATAACGGTCGTTCCCTCGGCAAGCACAGCCGCCATTGTTATGTTTTCGGTGGCGCCGACGCTTGGGGAATCCAGATATATATTGGCGCCGCGCAACTTATCCGCCGATGCTATCACATAGCCGTTCTCGGACGAAATATTGGCCCCAAGAGCTTTCAGCCCTTTCAGATGCAAGTTTATGGGTCTTGTACCTATGGCGCAGCCGCCGGGGAGGGCAATACGCGCGCGGCCTGTCCTCGCTAACAGCGGCCCCATGACGAGCACCGAAGCTCGCATCTTCTTCACTAACTCGTTCGGCGCCTCCTCCGAATCTATTTTGTCCGTTTTGATCTCTATGGCTTTATCGCTGTAAAATTCGTTTACGCGCGCGCCTATGCCGCGCATAAGCCCGCACATGACGTCTACATCGCGCAACGCGGGTACGCCCGTTATCTCGCACAATTCATCAGTCAAAAGCGCGGCGGCCATAATGGGCAGCACCGCGTTTTTTGAACCGCTTATTTCAACCTCTCCGCTCAAAGAAAGACTCTGCTTAACTATATATTTGGCCATTCATTCCTCCGAAAAATCGCGTGCTGTATGAACGCGGCGTCTCCGCCGGCAGGGCTCGAACGAACCTTATTTGCCTATTATACATTTTTGTCGAAATAATTACAATTGTTATTATACGTAAAATTTTATATTTTAAAAACAAAATTTATGAACAATAAAACGCAGCAAATTACAGGCATTGAACCCGTTTTCGTAATAAAATTTCAGAACTTTATAAAAATCTGTTGTGTTTTCCGTCATCTTGGTAGATAATATAAGTGGTATTCGGTTTAGTTAAAGAAGGAGAGCCTTACATGGATGCTGCTATCACGATGAGGGAGGCCGGTTTGATCGTACTGGGGATCGGCCTGATTATTCTGGTTTTCTACGGCGCGTATTTGATCAAGAACTTGGCCGCTACCGTCAAATCCGTCAACAAGATACTTGCCGACGCCGAGGTGATCTCTGAGATTGCCGCGAAACGAAGCAAGGATGTAGACAAACTTATAGGCGACGCTACCGAATCCATGGGCAGTCTGGCCGATATTATCAAGGGGAATCAAAGTACAGTCGCGGCTCTGACGTCCATTATCAATGCCTTTGGTTCATTGAAGAATCTGATTCGGATCGACAAAAAAGAGGGAGATAAATCGAAAAAAAAATAGTTGGAAATTTATTGGAACTCTATTGACATCATCCTGAAAGAATGCTATACTGTTCGGGTAAGTCAGTTTTTTCAATGATTGGCAACAACAGGGGTGTATTGGATTAAGAAAAAGAAAGGGAAAAAAATGAAAGCAACAGGGATTGTAAGAAAAGTTGATGAGCTTGGCAGAGTTGTTCTTCCGGTAGAACTGAGGAAGACTTTCGACATCAAGAAAGAGGATCCTCTTGAAATTTACGTCGACGGCGACAGCATAATCCTCAAGAAGTACCAACCGGCTTGCATATTTTGCGGCGACGCGAAAAATGTAAAAAGGATACACGAGAAGATCGTCTGCGAAAATTGCATTGCGGAAATGAAATCGCTTTAGCGACGGGTAATTTCCCGCCGAAATCCAAATCGGCATACAAACAGAGGGGCGAGCGTTTGCGCGCCCCTCTGTTCGTTGCAATTCAGAGGTATGTTGACGGAATAAATCTATTCTTTCAATAAAGCCTTTACGTCCTCAGGCAAATTCCCCGCAGTCGATTCAAGAAACTCTTCGGCATGGCGTTTCTTTCGTTTGGCCGTTATACGCTTTATATCCTCTTTTTTGTAGAAACGGAATTCCGAGCTTAGTTTCAAGGGTGTATCCACTGTCTTTTCTTCTATAATGAGTCTCGCCTTGATTTGATTCATAAGGATATTGGAATCCACAACGACGGCATTGCCGTCGTTTGTCGCAATGCGATCCCCCGCATCGGGCATACCTTTTCTCAAAGCTTGATATGTAGCGTTCTCATACTTCAAACAGCACATAAGCCTGCCGCAACTGCCTGATATCTTTGTGGGATTCAACGAAAGGTTCTGAATCTTCGCCATCTTGATCGACACGGGCTCGAAGTCAGGCAGCCATGAATGACAGCACAGACTCCTGCCGCAAGCGCCGACGCCGCCGAGCATCTTTGCCTCGTCGCGAACACCTATCTGACGGAGCTCAATACGCATCTTGAATACACTTGCGAGATCCTTGACAAGCTCTCTGAAATCAATGCGCCCGTCCGCAGTAAAATAGAATACGATTTTTGTATTGTCAAACGCGTATTCGGCGTCGATAAGCTTCATTTCCAGATTGTGTTTCCTGATTTTCTCTTGGCATTGCGACATCGCTCTTTCCCTCTTTTTCAGGTTGTCGTCATGTTTGAGAATATCTCTTTCATTGGCCGTGCGCATAACTTTTTTCAGCGGAGCGACAAGCTCGGATGAAGGAACCTCGCGGACGCATCCCTTCACATATCCGAACTCTAACCCGCGAGAGGTTTCAACTATTACCCTGTCGCCGCATCTGAGCTCCAAATTGCCCGGATCGAAATGATATACTTTCCCGACTTGTTTGAAGCATACGCCTACTATCTTTGCCATTTTTATAATTTATCTCCCAATAATTTGACGACATGTCATGGTTATGGTTTTGCTTTCGTATCCGTCGTCATATTCAAGATCATAGTCTTGAAAGCATATTTGACGTTAAGCCCGCCGTTTACGCCACGTCTTGCGTCCTCAACACAGTCTGCGAAGCGCAATATATCGTCATGTGAAGGATATTCTTGCCGCCCGGCGCCGAGACCGGAAACAAGAGCGTCCCTCAGTCGGATTTCCAGAGCGTCAAGAAAATCACTCGACGCGTCCCGCTCAGCCGCCGCGCCGACAAGTTTGTACAATTCGTAATATGCGCCGCCGGCCGTAAGTTTTGCATAAAACGCCGCCGCAAGCTCCGCAAAATCACCGGCCGGCGCCGCGCCGACTGCGCCGAGACGCAGGACAGCGCACCGTGATTGTATCGTTTTGAGCAGCAGGGCGGAATTTGACGTCAGTAATATGATAATATTGCCGCCGCTCGGCTCTTCAAGCGTTTTGAGAAGTTTGTTCTGACTCTGAGGCGTCATACGCTCCGCCTCATCAATGACAGCTATCACGCGCTCCGACGCGAAAGGCTTGCCGCGCAGCCGAATCTGCAATTCCTCTACCTGTTTCACACCGATGCTGTTTCCGTCTCGCGTCAGATAAAGTATATCCTCGTGATTTCCGTGTTCCGCCTTGACGCATGACAAACATATCCCACAGGGCTTCGGCGTCTCACCGAGACAATGCACGGTCTTGGCAAATGTCTCCGCCGCGCGCATCTTGTCCGTGCCGCGAGCGCCTTCGAAGATATACGCATGAAGGAGTTTGCCGCCGGCCAAGGCCATAAGGCGTTTCCGCGAGACGGCGTCGCTATAGTCCGGCATTTTTGCTCCGCAGTAACGCATCCA
The DNA here is from genome assembly GCA_031266025.1 of Eubacteriales Family XIII. Incertae Sedis bacterium. Taxonomy (GTDB): domain Bacteria; phylum Bacillota; class Clostridia; order Peptostreptococcales; family Anaerovoracaceae; genus JAITLA01. The sequence continues at coordinate 39,614 of JAISBV010000161.1, forward strand.
CGCGCTTTATAATCTCGGCGCTTATTTCGTCTGCGCTCAACGTGCCGTCAACGCCTACTATCCTGTCCGAGTGTTTTTTCTCCAAGGTCAAAAATGTCTCGTAAACGCGCTCGTGATATGCGAGCGTCTCACTCTCTATACGGTCGTTTTCGCGCGTATTCCTGCGGATTTCAGCAATATCGGGTCGGATCTTGAGCAAGAAGGTCACATCGGGGATACAGCCCCGCACCGCGTATGCGTTGATCATGTCCACAACATCTCCAAGCCGCCGCCCGCCGCCCTGATACGCTATGCTTGAATCCACGAAACGGTCACAGAGCACCGTCTTTCCGGCATCGAGCGCGGGTAGGATGATCTGTGAAACCATCTGCGCCCTGGACGCCGCGTAGAGCATGGCTTCTGTCAGATAGTCCATTTCGGGATGCGCGTTGTCGAGCAAAATGGCTCTGATCCGCTCTCCTATAGCTGTGCCGCCCGGCTCACGCACGACTGTCACATCCAAACCGCGCAACTCCAAATATTTCCTGAGAAGCTTTATCTGTGTGGATTTTCCGGAGGAATCCGACCCCTCCATGCTCACGAACAAACCGGTTCCGGCATGCATTCAACTACCCTTTATGCCTACTGATAACTCCGTCGCATAACTTCCCGAGCAAGACCACGGCCAAGTAAACGAGCGGCGCGCACAGCAATATCACAAAAACAACCTTTAACGCAAACATATTGCCCTTCCCTGCGCGCATCTTCCTGTAACGTACTGTAAATGTATTACACGCATATATTGTATCACAGAACGGCAATTATATACAGAAAAAAATCGCGGCGGAAAAATAAACTGCCCTGCGACAAGACTACGGGGTATTAGAGAGCCGGGCAGTTTGATACGATAGGAAGTTATTGGGAGTGGGTTCAATACCTGCACCGGAAAAAGGAAGCGTGGCAAGCTGCGGGGTACGCATGCCCGGAGCTTGCGAACGGGTATTGAACCCGTTTACGTAATAAACTGCCCCGCAGCAAGACTACGGGGTATTGGAGATATTGGCAGTTTGATACGATAGGAAGTATTTGGAGTGGGTTCAATACCCTAATAAATTTCAAAAAGAAGCCGGCGACGTCCTATTTTCCCGGGCGGCTGCCCGCCGAGTATCGTCGGCGCAAATGAGCTTAACTGCTGTGTTCGGGATGGGAACAGGTGTAACCTCATTGCTGTAATCA
>JAISBV010000160.1 GCA_031266025.1 Eubacteriales Family XIII. Incertae Sedis bacterium
GCGAACCAATGGCTTTAAGCCTGCGCCTCGCGCTTGCTGTTTGCCTCTTTTGCAGGGATGTCCTTGCGCGCTTGTACTTTGCGCGTTTCTGCTTGACTTGCGCACCGCTGTAGAATTTGGTGTTCTTGCCGTCATAGGTTGTCATCAGGAAACGCATGCCTGCATCACAGCCAACTACCTTGGACTCGCTCAGTTCGGGTTCAGCGAAGGCTTGAGTTACTGCTATATGGAAATATGTCTTGCCGTTCCTGAAGACCAAACGCGCTGTGCCGAGTTTCCATTCGTTGCTGATATACTGGGCGAGGGCTTTTGTGTCGTAATCAACAAGTGTGCGCCCTTGTAGTGTCGCGATAGATAGCTTACCTTTTGATAGGGAGTAGTCTTTGTCCCTTGTGAACGCGCTTTCACCGCGCTTGAATTCACAAAGGGCAAATTCATGGCCGTTTGACCTCGCTGATGCGTACTTGGATGCAACTATGCGAAATACATTGCACGTTGCGGTTGAGGGGAGATTGTGCTTTCTTTTTGTTTTGCGATATAGTTTGTGTTGCAGGCCGGTTGCCCTGATTGGCATGCCCTTGGCATAGATGTAACGCGACGCGTCATTGCATGCGGCAGTGTAGGCGCTTTGGAACGCAAGCAACGCGTTGCGCTGTTCTGCTGTCGGGTATATTTGTACTTTAGCCGTAAGCGTTACTTGCATTAGGGCGTGCCTCCAATCTTATATATAGTATGTGAGATTTTGGTGTGGAATTCTGCTTTATGCGGTGGTGGGAACTGGGCGCAATTCCTCCCCATAGCTGAAGCAAGGGGATTCTTTGCTCATGTTATGTTGAACGGCGCAACCGCATTATACATTAAAGAAAATGATACATCAACCCCAAAAAGTAGCGTCATGTCCCACCTCGCGAATGGTTCACGTGCGTTTGCGCACCCTACACAAGCCACATACTTATATAGCAGAAAGCGCCTTTTTCAGGGCGCTTTCTGCTTGTTACCGAAATTATTTCAGCTGCATCTTGTTTCTTGCTTATGCTACGCTTACAGAAAAGTTAAAAATTCTGGCGCGCTCTCAGGTTTTAGAAGAACCATGTCCACATTGCCGCCAATCGCTCCGCGGCTTTCTTTCATCAGGGGGCTGATTAAAATCAAGCCCTTGATATAGTTGCGTAACGCAACGATGGCCTCGCGTTGTGAAACAATATATCCAGTAAAATCTACAGAAGCGGTGAGGTTCCTCGCCCAATCCGGCCCACTGTAAAACGAGCGCCAACCTCCTTCGCCCATCTTGCTGGGGTCAATTGCTGTTTGATTTATATTAAATGTAGACGAAGTTATATCGCACTCAGCCAAAAACAGGGTATTGCCGCGATACTCAACAGCAGTAACATATGTCTTGTCGTTGCCGCACAGAGTTGGCTTTATATGAGACGCAAATTCCAAGCATACGGCAATCGCATTGTCGGCTGTTATCTCTGACGCGATTTGCTCAAAGTTCTTTCCTGCAAACATATTTACCCCTGTAGAATACGTTACAATATTCGTGTTTGGGATGCAGGCAATTTTCTTGTATCCGTCATCGTGTTTGCGTTCTCCGTTTGGGTACGATGTAGTCGAACGCGTATCCGCGGCAATGATCGCATAATCTTTGAAACACGCCGCTATAGCAAAAGACATTGGTGGGGGCTCCTTCGTTTGTTTACCGATATGTTCTGACATACCGGTAGATATTTGTGGATATGTTGGTATGTTGTTCGCGCGTACCGTATGTTCCGCAGAATCATGGCTATTTGAGCTACTACACCCGGTTCCATAATTGGCATATGGGTCTATTCTGGCGGATTTGCCTTCGCTATACCCGCGTCCTGATGAGTGATGAGTCTCGCTATACCCATGACCGAAATTGTATAAATCTCCGTTTCCTGATCGGCCTTCGCTTTCGCCATAATGCTCTGACCAGCTCTGGCCTGATGAAATACCCATAATATTGCCTCTTTTCTTAAAGATGACACAGTATGTCAGAACAAGGCAGTTAATTTTGACGGCTGTTATTTTGCAACGAGGTATTATAGCGCGAAGCGAATGTGCCAGCCAATTAGCAAAAAGAAGCATTTTATGTGTACTTGCTCTCGCGCCGTAATAAAGGACCCATTGTTGGAAGCAACGAATTTTTGAAACCATGTCTTACATACTGAGAAAGCACCATCTATTGAAGAGGAGGTTGAATCAATGCGTTCAGCAAATATCAAATTCATCAATTATAGGTCTCGCGCCTCGCCGCCGGACAGCTCTTAGAAGGCCGGAGAGGAATCCATAGTATTTACACAGGAGGACTTAGTAAATGAGTATATCCAGCAAAACATCCAGCAGTATTTTTCAACGGATGATATCCGTATTCCTGACCCTTGCCGTGCTCATCGGGTTGCTCCCTGCGTTTAGCATAAATGCGAGCGCCGCTACCGTTGATTGGTGGGGAGACATGGAAAAACATTATTCCGACAAAGAGATTTCTCATAATCTGAAAGCGGGACAAAAAATCAAGTTGCAGTACGTATATAATACTAACCCAGACGGAGAGATATCAGAGCGCGACAAAGGCGAATTTCTGGAATACACAAACGGAAACAAAGCAAGTGTGTCTCCAGGTTTCTGGGTTGCGACATTCCCCGACGGTGAGACAATAGACACCATGCCTGCATACTGCATTGAGCATGGCGTAAAAGCGGTGCAAAAAGACAGCGAGCTGACACTTGAGGAGTATATGGGCGACGAAAGCGGCAAGGCGTTGGTTGAGGGCGTGTTCGCGAATGGCTACAGAAACATTCCTTACGAGATATTTGTAGAACAACTGGTTCCTCAGATCAAATCTACAGCCGGGCTTGATTTTGCGGGCTTGTTGCCTATCTGCGAATAATTTGCGGTCGATGCCGGCCTGCGAAACTTTACGTCCGATGTGAGCCGGCGATAATTTGCGGACAAACTCCTGCGCGTTGCCGGAACGGGCCGGGGTCGGCGTGTGTGGGAACGAAAACGAAAAAGCAAAGCTGTGCCGGCGCTTGAGGAAAGGGCATCGAACAAAAAAGAAAGCGATGCGAATCCGATTTGAAGAAAAACATACCGCAAGGCGAACGCTTGCCGTTTTTCTTTGTCGGAGGATTCGTTTTTTGGCTGTCCGGGGCTATGGCTATTATTGTCCGCTGTCGGCGGGAATCTGTCAGTTCGTTCTGCCGGGGCGAGGGGTTCACGCTTGGGCTGTCGGCGGGTATTGTATTGGCTGTCCGCGATATATTGTTTTGTAGGCGGTCATGCCGTTGTCTTTGGCTGTCCGCGAGCGGCTGTTTTCTGCCGTGTCCGGGCGTTTGCCGTGGCGGATTTTCGGTCGTTCATTGCGGATGCTGTCAGATGTTTCGCGTGGCGGACTTTCTGACCGTTGTCCGCGGCGGTTTGATTGAACTGTTATCTGCGGTTGCTGGTTTGGGCTGATATCCGCGTTTGCCCACTCGGGCTGTTGTGTGTGGTTGCTGGCACTGACTGTTGCCTACCACGAGGGGAGAGCCGGGCAGATGTTCAGGGAAAGAAAAAGACGAGGTGCGGTCGAGGCGGGCTGGTTGCGCAGGGATAAGACTGCGGTGGGAGATGGCGGGCCGACGCCTGCGATGGCTGAATCTTTTTTATTTCTGAATTTAGTTGTCCGGCATTTGGAGCTCTGTTTCTCGCTCTTTCGCTATATATCGCTCTTTCGTTCTTTTTCTTTTACGCGACTGTTGCCGCGCAGGCGTTTGCATACAGCCCAATCTGCTGGCTTCCTGTGTTGGCACATACAGTGTATGCCAAATCGTGTTTTGGCACATACAGTGTATGCCATTGGCACATAATCGGGTGCGCCCGCCCTGCCAGCGAGGGGCCTCAAACGGCGGATGCCTGCGACTTCCGCAGCGGTGGTGAGTGAACGGCGGATAGCGGTGGTGGAGAGAGTGGATGCGGGCGGATAATGGTGCTGAGGGGAGAAACAGAGAGGAGAACGGAGAGGGGGCGCGGACGGATGGTGTATGAATATGCATGACGGATGGATGGAGATAGGGGTGAGGGCGGAGAGAGGGTGGGGAGGCTTAAATTCCTGCAAATCCGAATATAGTTCTATGAACCCGAATATATCCGTTTATTTTCTGTTTTTCGTTCTGTACTGGTGTTTGCTTGGTGTTTTTACGAGCTTGCGACTGGCGTGTTTGAGAAATTCGGCGATTTTTGGTGATGAATCCGTTTATATCTCCGTATTTGGATTCGGTTTTGCTGAATCCGTTTATCGGTCGATAAACCTCGCTACATCCGAATATAGTTTGGTAAATCCGAATATAGTTATATGCTTTATCGTCTTCTCTAAGGAGAGTCCGTTTCTCAAAACGGGAATTTTCGCTAAAATCGGATTTCGGGGGCTGTTTTTACGACCGTGCCGCAGTTGCTTGTGTTTGCATAAATGCATATGATTTATGAATATTTATACACCAATATATTTTGTGCCGCGCTTCGCACATACTGAATAGCGCCTGATTTTCATGGCGCCAACACCAAATTCAGGAGGAACATTATGAAGCTATTGAGCATAGGATTCGGCAACTATGTCAAGCCCAATGTGGTCGAGGGTATAGCCAGCGCCGGCTCCGAGCAGTTCAAGGCTCTTGTCCAAGAGTACCGTGACAGGAAATCGCTGATTGACTGCACGGACGACAAAAGCGCGAGGGCTATTATCATCACAAGCGGGGAGCGCGCCTATCTTTCGCGGTTCTCGGCAGACACGCTTGCGGAAAGGCTTGCCGAATGCGAATCTGATTCCGCTGATCCCCGAAACGGAGCGGAGTAGTTCCGATTTTCAAGGGCCGTGCAAAGAACGCCCCATATCGCGCTGCTGAGCAAGCAAGCGCGGTGGTTTGGCATTCGCCCGTATATACGGGCGGGATCGCGGGGATTTTGCTCAAATTATAGTTCTCTAAATTCAAATATATACCTGTCGGAATAACTTGTCAAGATGGAAAACAAAAAATTTTCTGAAAAATGGATTTTTGGAGAATATCTTGTATTTCCAAGCCTTTTTTAAGTTATGCCGTGTGAATTGGCTGTCCGGGAGAAAGTGTTTGTGTATCAGCGACACATACTCATATGTACGGCTAAAGGAGAACCGTCGCGGAAAAAGAAGCTTTAGGCTCCGGCGGCATATACGCAGCAGCCAATACACTTGGTATGCTGACGGCGCGGGCAAGCATTTCAAAAGAAAGAATGCGATCATAGATGGCCGTCAAAAACATCATTACATCGTGGGATGAAGTTCCCGGCTGTGAAACGCGAGGGCGTTTGGCGTATCGAAGTCGGTGTTATGCAACGCCTGATTCAGGCAGCACTATGTCAGTGCTTGTTTTTCGTTCGGATTCGCCCAATTTCAATTTTCGATTTCGCTTCTGACATAATATTCTATCGGAGCTTGTTATATGCTTCGTATTTGGACAACACCTCTAACCCAACAGTACATCCCATACAGGAATACGACACAGCACATAGCTCAATCAGTCCCGCCCATACCCTGCACACATATGCGCTCCCATATACCATCAACTACAAGGAGGGATACACCCTATGTCATCCACAGCAATTATTCATGAGAAGAAAATCATTTCAGGCCAATATATGGAGGTTGATATTTTTCCCATCAAAACCTCAAGCATAACTGCGGCGAGAAAAAAAGGCCGCGCCAAAGCGACGCATCTGACATCTCCCAAGCAACGCGAAATCAACTCGCGCAGAGCGAAGCGGTATCTTACGAATATTGCCCGAAAGAATTTCGACCCCGGCGACTACTTTCTGACACTTACGTTCAGTGATAAAAACCTGCCTGCAACGTTTGAGGCAGCCGAACAGGAGTCAAATAAATTTTTGCGCCGGCTCAGGAATGCCGAGAAAAAACATGGTCTTAATCTCAAGTATATAAGAGTCCTTGAGGGCGAACCATCCGGAACCACCGGCGCGGTGCGGTTGCATATTCATCTGCTCCTGTCCGCTGGGCTTTCAAAAACGGAAATGGAGGATTTATGGCGCCGCCCTAAGCGTAAGGGCAAAAAAGTTGGCGAAATGATCGGCTACGTTGATGTTCAGCAAATCGGATACAAGTACACAAGCCCGGAATCATTATCCGACGACGATCCCGCCGCTCTCTACATATATTTATCAAAGAGTTTCGGTGAGATATTCGACGAACTGGACGAAGTTTTTGCAGAGCCGGCCAAAGGAACCCACATACGGAAACGCTGGTCGGCCTCGCACAACATTGAGCGCCCGGAGGAAACCGTTGACGACGGCAAGTACGAACCCGCAGACTTTTACGACATCATATACGCAAAGAAATATTCGACTCCGAAATTCCTGAATGACAATTACCCCGGTTGGGCGGTTTTGAAGGCGGATGATATTCAGGTGTACGAAGACGAAGATACCGGTTACAAGTCGCTCCATTTGAGGCTTCACCGTCGGCGTTGAAAAAAAGCAAACCGCATCGCACATACTTGTGAGGGGAATGCGTTAATTCGCTCCCATATTGATTTTGGTTCGGCCCTCTGATATAATAAACTTACCTGCTAATGGTATATTTTTTGAAAGGAGGCCCATCGCGCGCGAACAGATGCCGGACCGTGAAAGGATGACATATGAACGATGTCAGTGAAAATCACGGCGGATTTGATCAGCGTACCTATACCGCTGACCAGATCGCGAAAATCCTTGGTGTGAGTGTACGCAAGGCGTACAATCTTTGCGAGACGACAACTGATTTTAAGGTCATGCACTTGGGAAAGCGCTGCCTGCGAGTCCACAAAGAGTCTTTTGACCAGTGGCTCAATAAAATGGGCGACGCTTCCTAAATCACACCAGGAAGGACGAATCCGTTATGGCGACATATAAAGCCAGGGGAAATGCCCACAGTGTTATTTACCCCTACAAAACCGAATCCGGCAAACATAAGCAACACTGGGAAACATACGAAACCGAATTGGAGGCGATACAGCGAAAAGCGTATATAGACTATCTGCAGAAGAACAAGCGATACGACGAACTTCTAAAGTCCGTAATTGAATACAAGCGCAAACGCGCCATGGAAAAATCAGCGCGTAAAATGACTGACAGCGAGACGACCGCTGACGAACCCTCAGTCCCGACGGTCGAGGATAACACATATAAAACCTACCGGGAGTTTGCGGAAAAGTGGCTGCCGTTCCACGCAAGAAAGAACAGACTTTCCCCGAATACCTACGACAGCTACAATGCCAACCTGAAAAATCACATTCTGCCGTACTTCGGGAAGCGGGTCATGAGCACCATCACCGCCGAGGACATAGACGATTTCGTGGATCATTTGAACAAGAAGCCGCACCTTGACAAAAAGCGTTACGGACACGATCCCAAGAATTCGGCAACACTCTCTTCCGCATCAGTTAAGAAATGCTACAATATCCTCACGGCAGGATTTCCTACAGCAAAGAAATGGCGGTACGTCACTGAAGTGCCCGAAACGACCGCACCTGCCGAAAAAACTAAAAAGCGTAAAGCGTGGGATCCGGTTCAGGTGCTGAAAGCGCTTGATGCAATGAAAGAGGACAAGCTGATCCACCTTGCCGTGCATATCGCTTTTGTATGCTCTCTTCGCGCCGGAGAAACCGCCGGCATAGACATCAAAACGCTTGACTTTCACGACCGGAGCATGTGGATCACTCAAGAAGTTCAGCGGGTATCCGATGAATCGCTATCAACGCTGCCCGGTCACGAGATACTGTTTGTGTTTCCGAAACAGTCCGAATGGGCAAAAAGCAGTCTGATACTCAAAGGCCCGAAAACCGAGGGCAGCCACCGCAAGCAGTATCTTACCACGCCGCTCCTGCAGGAAATCCGTGAACGGCTCGACGAAATTGAGCGCTGTAAAGAGTTTTTCGGAAATGAATACCGCGACTACGGATTGCTGCTCTGCCATCCGGACGGACGGCCCTTAGACCCGAAGTCCTTTGACGATACATTCAAACAATGGCAGCGCTCTCTCGGGATCGAAAATCAGATCGAATTCCAGGGGCTGCGCAAATCCGGCCAGATGCACAAGGTACGGCTGACGCAAAACAATTACCAGCTCGTAGCGGAAAACAGCGGACAGTCCCCGGAAGTCCTTATGAGCAACTACAACGAGGCGCTGGACTCCGAAAAGCGTACACTTTCCCTTTTGGTGGAAACCAGCTTTTATCCGCAGGCAGCTTCGGCGGTGCCGCCGTCGAACGAGGATATGGAGACCATCCTGCGGATGCTTCAACACGATCCGGAGCTTTCCAGGCGGCTTATGCAGGTATTGCGCTCCGGCGCGGTAGATTCCGGACAGGGCGAACACTCTCCGCATTAGCTGGAATCGTTAGCTGAAAAACCGGAATCCTGAAGTTTATGCAAAAAGAACAATAATCATGCAAACTTTCAACGGCAGCCAAATGAACCGGCACGCAAAAAATATCAGCGGCCTCTCGCGTCGCCCAAAGCCGAGAAAGCCGCTGATGTCAAGGATAATTTGGAGCTTCCGACGGGATTCGAACCCGTGACCTCGTCCTTACCAAGGAGTGAAGTCATCTGTTCGTAAGCGCACCGAATATACATAACCGCCGTATACGCTCGTTCTCGCAAAGAAGTATCTGCACCAAGTGCCAATGAGCGCATATGAAATAGTTTGACGAACTGCTCTACCATTAGCAGGTATTTTAGCAGACCGCCGACTTAATTAAAGCGTTAGCAAAGGACGAAGTTTCAGTCTCATGGCGCATTCATAGTCAAATTTTATGCTAAAGCAGCCACTGCCCCACGCATTAACCTAACATGATCAGGTTTATTGCCGTACTGCCGCGCCTGCTCGTGTAATCCATGATCGGTTTTACGCTGCCGTAAATATTGCTGATGACGGTGAAATACCGCACTACGATGTAAATCTCCAAAAAGCCGTCTTACTTGTGGTGGCGTATGCTCCGAAGCTTTTCGCTAAATGAAAATAATGATTGCTTATTGTTATAACCTATGTCATAATAAGCTGGCACGGAGGTGAACCCGATGAGCATAGATACGATCCTTAAACAGATACGCAAGAAGCTTGCCATATCGCAGGAGTCCCTTGCCCGCGAGCTTAGTGTAAGCTTCGCTACACTAAACCGATGGGAAAACAACCGGGTGAGACCATCCCGCCTTGGAGTGCTGCAACTCCGGGATTTCTGCGTCGCCAAGGGTCTATCGGAAGGAATAATCGCCGCGCTGAACAATCAGCACGTAAAAAAGTGAGGCGTTTAGAATGAGTAAATACGAAAACATAGAAGAACTGTTGAACGCGACAGAAGGCGAGCATTGCCAGTTCAAGGAATGGAAAACAAAGGATAACGCGACTGAGGCGGCGAAGATATGCTGCGCGCTCGCTAACCACGGCGGCGGCAAATTTGTGATAGGCATAAGCGACGAACGGCCG